>JANLSZ010000210.1:0-1659 GCA_031362685.1 Vicinamibacteria bacterium | reverse complement strand
GGCCGAGGCGCTGCGCAAGATCGACTTCAACAGCGTTCTGGCCGAGGGCGATTCATTCCTGGTGAAGATGCTCTACCGGACTTTGAAGAGTGGCGCGCGGGTTGCCGAGATTCCCATCATCTTCGAGGAAAGACGGCATGGAAAGTCGAAGATCTCCCGGGCGGAGGTCTTTCGCGCGATAGGGACCGTGCTGCGGCTGTCTCGCGAGCGGTAGACGGCGCGAGGGACGGGGAGATCGCTTCAGTCCGAGATGGAACTTCGGGTCCTTCGCGATGACGAAGGTATCAGTTCCGAGGGCCTCCTCGCAGTGACGGTGATTCGTCATTGCGAAGGCTCCGTCGTTCACGGAACCCATCCGTCATTGCGAAGGCCCCGCCGTTCTGTGTGTGGCCTGAAGCAATCTCACGAGCCCCCGAGAGACTGCTTCGTCGGCTGCCTTCCGAGGGCCTCCTCGCAGTGACGGAAGTGTGAGTTCCGATGGCCGCCTCGCAGTGACGGGACCGATTGCGAGGCCCCCATCGTTCACGGAACCCATCCGTCATCGCGAAGTGGTCACCGACGGTGTGGCCCAAGGCCAGGCTGCGCGCTCCGTGACGTGAGGGCGAGAAACCCCACCCCATCACCCCGGCGAAAGCCGGGGTCCAGGCGGATCGAAAAGTGCCCAAAATGGGCCGTCTCCCTGCATCGAGCGGTATGCTCCGAGTCGTGCACCCGCCTGATCTCATCACCGTCGACCCGGAGATTCTCGGGGGGACCCCTGTCTTCCGCGGCACCCGGGTTCCGGTGAAGACCCTCTTCGACTATCTGGAGGACAACTACTCCCTCGAGGAGTTCATCGAGTGCTTCCCCTCGGTACCCCGGGAACTGGCGTGTCGCGTCCTCGAGAGGAGCGAAGCCGCACTGCTCACCGCCTCGTGAGAATCCTCCTGGATGAGTGTGTGCCATGGCCGCTCCGCCTGGTGCTGGTCGGGCATGAATGCAACACCCCGAGTCGCATGGGCTGGACGGGAATCAAGAACGGAGACCTCGTTCGATTGGCGGAGGAGCAATTTGACGTGTTCGTCACGTCGGATCAGAACCTCCGCTATCAGCAGAATCTGGAGTCGCGACGGATCGCCATCGTGGAACTCTCGACGAACAACCTCCGCCGAATCGAGCGCGCCGCCGCGGCGCTTTGTCTCGCCGTCGCCAATGTGCGAGCCGGAGAGTTTCGTCGGCTGGAAATCGAATAGGCGAAGCACTTCGGCAGCAAAAGGAACTCGGCCGTCCTTGGCGAGGGCCAAGTTCCGGATGCGTAGCCGCTGCGGCGGGTCGCGCCGAACTTCGTCCCGACCTGCCGTCATTGCGCCGTCATTGCAATGACCGCCCTTCGCGAGGGCCTCCCCACGAGTTCAAGCCTTTCCGAGGGCTTTATGGCGTACATCGCTGGTTTCACGCGGGTCTTGTCCGAGAGCTACGAGGCCGTGATCCAAATGGACGCGGATTTTTCGCACCGGCCGGACTATGTGCCCGAGCTTCTCGCCAAGGCGAAGGACTACGACCTTGTTATCGGCTCGCGCTACGTTTCGGGAGGCGGCACCAGCGGATGGGGCCTCCACCGGCGGGTGTTGAGCAAGGGCGCCAATATCTTCGCCCGCGGAATGCTGGGTTTTCCGGTCC
>JANLSZ010000121.1:0-2827 GCA_031362685.1 Vicinamibacteria bacterium | reverse complement strand
CTTCGCTGATCAGCCGCTCGCGCACCAGGAACTGACCCAGTGACTCGCGTGGGTCGTTCGACCAGGAAGACTGGATCGAGCCCCCCGAAAACGAGATGCGCTTTTCTACCGCTCCCCGAGTGATGTGGAGCGCTCCCGTTTTCCGACCTTGAGACACCCATTGAAGGATGTCCGCGAGCGCCATGGTCCCAAGCTCACCTTGAAGACTCAAACAGGGCCTCCATACGAGGCCTGGGAGCGTTTCCCGAAATAGAGATAATCACGCCAGTCTTCCGGAGCGAAGCGGTTCGCGAAAGTCAGCGCGAGGGCGCGTGGGAGGTCGGGCCTTCGAGGCTTGCGCACGAGCTTCATGCCGCGTTCCTCGGGCAGGCGATCCCCCTTGCGCCGGTTGCACTCGATGCAGCAGGTGACGATGTTCTCCCAGGTTTTGAGCCCGCCCCGCGCCACCGGAACCACATGGTCGAAAGTGAGGCGGCCAGGGTCGAATTCCTTGCCGCAGTACTGGCAGTGGTGCTCGTCGCGGGCGTAGACGTTTCCGCGCGAGAAGGGAACTTCCGAGAAGATCCGTCGAAGGCGGACGTGGCGGAGCAGGCGCAGAACCGAAGGCAGGGGAATGTGAGCCTTCACGCCGCGAACGAACCGCTCATAGCAGGCGACGACCTCCACCTTGTTCTGATAGAGCAAAGTCATGGCGCGCTGCCACGACACGACGCCCAGGGGCTCGTAGGTCGCATTCAGAACCAGAGTCTGCTCCATGGGTCAAAGTCCAAGGGACAGAATATCTGAGCTTGGCCTTCTATTGTGCATGGATAGGGGGTTTCGTGACCGGTCAGGTGGTCCAGGCTTCTCGATGGACGGTGGCCCGGTCGACCCTCGACCAGACAATTTCATGCCCCAGGCCCGGCCCGGTGGGCACGCGGATTCGGCCCTTCGCGTCGACCGTGACTCCGGGTTCGATCAGATCCTCATCGAAGTAACGAGCGCTTGCGGAAGTGTCTCCGGGCAGGGTGAAGCCGGGAAGGGTCTGCAAATGGACGTTGGCCAGACGACCGATTCCCGATTCCAGCATCCCTCCGCACCAGACCGGAATGCCGAGCCGCGCCGCGGTCGCCTGAATGCGTCTCGAGGTCTCCAGACCGCCAACCCTGCCCGCCTTGATGTTGATGATTCCGCAGGCCCCGATGGAGATGGCGCTTTCCGCCGCGGCTGCGCTGGTGATCGATTCATCCAGGCAGATCGGGGTCTTGAGGGAAGGCTGCAGTTTCGAGTGCTCGACGATGTCGTTCCAGGCCAGAGGCTGCTCGATCATCATCAGATTGAAGGCATCGAATTCGCGGAGTTTGCCGGCATCGGCCAGGGTGTATGCGCTGTTGGCGTCGACCATGAGAGGCACGTTTGGGAATTCTTTTCGAATGGCCCGGACCAGATCGATATCCCTCCCGGGTTTGATCTTGACCTTGATCCGCTGATAGCCGGCCGCGACTTCGGCACTCACCAGTTTCAGGAGCGAAGGAATATCGGCCTGCAGGCCGATCGACACTCCGGCGGGAATCATCTCCCGCGCCGCCCCGCCCAGAGTGGTGGAGAGTGGCTCTCCCTTTGCACGGGCGAACAGATCCCAGATCGCCATCTCGAGCGCCGCTTTCGCCATTTCATGTCCGCGGATTCTGGACAGAAGCGCGTCCGTTTCACTGGGCGATTCGAAGACGTGGCCCAGAACCAGGGGAGCGAGGAAGTCGCGAATCACATGGGCGACGGTGCCGTTGGTCTCGGGCAGGTAGTAGGGATGTTCCTCGGCCACACATTCGCCCAGGCCCCAGGCGCCGTCGTCCGAGAAGACCTGGGCGAGCAGGAATTGCTTTTCGGTGGTGGCGCCGAACGAGGTTTCGAAACGGAATCGCAGCGGCATCTTGAGATGACGCAGTTCGATTCGAGCCAGTCGCAGCTTCATCATTTTCCCTTTTCGACCCTCTGACATTTTGCGCACGTCCCGAAGACCTGATGCTTATGCCCCTCGATTCGGAAACCGATCTTCCGCGCCTCCTCTTCCTGCAAGGACTCAATCTCGTCGGAGGTGAACTCGAAGATCGCGCCGCATCCCCTGCATATGAAGTGATCGTGATGGCGTCGATTCAGCTCGGGTTCGAACCGGGTCTCACCTTCGAGAACCATGGTCTGAGCGAGGCCGGCGCTCTCGAGGAGCTTGAGAGTTCGATACACGGTGGTCCGCCCGATCCTCGGGGATCTTTTTCGCACGAGGTTGTAGAGGTCGTCCACCGACAGATGTTTGTTGGAGGCAAGGAAGATGCCGACCACCAGATCCCGACGCGAGCTTCGGTTGAGGCCCCGAAGCTTCAGGTGCGCTTCGAGGACCTGGGTCTCATCAGTGAATACTCTTTGCATTGAACAAGTTAAAATATACTTCACAGACGAGGCTTCAAAGACTGGGGGTGAGCGCGCTCACAGCCCCACTTCTTTCGATCCAACGGGTTCTCCTACACTCAGGAGCTACCCTCGTTACAATTTATCGGCTCTTTTCCCTCATTCCATCCGGTTTCATTCCGAGATTCTCGATATTTCCTCGCCGAACGCTCCCGTGATAAAGACAAAACGCGCGCTTTGGATCTTCGCGGCCCTCTCCGCCGCCGTGCTCGTTCCATTGTACGGAGACCCGCGCCGGTCACCGGTGACCCACGCGGAGTGGGCGCGGATGATGATGAGAGGCCTTGGCTTCGAGGACAATCTCCAGGCCCTCGAAAACGCCGACGATATCTTCCAGATCCTGGCCTGGCGCGACCAGCTGAATTTTCCCGCTTCGAAATACAAG
>JANLSZ010000143.1:0-2111 GCA_031362685.1 Vicinamibacteria bacterium | reverse complement strand
CCCGCGCCGAATACGCCGAGCCCAGCGGCAGCGTGGCGAGCAATGGGATTCGGAAGTCGGCGCTTGGGTCGGCTCGGGACATCGCTTCCCGGTTTCTGGAGAAGGGGTTGCAGACCATCGTGTTCGCTCCCTCGCGTCTGGCTACCGAGGTGCTCGTGACGTGGCCCGAGGCCAGGCTTTCGCCTCCCCAAAGGGAGGCTTCACGCTATCTCAAGGACATGTTCGAGAGCAAGCCTGGGTCGGAGGGTGTGATCCGCGGGTATCGCGGGGGGTATTTGCCGCTGAAGCGTCGCGAGATCGAGCGGGGGCTGCGCGAGGGGTCGGTGCTGGGTGTGGTCTCCACCAACGCTCTGGAGCTGGGGATCGACATCGGGTCGCTCGATGTCGCGGTGATGCTGTCGTATCCGGGGACGGTCGCGTCCACCTGGCAGCAGGCGGGGCGGTCGGGACGGCGCGGGTCGACTTCGGCCGCGGTGCTGGTTTTGAACTCGACGCCGCTCAATCAGTTCATCGGGCGGAATCCCGAGTATTTCTTCGGAGCAACGGCTGAGGAAGGGCGGATCAATCCCGACAACCTGCATATCCTGATTTCGCACATCAAGTGCGCGGCGTTCGAGCTGCCCATCGAGTCGGATGAGACGTTCGGGTCGGAGAATCTGGTGGAGATCCTTGGGTTCCTCGAGACTCAGGGGTTTGTGCATAAGGCGGGCGACTCGTGGCACTGGACGCATGAAAGCTACCCCGCGGATACCGTCTCGCTGCGCAGCGTGTCGTCCGACAACTTCGTGATTCAGGACATCACTCGCGAGCCGAAGATCGTGGCCGAGGTGGATTTCGACTCCGCGCCCATGATGGTGCATGAGAAGGCGGTGTACATGCTCGAGGGGAAGACGTACCTCGTGCACAAATACGACCACAAGGAGCGGCGGGCGCACATCCGCGAGGCGGATGTCGATTACTACACCGATGCGATCACGTACACGAAGGTTCGGATACTCGATTCGTTTCTCGAGGAGCCGCGGGGGCAGGTGAAGCGGTCGCATGGCGAGGTCCACGTCTCGCAGCAGGTGGTGGGGTTCAAGAAGATCAAGTTCTATACGAATGAGAACGTGGGGTCGGGAGAGCTTCAGATGCCTCAGAAGGAGATGCACACCACCTCGTACTGGCTCACGATTCCCCGGGAGGTGATTGCGGCCCTGCCGTTCACAGGGGAAGAAAAGCGGGATGGGGTGATAGCGCTGTCGCATACTCTTGGGCAGCTGGCTTCTTTGTTCCTCATGTGCGATCGGCGGGACCTTGGGGTGGCCGTAGGCGACAACGGCCAGGGCGAGGCCAGGGTGGAGCGCGGGATGGGGCTAGTGCCGGTTTGGCCGGATCGTAGAAAACAGTTTGGTAGGCCGAGCGAGGGGGTTGCTTCGTCGGCCGCCTCCGGCGGCCTCCTCGCAATGACGAAGTCGCCTGGGTCAGACGGGCTCCTCGCAATGACGGAGTCGCCTGCGTCAGATGGGCTCCTCGCAATGACGCCGCCGCGGGTGCTCGAGCCTTACGAGCCGAACATCTTTGTGTACGACAACTACCCCGGCGGGATCGGGTTGTCGGAGCCTCTGTTCCGGTTGCATGATCGGTTGATCTCGGAGAGCCTCACCCTGATCGAGAACTGTCCTTGCTTCGATGGGTGTCCCTCCTGCGTCGGCCCAGCCGGCGAAGTGGGGTCGAAGGGCAAGGAAGTGGCGCTGCATCTGCTGCGATTGGCGGCGCAGGGATGACCACCCGCCGTCATTGCGAGGAGGCCATCGGTGGGCTTCCGACGAAGCAATCTCGTCACTCCATGAGATTGCTTCGGGCCGCCGCGGAAACGGACGCCGCCCTCGCAATGACGGAGTGGTCGTAATGGCTCGCTCGCTTCAAGATCGCCTCCGCCAAGTGCAAGAGCGAGGACGAGTCGACGTCACCGCCGACAAAGAGTTGGAGGAGAGGGTTGCTTGCCCCGAGGGCAGGCTGGCGCGCTCGGAGGCCGCCTCCGGCGGCCTCCTCGCAATGACGAAGTCGCCTGGGTCAGACGGGCTCCTCGCAATGACGGAGTCGCCTGCGTCAGATGGGCTCCTCGCAAT
>JANLSZ010000116.1:0-7315 GCA_031362685.1 Vicinamibacteria bacterium | reverse complement strand
TCAGAGTTCGCTACCCTTCACTCGCTGCGCGACTGGACCTCGTGGTGGAACGCGGCCGATGCGCCGTTCTTGTCCAGCTTGGCCAGGATGATCGCGGCCATCTCCTTCCAGGCGACCGGCGACTCGTCGGCCTTGAATGAGGCATCGACGTCCCTGATCGTGGCGAAGATGCCGTCGGCGTTCAGCCAGGCCAGATACGGAAAACCCACTTCGACGGTCAGAGTCGCGAGTCGTGGCGAGCGTCGCCACCGCTTGGGCTTGAGGGCATTGGCCTTGAGCGCCCAGGCGGCCCCTCGCTGGGTGAGACGATCACGGAGGAGCGCGCGCACGACATGGGCCGGCTGGGACCGGGCGCGCCGGTCTCGTCGCTCGACCGCGAGCAGGTAGAAGTCGATCAGGGCCGAGAAAGCACCTTCGGCCGCGACGGCGACTCGGAATGCCTGGGCGTCGTCGTCTTTGGCGAGGTCGTAGGAAATGCTTACGGTTGACACTGTGGAATCTACTTCCTCTGGAAGGCGCCCTTGACCATGTCCGCGCTGAAGAAAGTCCCGGCGTCGCCTTCGGCGGCGTAGCGGTAAAGGGCCGCGGCGTAGATTCCGCTCAGGGCCGAGCTGACCAGGGCCAGAGCCATCAGCGCCAGGAGCGATCCCACACCCACCAGCACCATCAGGGCTGCGGACTGGGTCAGGGCCGCGGCGATGAACAGCACGATCCCCGCCATGACCGTGCCAAGGCTGAGCAAGCCGAACACGGCTCCCATACCGGCGTTGCCCGCGATCTGCTCGCCCCAGGTCTTGCGCAGGTAGGCGGAGCTGCGCTTCACCGCGTCCATCGGCCCCACGTTCTCGGCCGCCAGCACCGGCACGACCAGGAAGGTGGCCAGATTCCAGCCGAGGCCCACCAGCGAGACGACGATCTTTCCCAGGACCCCACTACGCTCCGAGATCCTGCGCAGAATCAGGCCGACCGTGGCCGCGATCAGCGCGTAACCCAGGATCGGGACAAGCCGCGAGCTGGCAACTCGAAAACCGTCAGCGGCGGTGGGGTCTCCTCCGCGCAGGCGGATCAGGGCCGCTCCGACCAGGGCCGTGTTGCAGAAGAAGATGACGAAGTACTGGACCACGTAGAACAGGAAGCCCACAACGTAGCCCGCCAGGGGGAAGCCCGAATCGGCCAGGGCGGTTGAGTCGAACAGGCCGGCCAGCACGCTGGGCACGGCGAAGGTGATCAGCACCACCACCGAGAGAACGGCCGAGATGGCCGGAAAGACCATCAGCTCTTTGTCGGCGCTGAGCACGGCGGCGCTGGCTTTCACCAGAGACCAGCTGTTTGAGAGACGTTGGAACATGAGATTCTCCTGTGGTTGTCCCGGTGAAGTTCGAGACGACTATACGACCTGCAGCCGCGCTTGTGGCCGGCTTGAGTTTCCGCGGCGCCTGGACGCCTCAGTCCAACCGGGCCGAGCGCAGGAAGTCCAGGACCGCCTGCTTCCCTTCCCCATCCAGGTCGGTGAATTCGACACCGAAGCCGGTGGGCTGAGCGTCGCGGGCCACGCGTCCGCGGCCGACGATGATCGTTCGGTCGGGCAGGCTGAAGCGGAACATGAGCTCCTCGCCTTTACGGAGGACGCGATGGGTGGCGAGCAGCATGCCCCCCGGGCTCAGGTTCAAGATCGCGGCGGGATACTCGGGCTCGGTCGTCACATCGATGTGGATCAGCATGCGGGCCTGCTGTCGCACCGGCACGGTAAGAAGTTTCGAGAAACGCTCGTCCCAGCCGGCGTCGGGCGGCATGCGAAGGACCGCGTTGGCGCCCGCGGCGAGCATCTCCTTGTCGCCTTGCTTCGAACCGCGGCTCAGCACCGCGATCGATCGATCGCGGGTGGCCGGTTCCTGGCGCAGTTTCTGGATGAAGGCGGCGGCGTTGGGGAACTCGCGATCCACCAGGATCACCTGAACTCCCAGGCTGGAGCCGACGAGCCGGGCGTCGGCAAGCTTTTCAACACGGTAGACCTCGATGCCCTGACGCCCGATCAACGTTCCGGCGAGCTCGGGCCGCAGGTCCTTCTTGGAACAGATAAGGGCCCGAAGCGTCGACTTGCCCTCGTAGGAATTCTTCATCGTGACCCTTTCCTGATCGCGGCCCAATTCGGCTTCACACCCGGAGGATAGGGCATCGAGGTGTGGCGGGGAGGCGAGGCGGGGGTGCACGTAGCGCGTAGTACAGTTCAGTCCTTCATGGATGCTGCGAAAAAGGCCCAGGTGTCTCGTTCGGCCGCATGGCGCGAGGCGCGCGATCTGGTCTGGGCGCATCGGCGGCGCCTGAGCCTCGGTCTCGGTTTGATGCTGGTCAGCCGGGTGGCCGGCCTGGTGTTGCCCGCCTCCTCGAAGTGGCTCATCGACGAGGTCATCGGCAAGAACCGCACCGATCTGCTCATGCCCATCGCCCTGGCTACGGGTGCGGCGACCCTCGTGCAAGCCATGACTTCGTTCGTGCTTTCGCAGACGCTGGGGGTGGCAGCCCAGCGCGCCATCACCGATATGCGCAAGCGCGTCCAGGCCCGGGTCATGCATCTGCCCGTTCGCTACTTCGATTCGACCCAGACCGGCATCCTGGTCTCCCGGATCATGAACGACGCCGAGGGAATCCGGAATCTGGTCGGATCGGGGCTGGTGCAGCTGGTGGGCGGCGTTGTGACCGCGGCCATGGGACTCACCGTTTTGTTCTGGCTGAACTGGCATCTGACCGTGGTGACCATGCTCGTGCTCGCCACGTTTGGCGGGGGGATGGCGTATGCGTTCAGCACGCTGCGCCCGCTGTTCAAAGAGCGCGGCAAGATCACCGGCGAAGTGATCGGCCGTTTGACCGAGGCCCTCGGCGGCATCCGCGTGGTCAAGTCGTACACGGCGGAGAAGCGGGAGGAAATCGTCTTCACGGAAGGAGCCCATCGGCTGTTCCGTAACATCGCGCAGTCGATGACCGGCGTTTCCGCGACCACCGCCTTGAGCACCGTCATCATTGGCGTGATCGGCGTGCTCATGATCTGGCTCGGCGGTCAGGCCATCATCGCGGGGCAAATGACCCTCGGCGATCTCGTCATGTACATCTTCTTCATCGGCCTCGTGGCCGCGCCCCTGGTCTCAATCGCCTCCATCGGTACCCAGATCACCGAGGCCTTTGCCGGGCTCGATCGCATCCGGGAGATTCTCGACATGCCCACCGAGACCGACGAGGACGCGAGCCGCGCCTCCATCGACAGGCTCCGGGGCGATGTGGCCTTCGAGGATGTCTCGTTCGAGTACAACTCCGGCGTGCCCGTCCTGAACCACGTGTCGTTCACGGCGGCCGCGGGGACGACAACGGCGCTCGTCGGCTCGAGCGGCTCCGGCAAGAGCACGCTCATCAGTCTGGTGATGGCCTTCAACCGCCCCAGCAGCGGCCGGATCCTCGTGGACGGACGGGACCTCGCGGGCCTTCGGCTGGGCGAGTATCGAAGCCAGCTCGCCTCGGTGCTTCAGGAGAATTTCCTCTTCGACGGCACCATCATCGAGAACGTCGGATATGCGAAGCCGGGCGCCTCTCGGGAGGAGATCATCGCAGCCTGCCGCGTGGCCCACTGCGATGAATTCATCAAGGCGTTTCCCCAGGGCTACGACACCGTGGTGGGCGAGCGTGGGATCAAGCTCTCGGGGGGGCAGCGCCAGCGCGTGTCCATCGCCCGGGCCATCCTCGCGAACCCGCGCGTCCTGATTCTCGACGAGGCCACTTCCAGCCTCGACAGCGAGAGCGAGGAGATGATCCAGGACGGGCTTCGCAACCTGCGCGCCGGCCGGACGACGTTCGTCATCGCGCACCGGCTGTCGACCATTCGCAGTTCGGATCAGATCCTGGTCCTCGAGGGCGGCGTGATCGTGGAGCGAGGCAGCCACGCAGACCTCCTCGCCCGGAACGGTCGCTACCGCCAGCTCTACGACAAGCAATACAAATTCGAGACCGACCGGTTCATCAACCCGGGTGAAGACTTCACCGAGGAGCCGCCGAAGGCGGCGCCGGCGGCGCGGCCGGTTGGAAACGCGCTTTAGCGCCGGACCTTCAGGGACTCATCCTGGTCGCGGATCGGTCTTTCACTTCTTCCGCGGTTCCAGCGCCCCACGCAGTTTGTCGGCGAGCGACCCGAAGCTGTGCGCCTGCGCCGCCCCTGCTCGTGCGGTGTAGTCGCTCACCTCCGCGGCTTCGGCACGGTCGGCGATGGCCTTCACGCTGAGACGGATGCGGCGCCTCGCCGCGTCGGCTTCGAGCACGATGACGTCGAGGTCGGAGCCGAGCGGAAACGCTTTCACCAGGTCCACGCCGTGGGCCGCGCCGGTTTCATTGGCGGGCACCAGTCCCGTGATGCCGGGGGCGAGGAACAAGAACACGCCCATCTTGTCGTGACGCTCGACCTTGCCGGTGAGTCGCGCGCCTGGCTCGATCGACGACCGGGACGGTTTCGCGGCGCCTGCGCGCGAAGATCCTTCGGCAACGAGGGCCACGCCGATCCGCTTCGCCGCAGGATCGACGCTCAGAATCTCGAACGCTTCCGTCATGCCCACGATGATCGACTTCGACCAGCCGCCCGACTTCCCGGTAGGCGCAAAGGTCGAGGCATGCGCGAGCCCTTCGACCCCGGCCTCGAGCTCGACGAAAGCGCCAAACTCGGCGATCCTGGTGATGCGGCCAGTGAGCACCTGCCCGACCTTGTAGTTCGCCGCCGCCGTCGACCACGGATCAGCGGTGAGCTGTTTCAGCCCAAGCGCGATCTTGCCCTCCTCGACCCGGAGGACCTTCACCGTGATCTCTTCTCCGGGTTTGACGACCTGCGACGGGTCCGACCGCGACCAGCCCATCTCGGACGCGTGGAGCAGCCCCTGCACGCCCCCGCCCAGGTCCACGAACGCGCCGAAGTCACGCACCGAGACCACGCGCCCGGTCACCACCGCGTCGGGCACCATGCTTTGACGCACCTCGACAGCACGCGCCTGCTGCTCTTCTTCGAGCAACCTGCGTCGAGAGACCACGAATTTCTGCCCGCCTTCCTTGTATTCGACGATCTTGAAGGTGTAGACGCGGCCGACGTGGACCAGGGGGTCGATCTCGCGGAGCTCATCGATCTGCGACTGCGGGCAGAAGGCTCGTTGCCCGGCGACGCTCACGTCGTAGCCCGCTTTCACCATCTTCTCGACCTTGCCTTCGACGGGAAGACCGGCCCGAAACGCGTCTTCGAGCTGTTGGGCCGAGGCGGCGCCGCGCTGCAACCGCCGCGACAGATGCAGCTCCCCCGCCGTGGAGACCACGGTGGCGTGGATGCGATCGCCGACCTTCGCCTCCAGAACACCGTCCCGGTTCTTGAGCTCGGCGAGAGCGATCGTGGCTTCGCTCTTGGCGCCCACGTCGACGAGTGCGACGTCCCCGCCTATGGCGACGATCGTTCCCTCAACGGCCTGACCGTTGGTCAGGCGCTTGATCTTGTTCAACGCGTAGGACGCCTCGAACAGGGTCGCAAAGTCCTCCCCGGTTGGAGTCTCGGCCACGACTTCGTTCTCACTCACAGTTCATCCCTCAAACGCCTAGCCTACCCGTTCGCCTCGGGATTCCCTCTTCAGTCCCCTGTCCTTGTCGCACGCGCGCGCTCCGTGCCAGACTACACGCCTGATGAAGCGAGCGCTGCGACTGGTCGCCATCGCTTTCTTGGGGCTGCTCGCCGCGTGCGGTGGCGCATCGTCCCCCACCAACGTCGCGGTCCCGACCCGCACGGCGGCGCCAGCCGCGTCATTCAGGGTCGTGATCGTGTCGATCGATGGCCTTCGCGCGGACGCCGTTCCGCAATCGAATGCCCCGAACCTGAGCGCGTTGACGAGCAAGGGGGCCTACACCTGGCGAGCCCAGACCATCGTCCCGTCGAACACCCTCCCTTCGCACACCTCGATGCTGACCGGCTACCCGCCGGCCAAGCACGGCATCACCTGGGATGACTACCTTCCTGCCAACGGCGCAATCAAGGCCCCCACGATCTTCCTGGCCGCTCGCCGGGCCGGGCTTCGCACCGCCATGGTGGCCGGCAAGGAGAAGTTCAACACCTTCAGGGACACCGCGGAGATGGACGTCTTCGTGGGGGGCACGCGCCCGGACGCGGATGTCGCCGACCAGGCCATCGCGCAGCTCTATGCCGGGGTCCACCTGCTCTTCGTCCATCTCCCCGATGTGGATCTTTCCGGACACGCCACCTCGTGGATGTCCGCCACTTACAAAGACAGGATCGCGAAGGCCGATGCGGCGCTCGGGCGCATCATGAGCGCCCTCCCGGAAAACACGACGTTGATCCTGACCGCCGACCACGGCGGGCACGCCTCCGGCCACGGCACCGCCGACCCTCTCGACATGACGATTCCGTGGATCATCGCGGGGCCCAGGATCCGAGAGGCCTACGCTCTCACCGCGGCCGTCTCGACCATGGACACGGCCGCGACCGCCGGATTCATCCTCGGCCTGACCCTTCCCGCCGACCTCACCGGCAAGCCGGTGTTGGAGGCATTCGCCCGGTGAGCGTCCGCTAGGGGCTGGCGAAGTCGTCGGTGGCCTGGACGAGCGCGCTCAGGATGCCGGGCTCCTTGATGCTGTGGCCGGCGTCGGGAACGATCACGAGCTTCGACTTCGGCCAGCGTTGGTGGAGCGCCCAAGCACTCGCCGCCGGGCACACCATGTCGTAGCGGCCCTGCACGATGACTCCGGGCAGGTGCGCGATCTTCGCGGCGTCGTCGAGGAGCTGGGCGTCACGGTTAAGAAAGCCCCCGTGGACGAAGTAGTGGGCCTCGATCCGGGCGAAAGCGTCCGCGAAATTGTCACCCCCGAAACGGGTGATGTAGTCGGGGTCGACATGGAGCCTGCTCGTCGTCCCTTCCCAGATCGACCAGGCCTTCGCGGCCGCACTGCGCACCGCCGGGTCCTCCGACGTGAGTCGCCGATAGTAAGCGCTCATCAGGTCGCCCCGCTCGACCTCGGGGATCGGCTTGAGGTACTCGTCCCAGGCGTCGGGAAAGATCCAGCTCGCCCCCTCCTGGTAGAACCAGAGAAGCTCCTTGCGGCGCAGGAGGAAGATGCCACGCAACACGAGGCCGCTCACGCGCTCCGGATGCTTCTGCGCGTAGGCCAGGGCGAGCGTGCTGCCCCAGCTGCCGCCGAAGAGGAGCCACTTGTCGATGCCGAGGTGTTCGCGGATGCGCTCGGCGTCTTTCACCAGATCCCACGTGGTGTTCTCGCGCAGCTCCGCGTTGGGCGT
>JANLSZ010000100.1:0-31142 GCA_031362685.1 Vicinamibacteria bacterium | reverse complement strand
CAATCTCCCGAGAGATTGCTTCACTCGATCCCGGAACTTCGGCTCATTCGCAATGACGGAAAGGGGCTGAAATGGGGCGAACTCGCACGGGTTTCTCAGCAGGAGCCATTCGAAATGTGCTCCGACGAAGCAACCCCCTCCCCCCACTATCGTTCAAAACAGCCGGCCTTGTGGGTCCGAGGCCGGCTCCTCGCGGCGGAGGTTCTCGGGGCTGTCGTTGCGGACGTTGTTGACTGCAGGGCCCACGGGGCGCGATATCCACTGCGTCTGCGCACCCGAGGCCACCACACCGAGAACCGATCTTGGGTTCGCGCCCTCATCGAGCCAGACGTCGAAGCCGCCGGCCGCCACGATGAGCGGCATCCGATCGTGATAGCTCTTGACCGAGTCGGAGGCCTGGGTGGTCAGGATGACCGCGGCTGGTTCTCCCGACTCGCGGTCTGGAGGCGGGCTCACCGCCATGCCCGCGAAGGCGAACGGCCCGCCGCCGGGCTGCTGGAAATAGTGGCCCTTGCGCCTCGTTCCCTCCTTCGTCCATTCGAAGAAGCCGTCCGCGGGAACGAGAACCCGTGACGTCGCGAAGGCCCGGCCGAAGAGCGGGGAAGTCGCCACCGTCTCCGAGCGCGCATTGATCAGCGGTCGTGAATCGCGTGGATTGGTGGCGCCCCAAAGGAGCGACTGCCCGATCGGCTTCCCCTGCTCCCGCCGCACCGTGACCACGCGGGTTTGCGGAGCGATGTTGTACCGGGGGTCGTTCCAGTCTCCCAGCCCATCCACGCCGAACAACGCGGCCAGGATCTCGGCGGGAGTGGCAAGGGTGAATCGACCGCACATGATGTCTCCATTATTTCCCAAAAAGGTCGACCGGCGGCTGGTGGCTGAATCACGCCGATGTGGGTGCGCTTGGTAACCTCTTCCTGGTGCAGACCTATTTTCAGAAGGGACTGGGCCTCAAGGCCGAGGTAGGGCCCCTCCTCGACCAGGACTACGGCAGCGAGGTCATCGCCCGGATCAGGGATCTCGGCTACGCCGCCCAGGCGGGTGGCCTCACCATCCGCCTGGCCCGAGAGTTCGGCTTCTGCTACGGCGTCGATCGCGCCATCGAGTACGCCTACGAAGCCAAGAAACGGTTCCCGGATCGTCGGCTGTTCCTCTCCGGCGAAATCATTCACAACCCCTCGGTCAATCAGAACCTGCGCGACATGGGGTTCACCATCCTCGAAGACGGCCGGGTGCCGGAGACTCGATACGCCGCCGTCGCGGCCGATGATGTGGTGGTCCTGCCCGCCTTCGGAGTCACGGTGGCGGAGATGAAGCATCTTCGCACCATCGGCGCCGTCCTCATTGACACCACCTGCGGCAGCGTCCTCAACGTCTGGAAGAACGTCTCGAAGTATGCGCGGGATGGCTTCACCGTGGTCATCCATGGCAAGCACTATCACGAGGAAACGCGGGCCACCGCCTCCCAGGCCCTGCTTCATCCCAATGGCGCGTACCTGTGTGTTCGCGACGAAGCCGAGACGGAGATCGTCTGTCAGTTCGTCCGCGGCGAACTGAGTCGCGACGAGTTCATGGCCCGCTTTGCTCAGGCGGTGAGCGAAGGCTTCGACCCGGTAGTGCACCTTGACCGCATTGGCCTCGCCAACCAGACCACCATGCTCATGAGCGAGAGCCTCCGGGTGCAGGAGATGCTCCGCCGCGTCTATGTCGAACGCCATGGGACGGAGGAGGCGGCCAATCGCTTCCGGTCCTTCGACACCATCTGCTCGGCCACCCAGGACCGGCAGGACGCAGTGCTGAAGATGTTCGAAGAGACCCCGCCTGACGTCATGCTGGTCATCGGCGGGTACAACAGCAGCAATACCCAGGCCCTGGTGCGGATTTGTTCCGTGCGATGCCCTACGTATTATGTCGAGTCGCCCGAATGCATCGATCCATCGACCGGGGCCCTGACCCATCGCGCTCTTGGCGCCCCGACCAGTGAAACCATCAACGAATGGCTCTTGAACCGCGGCGGGCGGCTCACGCTTGGGGTCACCGCCGGCGCTTCGACGCCCGACAGCGTGGTAGCGAAATCGATCGAGAGAGTCCTGGCCTCCCGCGGAAGTTCAGTGGCGGACCTGCGAGCGGTGAACCCGCCCATCGAGTCGTTCGTCTCTCCTTCCTAGTCACCACGGAAAGAGCGAGCGCCCCCGCTCAAACACGGCTAAAATCCCCTGTCGCAGAGGCTACTGGAGGTCATTTTCTTGGTGAACCCGACGTTGGACGCACTGAAGACCCGAATCGCGAGCGGAGACGCCCGCGTCGGCATCCTTGGGCTGGGCTATGTGGGGTTGCCGCTCGCCGTCGAGTTCGGGGCTTCGGGTCTTGACGTCATCGGTTTCGACCTCTCCGAGGCCAAGGTGGGGAGCCTGAACAAGGGCGAGTCCTATATCAAGGATGTCGAGACGGCAAGGCTCAAGGCTCTAGTCGACCAGGGGCGAGTGAAGGCCACCACTGATTTCACCCGCATCTCGGAATGCGACGCACTCATCATCTGCGTCCCCACCCCGCTTTCGAAGACCAAGGATCCTGATCTTTCCATGGTGGTCTCCGCCACGCGTCGGATCGCCGAGAACATGCGCGCGGGTCAGCTGGTCGTCCTGGAAAGCACGACCTATCCCGGCACCACCGACGAACTCATTCTCCCCATGTTGTCCGAGAAGGGCCTGAAGGTGGGCGTCGATTTTTTCCTCGCCTTCTCTCCCGAACGCGTGGATCCGGGCAACCCCAAATTTCATACCCACAACACCCCGAAGGTGATAGGCGGGATGACCGCGGAGTGCGGGGAGGCCGCGAGGGTGCTCTACTCCAAGGCGATCGAGACGATCATTGTGGTTTCATCCCCCCGCGCCGCCGAGATGGTCAAGCTGCTGGAAAACACCTTCCGCAGCGTCAACATCGGCCTGGTGAACGAGGTGGCGCTCATGTGCCGCCGCCTTGATGTCAGCGTCTGGGAAGTGATCGACGCCGCCGCTACCAAGCCCTTCGGCTTCATGGCGTTTTACCCCGGCCCCGGGCTGGGCGGACACTGCATCCCCATCGACCCCCTCTATCTCTCCTGGAAGTTGAAGACTCTCAATTACCGCGCGCGCTTCATTGAGCTCGCGAGTGAGATCAACGCCGGGATGCCCGAGTACGTGGTCGAGAGACTGGTGGAAGCTCTCAACGATCGCATGCGCAGTCTGCGGGGCAGCAGAATTCACGTACTCGGCGCGGCCTACAAGAAAGACATCGAGGATGTCCGCGAGTCGCCCGCGGTCGACTTCATCAGGATCCTGCAGTCCAAGGGGGCGATGGTCACCTACACCGATGCCTGGGTTCCAACTCTCGAACATGAAGGGATCGACCTCAAGTCGACCGACTCCACTGCCGCCGTGGAGGGGGCCGACGCCGTGGTGATCATCACCGATCACTCGAACGTGCCCTATGCGGATCTGGTCAGGCGCTCCAAGCTCGTCCTCGATGCCCGGAATGCGACCCGTGGCATTGATGCCCCCAATATCGTCCGGCTCTAGGGTCGGCCCGAGCGCGGTCCCCGGAAGACAACATCGCGGCGAAGAAGATGAACCTTCCCAACGCCCTGACGGCTCTTCGGATCTTCCTGGTCCCCTGGCTGGTGGTGCTTCTGCTCACCCGGACCGAGTGGGGTTGGTTCCTGGGGTTGGTGGTGTTCACGATCGCGGTGATCACCGACTACTTCGATGGCTGGCTGGCACGCCGGAGGAATGAGCAGACCAGCCTGGGGGCCATGCTCGACCCTCTGGCCGACAAGCTGCTGCTGTCCGCGGCCTTCATATCTCTGATCGAACTGGATATGGCGCCGGCCTGGATTGTCGCGGTCATCATCGGGCGGGAGTTCGCGGTCACTTGGTTGCGGACCGAGGCGCTCGGTCGGGGGGTCGTGATGTCCGCATCGGGAGCGGGGAAGGCGAAAACGGTCTCGCAGATCGTGGCCATCTACGTGATGCTTCTGGCTCTTCGGGTGGCCTGGTTCAAGATTCTGGTGGCTCCGGCCCTGTTCGTGGCCTTGGGTCTGACCGTTTATTCGGGGATCGACTACTTCCGTCGGTTCGCAGGCTCGAGGGCCTGAGGGAGGCCCCGATCCCATCCGTCGTGGCGGAATTTCGACTCCAAACAAAAAGGAGCGGGTGACCCCGCTCCTTGAATGAAACGCCCGAGAGGGCGGACCAGGCTAGGGCTGAACCATGACCCGGTCGCCCACGAGGATCTCTCCTTTCGAGTAGACCAGCCGAGCCACCGAGAAGTTTTCGCGAATCGACACCACCACCGCCGCGCCCAGGGCCCGCCGTGTGATGACGTCCGACCGATCGGTCTGCCGGAAGACCGTGATGACCTTGCCGACCGCGAGGCCGGAGCCCGAGCCCACATCGATGCCGACCGCCACACCCGAGCCCGCGGTCGTGTAGCCGTCGTCGATGTCGACCACATAGCCAGTGGACCGGGAACCGTCAAGAGAGAGGTCGCCGCCTTCGACCACCACGCGTCGCTTGACCAACGGCGATTCGACATCGCTCAGGGGACGGAGATAATCACCGACCGTAACCGCACGTCCCGAAACCTCGACCACCGCCCGTGCGCTGGTTTCGCCTACCAACACAACCCGGGCAATGCCGGTGGTCTCGATGCGGTAGCCGACCTTCTTGTGGGTCACCGGATGTTTCACCGCCCGAGCGCGCCGGTGGATGGAATAGAGATCTCCCGCCTTGACCCCGGAACTGGCGCCCCGATCAAGATAAAGATACTCGCGGGTGCCCGCCATCACTTTCTCGAGGCGTGTTCCGTGCTCCGCCTCCAGGCCTTTGATTTTCAGGCTCTCGTCCTCGACCGAGGCCGAGATGTAGCCGGAGAAGCGGACGGTGTCGGCGGAGGCGACATTGATCATCGCATCCATATCCATCCACTCAGGAATGCCGAGAGCTTCGACCTTCTTGTCCGCGGCCGTCGCTTCGTCCCCGGCCTCGGCGCCCGCGGTCCCGGCGGCGGCATCGGCCATCTGGACCGAGGGAAGGAAGATCGGGTCGCCCGGATAGATGAGGCGGGCCTTCTTCACATAGGAGTTGGCTTCCCAGATCTGCGGCCAGAGGTAGGGGTTTCCAAGATAGCGCCCGGCGATGTCCCAAAGGGTGTCGCCCGAAACCACCATGTGAAAGGGGCGGCCTTCAGGGATCGACTTGGGAAACTCGTACTTGGACCAGTGAGGAGCGACCTCAAATGGACCGACCTTTGCCGGTTCCTTTGCGGACTTCTCTGTCTGAGCGCCCACCAGGGTAGCCAGAGAGAGGCCGGCGGCGACGGCCAGAGGACTCATGAAGATCTTATGTGTGGACATTGGAGAACCTCGCTCCTAAATAAAGACCTGAGAACCACAATAGAGCAGTTCCAGCGCCATGAGGGTACCAGAGCCTTGTTTCTTTAGTCAAGGGTTAGTCTCATTTTCCTAAGGTTTTACTTGAGGTGTGAGCTAAGGCCCCAACAAAACTGGGAAAATCATAGATTCGGTCGGATTGAGATTCGAACCAGGACGTTTCCACGGGGCCCCTCGGCCAGAGGGAGCACGCTGAACTGGTTCGACTTCTGGACCTGCTGCCATTCCGATGGTCCAAACAGGACCAGCTGTGGGCCCGTCTTTATGAAGTCAAGCGCCACGTCCATGGTGCCCACGTCTTTGACTCGGCCGTCGTTGTAGAAGTAGCCCGACATCCACGCGGTGCGCCAGGCGCCGACGACCAGAACCTCCCGACCGTGAGCGGGCAGGAACAGCCTCCGACCTGACTCCATGGTCTCGAGCACGGGCGGCGCCACCATGGTCAGAAGCAGCAGAAAGCCCGCGGCGCCGATCGACAGAATTCGCAGACTCTCGCCGCGGGTCCGGTCGAAGGCGCGCGATGCGAGGAATGTGGCGGCCACGGCCCACAGCGAAGGAGGGACAGCGCTGGGCCCCCACGGCTCGCCCTGGCGCAGGGCGCGAAGGGTCACCGCGAGCAGGACCGCCGAGATGACCACACCGATGAGTCCGGCGATTCGGGTTGCGCGCCCGCTCTCGGTGGATTGCAGACTGCGCGCGGCGAGGGCGAGGGCAATGGCGAACGGCGGGAGGCAGGGAAGGATGTACCCCGGGAGTTTGGATCCGGCCAGAGAGAAGAACACCAGCGGAATCAGGATCCACACGAGTATGGCCGATCGCTCCTTCCGTTCGACGGTCGCGAGGTCGGCCAGCGCCGGCGCTATGAGTCCTGACCACGGGAAGACACCAAGCAGGAGGATCGGGAGGTAGTAGTAGAACGGGCCAGGATGGTTGTGAAGTGTGCTCGTGAACCGTTGAAGATTGTGATTGAGAAGAAAAACCTCGATGAAATGAAAACCCTGATCGAGGTAGATGGCCACGAACCACGGCCCGGCGATCAACAGCGCGAGAGCGATCCCGAGAGGAGAAACGAGGCGAGACAGGTCAACCCGACGGAGGGTCAAACACGTTCCCGCGGCCACCCCGAGCGGTATCAATAATCCGATGGGACCCTTGGCCAGGACCGCTATGGCGATCAGGGCCCAGGCGGCCGGAACCGCCGAGGGGCCGGTGATACCGAGGATTGAGAGGATCAGAAGTCCGCTGGCTCCGGTGATGAAGGCGGCCACCAGCATGTCCATGGTCGCGGATCGCCCGTAGGCGAAGACCAGCGGCGAGGTGGCCAGGATGAGCATGGCCAGGCGGCCGCAACCGCCGCCGAAAAGTCGCGCACCGACCAGGCCGGTGAAGCCGGTCAGGAGAAGAGCCGCGATCACCGCGGGGAGTCGCGCCGCCATCTCGTTCTCGCCGAGGATGCGATAGGCGAATCCGGCGAGCCAATAGTAGAGGGGAGGCTTCTCCAGCCAGGGTTCGGCGGCGAGAGTCGGGGTCACAAACTCGTTTTGTCGAGCCATCTCCACGGCCACCCGCGCGTACCGCGGCTCGTCCGGGCCGAGGAGAGGAACCTGGCCGATGCGAAACGTGAGGAGAAGGAACTGCAGTCCGAGGATGAGGGCGGCGTCCCTGGGGGCCACGAACCGGGCACCCTCATCGAGGCGTGGCCGGGTGACGTCTTCGGTTTCCGCCATCCTTGAAGCCCTTCGTCTCTCGTTTCCTTGATGTGGTGCCAGAGGCGGGAATCGAACCCGCACGATCATTTACTGACCCGCGGATTTTAAGTCCGCTGCGTCTGCCTATTTCGCCACTCTGGCGCCGTCCTCGCCCGCGAGCCTATTGTCAGAGCAACGAGCTGGAAGGGTCAAGGACCAGGCTGAAGGCTACCGCGACGTGGTCGCTTCTGCGAGTACCCGAAGCATCGCCTCGTGGAGCGCGCCGTTCGAGGCCACCACTTCGTCGGCCCTGACCCCGATAGGCGAGCCGTCGAAACGCGATACCCGCCCGCCCGCCTCTTCGACGAGGAGAGACCCGGCGAGGACATCCCAGGGCTTGAGGCGCTCTTCGAAATAGCCGTCGATCCGGCCCGCGGCGAGGTACGCGAGATCAAGGGCGGCCGCGCCGTCTCTGCGCAGAGCCCGGGCGTGATGCAGGAACGCCTCGAATAGGCGCAACGTGTGGCTCACGTCGTCGCGCAAATCGTAAGGAAACCCGGTCAGGAAGACCGAGCGCAGCAATTCCGTGGAAGGGGTGACCCTCAGAGGGAAGCCATTGCAGGTGGCGCCGCGCCCGCGGGCCGCGGTGAAAAGCTCGTCTTTCACGGGATCGTAGACGGCACTCGCTATCACTATTCCGGCCTTCGTGAGGGCGATGGACGTGCAGAAGAAGGGGTACTGGTGCGCGAAGTTCGTGGTGCCGTCGAGAGGATCGACGTACCAGACGTATTCGGATCCAGAAAGCGAGGGTGTGCTTTCCTCGGCCACGACGTCATGAGTGGGGAACGATCGTCGCAGTCGCGCCAGAATCGCCACCTCGCAGGCGCGATCGACCTCGGTCACCAGGTCGAGTTCTCCCTTTTTCTCGATACCTATGTCCGTCCCCAGCCGGGCCTTCTGGATTTGGCCTGAAATCAGCGCCGCATCGGCGGCGACCGCCCGGAACAAATCCACGTCCACATGAGAAGGGGCAGTCATTCAGTCGGGGGAGGCCCTTTCGGATGCGGACTCCAGCGAGCGGTTTCGATCAGCGCCAGGCCACGGGATGGAAATAGATAAGGGCTCGAGCGCCCCTGGTTTCACCGGCGGGACCAGAGTTGTTCAGCTGAAGCCGGAGCTTCACCGTCTCGCCCTTTCGAATCAGAAAGCCCGTCCCCGAGGGCAGGAACGCAGGTTTCAGGCCCTCGAGCGATGCCCGAGGCGCCAGAAAGATCGTGGTCTCGCCGGTGCGGAGGTACAACTCGGGAAGGGCGCTCGGCGCTCCCAGGTCGGGCGCCCAGCCGACGATGAAGACATCGTCCGGCGGCGTCCACGACGATTCCTGAACCAGCGACTCACCACTCTTGATGGGCGCGCTGTTTATCTCCACCGCTTCGACGGAGATCCTTCTCGTGGCCAAGCCCGGAGGCGCAAGCAGGCGAAAGCCGGCTACCCCCAGAAGGGAGGAGCACAGGGCCAGGATTGTGATGTCGCGGCGATTCAAGAGTGGCGAGCATATAAGGAAAGAACCTTGCCGGACTGATTCGGGGTTCCACGTAAACTCGCCTAAACCACCCATGCCCGACGACTCGAACCATTCCGCCGGCCCGCCTCGCCCCAGGGTCCACGTACCGCGCTGGCCGAAGTCGCGCCCGGCGGGCGAAGGCGAACGCAGCGCTCCGAAGCCCTATGAAGCGAGCACGTCCTCCGGACCGGATCGGCCCCGGTATCCGGAGCGAAGCGAGCACGCGCGCCTCTCCGGCCCTCGGCATGGTTTTCGTTACCGCGTCGATCTCGAATACCTCGGCACCCGTTACAGCGGCTGGCAGTTTCAGACCAACGCCCGCACCGTGGCCGGTGAAATCATGGAGGCCATCCATCGCGCTACCGGCCAGCGGGTGATCGAGGTCTACGGCTCCGGCCGCACCGACGCCGGCGTGCATGCGATTCACCAGGTCGCCCATATCGACCTCGCGAAGCAGATCGATCCCGATGAACTCCTGCGCGCGGTCAACGATGAGCTCCCCGGCGACATCAATCTCCTGAAGGCCGAGCTCGCGTCCGAGGGCTTTCACGCGCGCCACTCCGCCACCGCGCGCACCTACCTCTACCGGATCTCGCGGCGTCGAAGCGCTTTCGACAAACCGGTGGTGTGGTGGGTGAGAGATCCCCTCGACCTGTCCTTGATGGCGGAGGCGGCGAAGTCGCTTTGCGGACTTCATGATTTCTCGGCCTTTGCTCAGCCGGATCCATCGAAACCGGACGAGTCCACCAAGGTCAAGGTGGAGGCGGTGGATGTCTTCGAAGAGGGCCCCAACATCTTCATCCGCATTCAGGGGTCGCACTTCCTTTGGAAGATGGTTCGACGCATCGTGGGCGTGCTGGTCGAAGTGGGTCGCGGAAAATTGAGCGTGGCCGATGTGGCGAAGATCATGCAGGCAAGCGGCGCGTCGGTGGCGGAGTTCACCGCGCCGCCTTCCGGGCTCTCCCTGGAGAAGGTTTCCTACGGCGCGCCTGCGCCGGTTCGTCCGGGGCCGAGGGATGCCCGCGGGGAAACGGACCGACCCCGTGAAGGCGAAGGGCGTTTCCGGCCGAAGCCGGGCGCAAACCACGATCGCCCCCGCAGCGATCGTCCGCCTGCTTACGCTCGGAAGTCCGGGTTCGACGCGGTGAAGCCGCGGTCGGGTTTCAGGCCGCCGGGGGAACGTAACGCAGGGGGGGCAGACCGTCCCGAAGGGGGATGGCCTCGTCGATCAACATCACGGGAATCTCCTCCCGGATCGGGTAAGCAAACGTTCCGTCGACGCGGATGATGGCCGCCTCGAGCCGGTCACCCGCCGGAGCACCCCCGTTGTTCTTGGCACCGTTCGCGATCCGCGCGTTCAGCGCCTCCAGTTCAGCCGGGGTGGCCAGCCGGACCGCCGAGCGATCCGCGGGGCAGCAAAGCACTTCAAGAAGTTCGGGCGCGATCATGGCGTGGATCCTACCCTTGGTTCGGGTTCCCGACCACCTCGGCGTGAGCTAACCGTCGATGCGCAAGGCTAAACCGCCGCTCGCCATCATCGACATCGGAAGCAACTCCGCTCGCATCGTCGTTTACGACCGCGAACCCGGCGGCCACCTGCGCATCGTGGCCAGCGCTCGTTCCTCGCTGCGGCTCGTGGAGGGAGTGGTCGAGAATCACGCGATTGGAGAGGTCGCGATGGAACGCGCCCGGGAGGCGCTCCGCGATTTTCGGGCCATCGCCCTGGGCGCGGGGGCCCGAGCCATTCGGGTGTACGCGACCGCGGCGGTGCGAGAGGCGACCGATGGTCGCGAGTTCTCCCGCCTGGTGGCCCGGACCATGAAGTCGCCGCTTCAGATTCTCGATGGCGATGCGGAGGCGCTCTACGGATTTCACGGGGCGCTTCGAGGTCTCGATTCGCGCTCCGGGCTTCTCTTCGATCTGGGCGGGGGGTCGCTTCAACTCACGGAGTTCAGGCAACGCACCCGCGTGCGCTCCTGGAGTGTGCCCCTCGGCGCTCTGCGCCTGTCCAGAAGGTATCTGGAGCGCGATCCGCCGACGGAAAAGGAGATCAAGAGCCTGCGTTCGCACATTGATGGCTTCCTGGAAGAGCTTCCTTTGAAGTCTCTTCGCCCGGGCTCGCGCCTGGTCGGTACCGGAGGCACGGTACGGAACCTCGCGCGGATCGAGCGATTCCGCCTGAAGACTCCGGGTTCTCGTCTTCATGGACACGAACTCTCCCTCGAGGCCATCGAGGAGATCGAATGGGAGCTGCGCGAAAGCCCGAGGAGGAAGAGGCTGGAAGTCCTCGGACTGTCGAAGGACCGCTCCGACTCCATCGTCGCGGGCGCGGTGGTGATCGGCCGCCTGCTCGACTACGTCGAGGCCGACGACATTCTTGTGTCGGGTCAGGGCTTGAGGGAAGGCCTGGCCTACGCGGCCCTCGGCGACACGGATACCGAACCCGAGAGCGTCCGCGCGACTTCGACTCAGGCGCTGCTGTCGCGCTTTCGCGGGGTCGATGCGCTTCATGGAGCGAGGCGGGCGGAGCTGGCCATGACGTTGTTCGCACGCCTGGTGCGCCACGAGGGCGACCGGGGCCGGGTCTTTGGATCCGCGCTCGGCTATGCCGCGCAGGTTCTGGACATCGGCCGCTCCGTCGATTTCTTCGATCGCCACGAACACGCGGCGCGCATCGTTCTCGCTTCCGAACTGGATGGCTTTTCGCAGGTCGAGGTCGCTCGCATCGCCGCCATCCTCCACGCCGCCGACCTGGAGGGCCTCGCGCTCGACGAATACGAGCCCCTGGTGACCCACGAGGACCGCGCGACGGTGGAGCGGGCCGCCGTCCTCCTTCTCCTCGCCGATGACCTCCTGGAACGCGCTCCGCGCGGGACCACCCCGCGCCTCACCATTACCGTCCGGGGGGACCGGATCTCCATACATCCCACCCGGGTGAGCGCATGGAGACCGCGCGGCCTTGGTGATCGCTTCTTCCGGACCTTCAAGAAACAGCTCTTCGTGGACGCCTGAGCGTCCCCCAAACTGCTCTAGGATTCGGGCATGCGAACCTTGAGCCGTTTTGTCCTCAGCGCCGCCTTGGTGGCCCTCTCGCCCCTCCCTCTCCGCGCCCAGGAAGCCGCGACGCCGAATCCGGTTCGCGAGAAATACACCAAGCACGAGTTCAAGATCCGGATGCGCGATGGCGCGTTGCTGTTCACGTCGATCTACACGCCCAAAGACACCTCGCGCGCCTATCCCGTCATGATGCAGCGCACCCCTTACAGCGTGGCTCCTTACGGCATCGACAACTATCGGTCCAGCCTGGGCCCCTCGGCCGCGTTCCAGAAGGAAGGCTTCATCTTTGTCTACCAGGACGCGCGCGGCCGGTACATGTCGGAAGGCGCCTTCGTCGAGGTGACCCCGCACCGTCCGGTCAAGAAGACCCCCAAGGATGTGGACGAGAGCTCGGACACCTACGACACCGTCGAGTGGTTGACGAAGAATCTCAAGGGAAACAACGGGAAGGTGGGTATCTGGGGCATCTCCTATCCCGGCTTCTATGCCGCGGCCGCGCTGCCTGAAGCTCACCCGGCGATCAAGGCGGTGTCACCCCAGGCCCCCGTCGCCGACATATTCCGCGGTGACGACGCTTTCCACAACGGCGCTTTCATGCTGGCCGCGAACTACGGCTTCTACGTCAACTTCGTCGAGCAGAAGAACCCGACCCGACCGGTCGAGGGTCCTGACTTCGACTACGGCACCCCCGACGGTTACGAGTACTACCTCAAGCTCGGAACCATGCAGCGCGCGCTCGACACCGTGACCGGCAAGGCCTACTTTCGCGCCTACGTGGACCACTCCACCCTTGACGAGTTCTGGCGGTCGCGCGATATCACGGCGCACATGAAGAACATCACACCCGCGGTTCTGCTGACCGGCGGATTGTTCGACGCGGAGGACCTGCAGGGTCCGCAACGTCTCTTCCGCGCCATCGGCAAAGACTCTCCGCAGACTCTTGACACTCTCGTCCTCGGTCCGTGGCGGCACGGCGGCTGGTCCCGGGGCGATGGCGACTCCCTGGGCAATCTCGACTTCGGGCAGAAGACGAGTGCTTACTACCGCGACGAAATCGAGTTTCCGTTCTTCATGAAACATCTCAAAGGCGGGGACGCCGTGATGCCGCGAGCCTGGGTGTTCGAGACCGGTCGGAATGAATGGAATAAGCACGATGCCTGGCCCCCCGCCGAAGCGAAGGGCGCCAGCTACTACCTGACCGGGCGCGGCGTGCTCTCCACCACCGTCCCCGCCCCCACGGACCAAAGCGCCGACGAATACACCGCCGACCCGGCGAAGCCGGTCCCGTACCTCGCCTACGTCAACATGGGAATGCGGGGGGACTACATGACCGAAGATCAGCGCTTCGCGGCCACCCGGCCCGACGTCCTGGTCTACGAAACCCCGCCCCTCGAGGCCGACGTTCGAGCCCTCGGCGGGGTGAAGGTCCGGCTCAATGTCTCCTCCACCGCGACCGATGCCGACTTCGTGGTGAAACTTATCGATGTCTATCCGGGCGATGCGCCCAATCTCCGACCCCAGCCGACGCCGCGTCCCGCCAACGCAGTGGTGATGGGCGGCTATCAGCAACTGGTGCGCGGCGAGCCCTTCCGCGCGAAGTTCCGCCGTTCCCTCGAAAAGCCCGAGCCGCTGACCCCGGGGAAGATCGAGAGCATCGAGTTCGAGATGCCGGACATCGCCCACACCTTCCGCCCCGGGCACAAGATCATGGTCCAGATTCAGAGCTCGTGGTTTCCCCTCGTCGACCGCAATCCGCAGAAGTTCATGGACATCGGGAAGGCCGTGGATACCGACTTCGTGAAGGCCACGCACCGCATTCACCGCGGCTCGGCCGTGATCCTAAACGTCGTGCCCTGACCCGGCCACCTCCAACGCTCCGGCTCCGCCTGAAGCGGGCGAAGTAGCTGGGGCCCGCGGGCCCGAGCCCACATCTGCGCCCGGCCCTGCGGGCCACAACTATGAGGCCCTCCCTTGATCAAAGGTCCGATCGTTCCTGAGTTGGCCCGACGCGATGCGTGGCATACTTCGTCTGCTGCCCTCACCATCGAAGGAGATCGCCCATGCCGCGCATCGTTCGTTGTGGACTCATTCAGGCCCGGAACGTCCTGGGGCCGGAGGCGGGCCTCGAAAAGGTCAAGAAGGCCATGATCGACAAGCACGTCAAGTTGATCGCCCAGGCCGCGAAGAAGGGGGCGAAGATCCTGTGTCTTCAGGAGATCTTCTACGGTCCCTACTTCTGCGCGGAGCAGGAGACCCGCTGGTATCACTCCACCGAGCCCGTGCCGGATGGTCCGACGGTGAAGCTGATGCAGAAGCTGGCCAGGAAGCACAAGATGGTGATCATCGTTCCCATCTACGAAGTGGAGCAGCCGGGGATCTACTACAACACCGCCGCGGTCATCGACGCGGATGGGAAGTTCCTGGGCAAGTACCGCAAGAACCACATTCCTCACGCCAAGCCCGGGTTCTGGGAGAAGTTCTACTTCAAGCCCGGCAATCTCGGCTATCCCGTCTTCGAAACGGCCTACGCCAAGGTCGGCGTGTACATCTGTTACGACCGCCATTTCCCCGAAGGCGCTCGTGCTCTGGGCCTCGCCGGGGCGGAGATTGTCTTCAACCCGTCGGCCACCGTGGCCGGCCTCTCGGAATATCTGTGGAAGCTGGAGCAGCCCGCCCATGCGGTGGCCAACGGTTACTTCATCGGCGCCATCAACCGGGTGGGCCACGAAGCGCCCTGGAACATCGGCGAGTTCTACGGTCAAAGCTACTTCTGCGACCCCCGCGGTCAGATCGTGGCCGAGGCCCCGCGTGACCAGGACGCGGTAGTGGTGGCCGATCTGAATCTGGACATGATCGATCAGGTCCGGTCCACGTGGCAGTTCTATCGCGATCGCCGGCCCGAAACCTACGGGCCGCTCACCGCTCTGTAGGGGAAACACTCCTATCGTCCCTTCACCAGCTGTTCCTGTTCAGGAGGTCCCATGGCTGTCGACCTGTCCGTGAGTTTCACCGGTATCAAGTTCGAAAACCCGTTCCTGTTGTCCTCCGCTCCCCCCACAGAGTCGGAGACCAACATCATGCGTGCCTTCGACGCGGGATGGGGCGGCGTGGTGGTGAAGACCATCGGCATGCATCCGGTGGTGAATGTCGCGGGGCCCAAGACGAAGTTCCTCCGCTCGAACCCCGAGACGGGAACGCTCTCGATGAACAAGGGCCGGGCCGGGGCGCTCCACTCTTCGTGGAATTGGGAACTGATCTCCGACAAGGGGCTCGACTGGTGGATTCCCCGGCTCGAGCGGATCAAGAAGGCCTATCCCACCAAGGTGCTCATCGCGTCGATCATGGCCGGTTCCGGCAGCGACAAGGAACTCGATCACT
The DNA here is from genome assembly GCA_031362685.1 of Vicinamibacteria bacterium. GTDB lineage: Bacteria > Acidobacteriota > Vicinamibacteria > Fen-336 > JAGNNV01 > JAGNNV01. Next base: position 16,027 of record JANLSZ010000100.1, on the reverse strand, counting down.
GGCGCGACCTCACCCGGGCCTGCCAGGACGCGGGCGCCGACGGCATCGAGATGAACCTTTCCTGTCCGCACATGGACCGGGCGGACATGGGCTCGAACATCGGCAAGGACCAGGCTCTGTGCTCCTTTGTGACCCAGGTGGTGAAGGAGGTGGCCCGGGTTCCGGTGTGGGCCAAGCTGACCCCCGCCTCAGCGGACATGGCCGTGGAAGCCGGGGCGGTCTTCCGCGGGGGCGCCGACGCGGTGGTCTCTTCGAACACCTTCCCCTCCCTGCCCCTCATCGACCCGGACACCCTGGAGTTCGAAATGAACGTGGATGGACTGGTGTCGAGCGGAGGCATGGGCGGTCCCGCCATTCTGCCTATGTCCCTCGCGAACATGGCGAAGATGTCCAAGGCCTACCCGGACAAGGCGTTTTCCGGGATCGGCGGCGTCTCTGATTTCGCGCAGGCCGTCGGTTACTTCCTGCTCGGCTGCGGCACCGTTCAGGTCTGTACCGCGGCCATGCTCGACAAGGCCATTGGTCCGAATGTGATCCGGCATCTGAACCAGGGGCTGACCGAGTTCATCGAGCGCAACGCAGACAAGGGCTTTAAGGGCGTCGAGGACTTCCGCGGCATTCGCCGGGACCGGGTGGTGGCGCACTCGAAGATCCGGCGCCCCCACGATTCGGATTACGCGGGAGGATACGAGGCCGAGGGCTACTCGGAAACCGACACCCCAACCCAGGTGATTTCACGCCCCCTATGACGCGCTGACGGACCCGGTCCACGACCAGGTGGTGCTGAGAGAAGGACCAGGGTCGTCATTGCGAGGAGCCAATCGAAATGTGCTGCGACGAAGCAACCCCCGCCCCCAACTACCAGGCCGGCGACGAAGCAACCCCTGAGGAACACAAACCATGACCACCACCCTGATCAAGAACGGCACCATTGTCACCGCTGCGGACAAGTACGAAGCGGACATTTATATCGAGAAGGGCGTCATCACCCTGATCGGGCGCGGCCTGAGTCTGCCCGCCGACACCGTGGTGGACGCCTCGGGCAAGCTGGTGATGCCGGGTGGCATCGACGTGCACACCCATCTGGACATGCCGTTCGGCGGCACCACTTCGTCGGACGACTTCGAGACCGGCACGGTCGCGGGCGCCCCTGGCGGCACCACCACCCGCATCGAATTTTCCAACCAGAAAATAGGCGAGGGTATCTATACCCCGTACGAAGGCGGGCTGAAACGGGCGGAAGGAAAGTCGGTGATCGACTACGGCTTCCACATGATCGTTCGGGAGTTGTCCGAACAGGCCGCCCACGACATGGCCAAGCTGACCCGCAACGAGGGCGTCACTTCCTTCAAGATGTTCATGGCCTATCCCGGCGTCTTCCAGGTCGACGATGCGACCATCTTCAAGGCGCTGCTGCGCACCCGTGAGACCGGCAGCATGATCTGCATGCACGCGGAGAACGGGGGAGTCATCGACACCCTGGTCAAGGAAGCGCTCCGAAAAGGAGAGAAGGCGCCCAAGTACCACGCCCTGACCCGGCCCACCCGCGCCGAGGCCGAGGCCACCGGTCGCGCCATCGCTCTTTCCGAGATGGCGGGCGTGCCCATCTACATCGTCCATCTGTCCTGCTCCGACGCGCTCGAGAAGGTCAAGCAGGCGCGGGACATGGGTCTTCCCGCCTACGCCGAGACCTGTCCCCAGTATCTCTTCCTCTCGTACGAGGACTACGAGCGTGAAGGCTTCGAGGGGGCCAAGTTCGTGATGTCGCCGCCGCTGCGCGAGAAGTGGAATCAGGGCGCTCTGTGGAAGGGCCTGGCCCAGAACGACCTTCAGGTTGTCTCCACCGACCATTGCCCGTTCTGCATGAAAGAGGAAAGCCAGAAGCTCCTTGGCAAGGACGACTTCTCGAAGATCCCGAACGGCGCGCCCGGAATCGAGACCCGTCTCTACATGCTTTGGGAAGGGGTGCGGAAGGGCTTCATCGATCAGCACCGTTTCGTCCAGCTGATGTCCACGAGCCCGGCGAAGATGTTCGGCCTCTTCCCGAAGAAGGGAACCATCGCGATCGGGTCGGACGGGGACGTGATCCTGTGGGATCCCGAGAAGGAGCACACCCTCTCCGTGAACACCATGCATATGAGGGTCGATTACAACCCGTATGAAGGCCGGGTGGTCAAGGGCGCTCCTGCGGTGGTCCTGTCGCGCGGCGAAGTCATCGTCGACCACGGCGTGTTCAAGGGGTCCAAGGGTCGCGGCCAGTACATCAAGCGCCAGGCCGGACATCCTCTGTTGTGACGTCGGAGATCCAGCACGCCGACGGGCGTGTCGAACTGACGCCGGAGTCGCGCGCCCAGGCCCGGACCAGCGTGCTTTTCAACGAAGACCTCGCCCCCGTGGCCGTCGTCCACCGCAACTGGACCACGTACAACTTCGCCGCCCTGTGGATCAGTATGGCCCACTGCATCCCCACCTACATGATGGCCTCCGGCCTGCTCGCGGCCGGAATGAACTGGAAGCAGGCCCTCTTCACGATTCTTCTTGGGAACGTCATCGTCCTCGTCCCCATCCTGCTCAACTCTCATCCGGGGACGAAGTACGGCATTCCGTTTCCCGTGTTTGCCCGCGCCGCCTTTGGGACGTTCGGCTCGAACCTTCCCGCCCTCATGCGCGCGCTGGTGGCCTGCGGCTGGTTCGGCATCCAGGCCTGGATCGGGGGGGAAGCGGTCCAGACCCTGTTCGCCAGCATTATTCCCGGCTGGGCAGACCTCCTGGGTCCCGGCTTTCTGGGCCACACCACCACCGAGTGGATTTCGTTCATGCTCTTCTGGGCCCTCAACATCGCCATCATCTACAAAGGGATGAACCTTCTTCGCCTGGTCGAGAACTGGGCCGCGCCTTTCGTGCTGGTCATGACGTCGCTGCTCGTGATCTGGGCTTATGACGCCGCGAACGGCATGGGACCTCTGCTGGCCCAGCCCGGTCAGCTGCAGGACTTCAGAGCGTTCTGGAAGGTCTTCGTCCCCTCCCTCACCGGCATGGTCGGTTTCTGGGCCACCCTCTCCTTGAACATGCCCGACTTCACGCGCTTCGGTCGCTCTCAGCGCGAGCAGGTGATTGGCCAGACCGTGGCTCTGCCCACCACCATGTTCGTCTTCGCCGCCATGGGTGTGTTCATCACCAGCGCCACCGCGATCATCTATGGAGAGGCGATCTGGGATCCCATCAAGCTGGTGGCAAAATTCGACAGCCCCCTGGTGATTGCGGTGTCGATGTTCACCGTGGTGGTGGCGACTCTTTCCGTGAACATCGCGGCGAACGTGGTCTCGCCCGCGAACGATTTCGCCAATGCCTTTCCGAGGCTCATCTCGTTCAGGACCGGCGGTCTCATCACGGGGATTCTGGGCATCCTGATGCAGCCCTGGCGCCTCCTGGCCGACCCCTCGGGCTATATTTACACTTGGCTCGTCGGGTACTCGGGGGGCCTCGGTTCGATCGGAGGAGTTCTGATTGCCGACTACTGGATCGTCCGCCGCACCAAACTCGACCTCGAGGATCTCTACCTCACCACCGGAACCTATCGTTATCACGCAGGCTGGAATCCCGCCGCGGTAGTGGCCATGCTGGTGGGATGCGCGCTGGCCTGGGGCGGTCTCCTATGGTCTCCGCTCCGGCCCCTCTATGATTACGGCTGGTTCGTCGGCTTTGGGGCGGCTTTCCTGCTCTACGTCGCACTAATGCGCAAAACTGCCTGGCCGGGAAGGAAACAATGACTGAGCCCAAGACCGAGATGATGCCCCGGCCCATGAACGGCGCGGAGATGGTGGAGTTGTGCAAGCGGCACACCATGTACGAATGGTCGGCCCAGTCGAAGGTCGATCCCATCCCGGTCGCCCGTGCCGAAGGGATTCATTTCTGGACGCCCGAAGGCAAGAAGTACCTCGACTTCAACTCCCAGTTGATGTGCACCAACATCGGTCACTCCCACCCGCGCGTGGTTCATGCGATCCAGCAGCAGGCGGCCAACCTCTGTTACGCGAATCCGTTCATGGCCACCGAACCGCGAGCCCGCCTGGGCCTCAAACTTGCGGAGATCGCGCCCGGCGATATCGACGTCTTCTTCTTTACCAATGGCGGGGCCGAGGCCAACGAGAATGCCATCCGTATCGCGCGTGTGGTGACCGGCCGCCATAAGATCATGGTGCGGTACCGGTCGTACCACGGCGCCACCGCGGGGGCGATCGCCATGACCGGCGATCCGCGACGATGGGCGGCCGAGCCCGGTATTCCCGGGATCGTGCGCGCGCCCGACTTCCACAAGTACGGCCGGCGGGATCCCGAACCGCTGGAGGTCTGCATCCGCGAACTCGAGGACATCATCCGCTACGAGGGCGGCCAGAACATCGCCGCTTTCCTGATGGAGACGGTGGTGGGCACCAACGGCCTCCTGATTCCGCCCGATGGCTACTTGAAGGCGGTCCGCGAGATCTGCGACCGTCACGGCATACTGCTCATTGCCGACGAAGTCATGTCCGGCTTCGGCCGAACCGGGAAGTGGTTTGCGGTCGAGCATTGGAACGTTGTCCCCGACATGATCACCATGGCCAAGGGTCTCACTTCGGCCTACGTGCAGCTAGGTGCGGTGGGGATGCGCCCGCAGATCGCCAGGACCTTCCAGGATCGCGCCTTTCCCGGCGGTCTTACCTACAACAGCCACACCCTGGCCTGCGCAACTGCCCTCGCTACCATCGCGGTATACGAGGACGAGGGCCTCATCGCGAACACGGTCAAGCTCGGCGGCGTCCTTCGCGCCCGAATGAGGGAACTCGAGCAGAAACACCCCTCCGTGGGAACCACCCGCTCCATCGGCCTCTTTGGCATCTTCGAGGTCGTCCGGAATCGTCAGACCTACGAACCCATGGCCCCGTTCAACGGAACGTCTGAAGAGATGACCGCGTTGGGGCACTTTTTCCGAGAGCAGGGCCTTTACACTTTCGTCCGCTGGAATACTTTCTTCGCCAATCCGCCCCTCATCATTACCGAAGCCCAACTTCATGAAGGACTGGACATCGTGGACCGCGGTCTCGAAATCACGGATCGTGCGGTCAAAGCATAGAGGAGTCTTCTCATGGCAAACGCCACTCAAGTCACCCGGGAACTGAAGGTACTCAAGCACTGGATCGGCGGCAAGTCGCATGATGGTCCGGTGGAACGCTGGGGCGAAGTGTTCAATCCCGCCACCGGCGACTCGAACACCCGGGTCCCCTTCGCCACCCCGGCTATCGTCGACGAGGCCGTGAAGGCCGCGACCGCCGCTCAGAAGAAGTGGGGCGCCGCCTCTCTGGCCCAGCGGACCCGGGTGATGTTCGGGTATCGCCAGCTTCTCGAGAAGCACAAGGTCGAGATGGCGGAAATGCTCACCCGTGAGCACGGCAAGGTGGCGGCCGACGCGCTGGGCGAAGTGAACCGCGGAATGGAAGTGGTCGAGTTCGCCTGCGGTCTGCCCCAGCTCCTCAAGGGCGAGTTTTCCGAGAACGTTTCGACCGACATCGATACCTACTCGATCCGCCAGCCGATTGGAGTGGTGGCCGGCATCACCCCGTTCAATTTCCCGGCCATGGTGCCGATGTGGATGTATCCCCTCGCCATCGCCTGCGGCAACGCCTTCATCCTCAAGCCCTCGGAGAAAGATCCTTCGGTCGCCAACTTTTCCGCCAAACTTCTGGCCGAAGCCGGTCTTCCCGCAGGAGTGTTCTCGGTAGTCCATGGCGACAAGGTGGCGGTGGACGCCATCCTCCATCATCCCGGCATAGCTGCGGTCAGTTTCGTCGGTTCCACGCCCATCGCCCGCTACATCTACGAAACCGGGACCAAGGCGGGCAAGCGGGTTCAGGCGCTGGGCGGGGCCAAGAATCACATGGTCGTCCTGCCCGACGCCGACATGGATCTGGCCGCCGACTCCGCGGTGAGCGCCGGGTATGGTTCAGCGGGTGAGCGCTGCATGGCCATCTCGGCCCTGGTGACGGTGGGCGATGCGGCGGATCGCCTGCTCCCGAAGATGCGCGAACGCATCGCGAAGCTGAAAGTGGCTCCGGGCGACCAGGCGGGCGCCGATATGGGCCCCCTCGTGACCAAGGAGCATCATGCCCGCGTGAAAGGGTATGTCGACAAGGGTGAGGCCGAAGGGGCCAAGCTCCTCATCGATGGGCGCGGCCTTCGGATTCAGGGCTACGAAGGCGGCTACTTCCTCGGCCCCTGCCTTTTCGACCACGTCACGAAGAACATGACGATCTACAAGGACGAGATCTTCGGCCCGGTGCTCGGCGTGGTGCGTGCGAAGACCTATGACGAAGCGCTCACTCTGGTGAACGAGAATCCCTGGGCCAATGGCGTGGCGATCTTTACCAATGACGGCGGTGCGGCCCGCCGCTTCCAGAACGAAGTACAGGTCGGAATGGTCGGAATCAATGTGCCGATTCCCGTGCCCATGGCCTATTACTCATTCGGCGGCTGGAAGAGTTCGCTTTTCGGCGACTCCCATGTGCACGGAAAAGAGGGTGTCCACTTCTACACCCGTGGCAAGGTGGTCACCTCTCGATGGCCCGAGCCCCACCATCGCGGCGTGAATCTCGGCTTTCCGGAGATGAAATAGGCGGAGGTCATTGACTTCAAGCCAGTCTTCAAGGTTTTCGTGATTCCCGGTTTCCGGCTTGGGATGGCGGCCCGGGAATCCGGGAGCGGACATTGACGCTCAGAGCGGTCGTTTCACTTCTGGTCCTACTCTTCCCGATTTCCGAGGCCGCTCTCTCGTTGATGGGACGGGCAAGATCGAGAGTGGTGCGCCGGGCCGACGAGGGCTCGCTGCGGGTCCTGTGGTTGACCATCACGCTCAGCGTGACCGCGGCCGCATTTTCCCAGGGACTCTTCCCGGCGGCGGCCTTTCCCGTCGACCCGATGGTGCGTGATGTCCTGGCTCTTTTTCTGCTGTGCGGCGGACTGATTCTGCGCTGGGTGGCGATCGCGATTCTGGGCCGTTTTTTCACGGTGGACGTGGCCATCCACGAAAACCACGCGGTGGTGGAGGATGGGCCTTATCGCTACGTGCGGCATCCTTCCTACACCGGGGTTCTCATCGCGTTCCTGGGCCTCGGCGTCTATTTCGGAAACTATGTGGGGCTTCTGGTGATCATCATTCCCATCACCCTGGCGTTTCTGCGCCGGATCCGGACCGAGGAGGCTGCCCTGACCCAGGCCCTCGGGCCCGCATACGCCGACTATTGCGGCCGAACCGCGCGGCTGATTCCCGGGCTTTACTGAGCGGCCTGGCTCGGAGAGCCGTTCCGGATAGCGAAGGGCGATTCCTCGTGACTATTCCGGGTCAGGCCTCCCCGACGCTTCGCGAACGGGCACGGCCGCGGGAGGGCTCGTGGCCGGGCTCTGGCCGCGCAAGCCGTACAGGATCATCAGTTTCTGCCAGATCTTCCCGGAGAGGCCGCTGGTGACACTCTCGATTTCGTTCACCGCCTGCAGGGCCACACTGTCGTCGAAGCGCTGGATGTAGAGCGCCGCGATCTTGCCGGTGATCGAGAGCATCTCGGAGCAGTAGTCGAGATAGCGGGACAGTTCGAAGGGGGTCATCGAGCGAGGAGGCAGAATCCCGGTTTCCGTCCCACCGCCCAGGATCCATTCGGGGTCCTTGGTGAGCTGGTGCATGTCGATGACGTGGGCGATCGCGCGGAGTTCGTGAATGGACTTCAGGGCTCGGTTGCGTTTCAGCCGGGTCTCCAGGCTGGCGAGGAAGAAGACAGAGGCGACAATCAGGACGACGTCGTTTATGCCCGCCTCCAGTACCTGAATGAACTGGGACAACTCCAGCCCGCCCTGGGGAAGGGGGAGCGTCCAGAGGGTAAGAGCGAGCCCCAGCACGATGATGCTGATGAGGGCGAAGACGGCGATACGCAAGAGCGTGATGGGACGGGCGATCCACTCCGAAGTAGCGCTCGCCCGTGAGGCGATATCGGAGAGTTGAGTGGCCACCTTGGCGAGGCCGGAATTCGGAAAACGCGCATGGACGCGCATGTGTAACCGGTTCACGGTCTCGGAAATCAGCCGGTGATCCAGAGTCGCTTCGGGCATGGCCCGAGGCTAGCACCGGGCGAGTTTGATCGGGCGCTACCTCCAATTGATGGAGATCGCCCCTCAACCTCCGCCGAGCTGAGTGGCCGCGCGGTCCGCGAGCGCGGCCAGCGCCTGGCCGCTGTCGTCGCCTGCGGCGCGCCCCGCGAACGCGAGGGCATGCAGGAAGGCCATGGTGTTGTGCCGCTTCGCCAGGCCTTCGACGGAGTCAAAGGCCGCTCTCCAGTTGTGCAGCGGCTTTGGGTTCGCGACGGCGGCGAGCCAGGCGTCCCAGAAACCTGCATCAAGCAAGCCCCTCTTGTAGGCAAAGACTACGGCCCGCGCCAGGCGCTCCGGTTCACCGAAGGTGTAGAACACCGCGCCCGCCGGAGCGACCTGACTCGCGATCGCCTCCATAAGCCGCCGGATTCCATCGGCTCCGACCCTCGGGTTGACGCCAAGTTGAAGCACGAGGTCGGACCCGTGGGCCACGCCGTGACGCCACCCTTCCACCGCGTCGAAGCCGCGGTAGTCTTTCACTCCGGTGAGGCTCGAGGCCGCGGCCTCGACGAGTTCCGCGCGAACCGAATCGGAGAAGACGGGCTCAACCCGATCGGCGCGCGCCACCTCGGACAGCACCAACGCCGCGAAGGGCAGGCGGAAGCCTCCCGCATCCCTCTCCCCGAGCAGTGTCTTTCGCAGGGAGCCTTCAAGAGCGAGGAGGGTGTCCGCGCTGAGCGCCCTGGCTCTCAACCACGTCGAGAGAGCCTCGAACACCACGCCGTCACGGATGGCCGGGTCGGGATCGTCGAGGCAGGACAACAACCGCATGGCCAGACGATTCCGATCGTCGGCGGAGACTACTTCGAAGTTCACCTGCTTGAGCTGCCGCAGGTCTCCCCTGGTCATTCCGACGGGCGGGCATGAGGACGAAGGAGGAGTCTGGGCGGCCAAACCGGCCATGAGCATGAGCAGGTGGGCGGTCAGTAGATTCAACCCGAGAATCATGGAATCCTCCGCCCCCCCTACGGCTTCTGATAAGGGGGAACCGCGCTCAGGACCGGCGAGACGTTGGCGAGGGTCGCGCCCGGCCACATCGAGGGCACGCCTCGGATGAACGTGACGAGACCGGTGACCGGCGCCTTGACCTGACCCGTCGCGCGGCCCAGGTAATCGGTGGTTTCTCCTATGACGTCGCCTTCCTTCACGATGGTGTCGCGCTTCGCTTTCGCAAAGAACATACCGGGTGCGGAAGCCTGGGCGCGGGTGCCGGTGGTCACGAAGACCGGCTTGTCCAGTGGGGTCACATTCCGGGCGATCATCTTCAGCGACCCAAGAACATTGAGACTTCCCGAGATGAGGGACTCGACATCATCATCCAGGACCAGGCCGTTGCGCCCCGCTTCGGCCACGATGGTGGTCTTGCCCTGAGCCAGCGCGTAGCCGCTCAGGCTACGGATGCTCGCGGGATTGGTCGGGTCGATGTCGCGCAGGATGACGTGATCGAGGCTGAACGCGCCCACCAGCGTCCTCGATGCCTTGTCCTGGGCGTCATTGCCGGTGCGGATCCAGTAGCTGTAGGGCCGGAGGTCTTCGTCCAGGTCGCCGCCGTGGAGGTCGATGATGACGCTGGCGGGCTTCACAATCTGATCGGTAACCATGGCCAGCGCTCGTTCGGTCTGGGTTCCCGACGGGTTCCCCGGATACGACGCGTTCATTCCTTTCTTGTCGACCGGGTTCACGTGCACCGTCATCTGCTCGAACGATGCGACGTTGAGCAGGGGAGCGATGATCACGGTGCCGCTGAGCGCCTTGGCATCGATGCGGCCGATCAGTCTCGCGAGCGCCACGATGGAGGCATATTCGGTGCCGTGGCTGCCGGCCACGAAGGCGACCACGGGTCCGGTCCTGGCGCCGTTCACCACCGCCACCGACATGCTGAGGGCGGCGTCGCTGCCCGCGGGGACCTTCAGTTCGCCATAGGCGATCGCCCCTCGCGCAGCGCTCGCGGTGCCGACCGTGAATGGCGCATCCTGACCGAGAGCCGGACCGCTGCCGGCCAAAACTGAAACTGAGGTCACGATCGGACCGAAGAACCGAGTCAAAGTGCTCATGGTTACGTTCCTGAATCCTGAGGGTACGAATATGCCGGATCCCTCCAGGGTCTCCGGCCCACGATCCGTGGACGATACTCTCAACTGCTCGCGCCTAAACCGCGTCCGCGGTCGGTGAGCATGTGTCTCCAGGGCAAGGGTCCCGAGGCGAGCCAGCCAGTACCGTCGCCAGGCTCGCATCGTCCATCGCTCGCCCAAACAGCGAGGAGAGCAGCGCTCGATTGCTGGACACCATCTCGAAGAAACGCCGGGCGAAAGGCCGCAGGGTGGGTCCGGCCAGGCGACGGGCCCAGCCGCGATAGTTCTCCAGGGCGAACAGGACGGTGATGAAGGCGGCATCGCCGGTCCATACGTCCCCTTCGTCGCTTACCACGACCAGATCGGAGCCGCCCGAATAAGGCGCCAGTTGAGGATAACGGGCGGGCAGGGAGGCCTTTTCAACCAGCGCCAGGGGAACGACCTGCGGCTCGTTCAAGAGCCAGTCGCGGCAGCGGAGGCAGAAGCCGCAGGTCTCGTCGTAGAAGACGGTCAGGGATCTCATGGCGAACCACTCTCAGCGAGCAGGCGATACCGGAACCCGAGTGGAAGGCGGGACCGGCGAGGGGTCATGACTCTGAAGGGCGCTCTTCCGCATCTTCGAGAGGGTGCGCAGGTTCAGGAAGTGCATAAAGCCGAGAACCAGCAGAACCCAGCCCATCTTGTTGCTCAGGAGTTCGATGACTCCCTTGATATCGACTGGCGTGGCGGTGGTCCGGAGAAACAGAAGCATCGCGCCGATGTTGATGAGGTAGAAACCCACGAGGAGCAGGTGGTTCACTGAATCGGCCAGGGCCTCGTTGCCGTGAAAGGCATCGACCAGAAAGAACCGGCCGTTGGTGTGGAGACTCCGGCCGACCCACACCGTGATGAAGATGCTGCACAGGAAGTAGGCCAGGTAGGCGGCCACCGTGAACTCAGGTCGAGCAGGCGGGAGAAATGCCGCTGGCCCGGGAGTACCGATTTGAGCCAGGATAGAAGCGGCGAGAGTGGTCATGGGAACCTCACAGAGGGAGGGTCGCTCGGGGGAGGCCGTGATTGGCATCCCTTGACGAGCGGCTCTATAGGCTAATACCGGTTCCCCGGGCGGAAGTTACCGGCAACCCCAAAATATTTCGAGAAACCCAATGGTGGGGGCCCGGCCCTTGAAGTCAGGGATGCCAAGTCTGGACGTAGTTCAGCAGTTCGATGGAGGGTGGGATGACCATCAAGATCCCGCCCCCCCACAGCCAGGCGTTGCGAAACGGGTTCTGGTGGCGGAGGAGGCACTCGAGAATTGCCGTCCACAGCACGACCAGCAGAACCATCTCCAAAAGGCCTCCCCCGATCGGCAGATACCGAACGACCAGGCCGGGATCCTCACGCCCGATGATCAGAACGTGGACGGCCCAGAGACTGACGTTGACGAGGCCGAGGCCAAACAGCCACCGGGATTCCCGGGGTGGGCCCGGGGGCAGACCTGGGGGAACCCGTTTGACCAGAACCAGCCAAAATGCGAGAAACGAAACGGCAATGGTCGTGAGGAGAAGCGCCATTAGCCAGGCGCCGGTCTCAAAACGCGCGGTCGAAACCACGAGTCCGTTCCCCAGATCCTCCACCTGAGTCATCACCAATGGGCCGGCTTCAGACCGGGAGAACACCCGGGGCGTCACCGAGGCCAGAAACGCCCAGAGGACCGATGCGGTTCCAAGGGCCATCAGGACGGCGAGGGGTCGGAGCCAGAGCGCCGCGTTCCAAAGGTCGGCGATGCCACCCCGGTCGGAAGGGGTTCGTGGGTGCGGCCCGCCGCCGGTGAGCGCGTCGGTCATCTGTTTCGCGGCGGTGAAGCGATTGCCGGGATCGGCCGAAGTGGCGCTTTCGAGCGCTTGCATGAATGAGGGGGTCGAGGTTCGGTCGGGCACGCGCTGCACAAGTTCCTTCAGAACCAGCCCCAGCGAGTACAGATCGTGAACGGGGGCCGGCGGCTCGCCGCGAAGGGCCTCGGGGGCCATGTATCTCGGTGTTCCGGCGACCCGGCCGTCTTTGGTGAGTTGGTGCGAGTCTTCGATCAGCCTGGCGATGCCGAAGTCGGTCAGACGGCCGCGGCCGTCGGCGCCGACCAGAACGTTCTCGGGCTTCACATCCCTGTGAATGACACCCCGGGCATGCGCATGGCCGAGGGCGTCGCACATATCCAGGCCGATCTGTTCGGCGGCGGCCAGGGACGGAACCTCCCACTGGGACAACGGAACTCCGTCGACGAAGTCCATGATGATGAAGATTTCGCCGTCCTCTTCGCCCACGTCGAGCGCGGTCACGATGGAGGGATGGCGTAGAGCGGCCAGGGTCTGGGCTTCGCGGAGGAAGCGAGCCTTGAGGTCCGCATCGAGCGGGCCCTTGGCCACCTTGGCCGCCACCACCCGTTGAAGTTTGGTGTCGAACGCCTTGAAGACCACGCCCATGCCGCCCTCGCCAATCTCCTCATCGAGTCGATATCTGGAGGCGAGAAGGGGAGCGCCTTCAACATCAAGGAGGCAGGAGGGGCAAGGGCCGGAGCCGGCCTCCCGAACGGCCCGGCATCGAGGGCACCGCTTCATGCGCGCAATCCGGCCTTCACCGTCACCTCCTCGGAGCCGAGATCGCCAGGGTCATCGACGGTGACCGCGATCTCCTGGCGGAGTAGTTCGTCGAAGCGGCGCCGCGCCCGGTGGAGTGTGACTTTGAACTGGGCGACGGTGATACGAGCGAGGTGCGCGGCCTCCGCGTAGGTCATCGGGTTCTCTTCGCTGAAGAATCTCTCAATGACCGAAAAGCGTTCGCGCAGAGCGCCCTGACCTGCCTCATTGCGCAGGTTGGTGAGGGCCCGGGCCGCCACCGCATGCGCCCACTCTCGCTCATAGACCTGGTCTGGGCGCTCGCCTCCGCTGGGTTCGTCGCCGGCTTCGAGATCGTCGATGGACTGCGCCACGGAGCCTCCGCCCCGTCTTTGCGCTCGTTCGCGTTCCAGCTGGTGCAGCAATTCGTGATCGAGCGAGGTCTTCAAAAAGCCGCGAAGATGGCCGCGCTGCGGGTCGAGGCGAGCCACGAAATCGTTCGAGATCAGACGGACGAAGAGGGATTGAACGAGATCCTCGGCTCGATCGGTGCCGAGACCCCGCGCGCGCGCATAGCGCACCAGAGGCAGGCGGTAGTTCGAGGCGATCTCATCAAGCGCCTGGCGCTTTTCCGTCTCGCTGCTTTGGGCCCGGACGATGAGGGTCCAATGCGTCACCGGAAACCCAAGGCCAGCCATTTCGCTGAGGGGAGCCTAACAGTCCGGGGTGAAAGCCAGCCGGAATTGGCGCCAGATGCGGCGTTGAGAACCGGGCAAGAGAGAATAGGGGTCAAAGAATCGGCACAGGGAGAACGAATGGGTCTGCATCGGGTGGTCGTACTGGGTTTGGGCAAGGTGGGCAGCCTCGTGGGCACGCTCCTGAACGACAGCGGTTTCAAGGTCATGGGGCTCGACGCCGTGTCGCGCGGTCAGGTCCCGTTCGACACTCAGGTGGTAAACCTCCCCTCGTCGCTGGCCCCCTTCCTCAAGGCCGCCGACGCGGTGGTGAGTTGCCTGCCCTTCCATCTGAACACCGCGGTTTCGCAGGAGGCTCACGCCGCGGGGATCCACTACTTCGACCTGACCGAGGATGTGGGCACCACCCGGCACATCCGGCAGCTGGCGGCCACCAGCCAGGGCGTCATGGCTCCGCAGTGCGGCCTGGCCCCCGGCTTCATCGGCATGGTGGGCGCCGACCTCGCGAAGAAGTTCGATCGGCTGCGCAGCATCGAACTGAAAGTGGGGGCGTTGCCGAAACACCCGCGGGGCAAACTCGGTTATGCCTTCAACTGGAGCCCCGAGGGCGTCATCAACGAGTACATCAACGACTGCGAGGTCATACGCATGGGCCATCGTCAGCTGGTCCCGGCCCTGGAAGGCTACGAGCTCGTGGTGATCAACGGCGTTCAACTCGAGGCGGCCACCACCTCCGGAGGGCTCGGCACCATGTGCGAGACCTACGAGGGCAAGGTCGAAACTCTGCACTACAAGACCATGCGCTACCTCGGCCACTTCGAGCACATCAAATTTCTCTTCCAGGAGCTGCGCCTGCAGGAAGACCGGGCCCTGCTCGGCAAGGTCATGAAGAACGCCCTGCCCGCGGTGGCCGAGGACTACGTCTTCGTTCACGCCGCCGTCGAGGGGTGGGAGGGCGACCAGCTCTCTCGCGAAGAGTTCGTGCGGGCCTATCCCCAGATGCAGGTCGCGGGGCACGAGTGGCGGGCCATCAGTTGGACCACCGCGGCGAGCCTGTGCGCGGTCATCGAACTGGTGCGCGACGGCGTCCTGTCCCAGAAGGGCTTCCTGAAGCAGGAGGAGGTTCCACTCGACGCCTTCTTCAAGACCAAGAACGGCGGCCTCTACCTCAGCCACGACCGCTCTTAGCCGCAACCGTCATCGCGAAGGACCCATCGTTTCGGGTTGGACTGAAGCGATCTCTCAGCTTTGGTAGTTGGGGTGCCGCCCCTTGTGCACGACCCTCGGCAGCGAATAACCTTGCTGGCTATGGCAGTCAACGTATCGGACCTCAAACGCGGCGACATTCTGGAGCTCGATGGAGATCCCTGGCAGGTGGGCGAGGTCCAGAGCCAGACCCCATCCGCGCGGGGCGCCTCCATGTTGATCAAGACGAAGATCAAGAATCTCCGCACCGGCCAGAGCCAGGCCAAGACCTGGCGGGGAGGCGATCTGGAGAAGGGCGCCGAGGTCGACTATCGAAACGCCCAGTTCCTTTACAAGCAGGGCGACGACTTCGTGTTCATGGACCTGGCCTCCTACGAACAGTTCACGCTCGACGCCGATCGGGTGGGCGACTCGGCTGGTTTCATGCTCGAGAATCTCGAAGTCCGCACGACCCTGTTTCAGGATCGGGTGATCGCCCTCATCCTGCCCATCGCTGTCGATCTCGAGGTGAAAGACACGGCCCCCGCCATCAAGGGTTCCACCGCCCAGGCCCAACTCAAACCCGCGATAACGCAGACGGGGGCCATGGTGATGGTGCCGTCCTACATCGAGACGGGCGAGAAGATCCGCGTCGACACCCGCGACGGCCGCTTCCTCGAACGATCGAAATAAGGTCGGCCACGAGCGCCGCCGGAGCGTTCGGGGGTTTGGGGGGGCGTCCCTTCGGCTTCGCTCAGGGATCGACGTAACGTCAGACGCGTTTGCGGCCTCGCCCGGCACCAAGCGCAGGCGGGATTGACTCCCGCCGGAGCGTTCGGGGGTTTGGGGGGCTAAGCACGGAGGCCGGTCGGAACTCTGCGGCCCCCCAACTCAGGGACGATACCCCGGACCGCGCAGCGCACGCCCCGGCCGCGCTTTGGTGATGGTTCCGCCATCGACCACGAGCTGGCCGTTCACCGCGACGTACGGGATTCCCGCGCTGTAGTGAAGGGGATCGGCGTAGGTGGCCCGGGCGTTCACGGTGTCGGGGTCGAAGGCCACCAGGTCCGCGGCCATCCCCGCCCTAACGATGCCCCGATCCCCAAGGTGCATCCGCGCCGCCGGCAGGGAGGTCATCTTTCGCACCGCTTCTTCGACGGTCAAGACCTTTTGCTCTCGCACGTAGTAACCGAGGATCCGCGAGGCCGATCCCCACGCGCGCGGGTGCGACTTCTCTTTCGAGTAGATGCCGTCTTCCGCATTCGCTCCAGAGTCGGTGCAGAAGGAGACGAAGGGATGCCGCAGGGCGTCG
>JANLSZ010000075.1:0-17497 GCA_031362685.1 Vicinamibacteria bacterium | reverse complement strand
GAGGTCGTGGGAGCGCGCAATGGGCTGGAACTCCAGAAAGAACGCGTGGTCGCGCAGGGACCGGTGCAGGAACCGATTCATCTCCAGCCGGGCCGCCGCTTCGCCGGTGAGATCGCTTTCGAAGGCCACCGCCTGATCCTTGCCCCGCTCCTTCGCGGCGACCAGAGCGATATTCGCGTGGCGCAGGAGTTCGGCGGTGTCGGTGGCGTTGTGGGGGAAGCAGGCAGCGCCCACGCTGGCGCTCAGGAAGAGTTCGTTGTCCTCGGCGATCTGGTACGGCTCCCTCAGACTCGCGACGATCTGCTGCGACAAAACGATGCTCGAACCCAGGTCGCAGCCCTTCAGCAGAACCGCGAACTCATCGGCGCCCAGACGGGCCACCAGGTCGGTGGGGCGGACCAGAGAGAACAGACGCCGGCCCGTCTCCTGGAGGACGAGGTCGCCCAGTCGATGGCCCAGAAAATTCGCGGACTTGAAACGGTCGAGACCGATAAGGATGACGCTCACATCGGTGCTCGCCTCCCCCGCTTCGGCCAGGGCGACGTCGGTGGCGTTGCGGAAGAACGCCCGATTGGGAAGATCGGTCAGGGTGTCGTGGGACGCGAGGTGCAGGGCTTCGGCCTCCGCCTTGCGCCGTTCGGTCATGTCCACCAGGGTGACCACGACCGCGGTCTTGTCCTTGAGCCGGATCGAGCTCACGCCGAGTTCGACCACCCGGATCTCTCCGTCCCTCCGTACGATCCTGGTTTCGTAACGGGAAGGTGCTGCGCCCCTGGCCAGAAGCCGCTTGGAGATGCGCTCGCGCATGGCCGGCCGCTCGGTCTCGGGGATAAAGGTGATCACCGGGAGACCGATCAGTTCAGTCGCTGAATAGCCCAGATCGCGACCGGCGGCTTCGTTGGCGTAGACCACATCGCCGTCCTGATGCATCACGATGCCGTAGGCGGCGTTGTCCGCGAAGATGCGGAAGCGCTCTTCGCTCTGGTGGAGCAACTCGAAGGCCCGCACCCGGGTGGTGATGTCGCGGAAGGTCCAGACCCGCCCGATCAGCCGGTTCATGGCCGTGACCGGTCGGGTTTCGTGCTCGATCACCCTTCCCGTGAGGAGCCGGCAGACTCCCTGGGCCCGCGCGTCCGGGTCCGCCATCATGGCATCGACGTGGTTCACGAACTCGTCGGGGTCGGAAAGAGCCTTGATCAGGGCGGCCAGAACCTGGCGTTCGTCGCGGGTCATCAAGGTGGTGCGCGGAATCTCCCAGATCTCGACGAAGCGATCGTTGTAGGTGAGGACCCGGCCATCCGCGCTCACCAGGATGATTCCGTCGGTGGCTGCGTCGAGCACCGCGGAAAGCAGGGTCTCCGGGCCGACTTCCGGTTCCTTCGAAGGCGGGGTGGCGAGAAGACGGCTCAGCGCTCCGGTGCTGTGGGCCGAAGAGGAATCGGAGGTGTTTGGCATTTCAGGCTTGAGCGAAAGCGAGCTTGGAGACCGAACGCGTCCCGGTTTAGCTTGGAATACTCTGTACTCTAACGGTGGAACGGCGCCGGTGCTATTTTTCGAGGGTCAGGGTGTAGCGGGTCGCCCCGGGCAGGAAGGGCGTCTTCTCACCCTTCACCCACGCGTCGTGGCCCGCCCCGAAGTAGGGCGAGAGGGGGTGAGAGCTCTGGCCGGTGGGCATGTGGAAGAAGCCCTGATCTTCATGGCCCGGCGCCACCACGAAGCGTTCGGAGGCTCCGTTGGTGGGTGAGTGAACGCGGGGCATGTTGTCGTCTCCGGGCAGCGGGTCCGGCTTCATGTCGAGAAAACGCGCGAGCGACGGCACCGCGCGGGAGAGCGGATGCTGGATGCGCGCGGTGTTGCGCTCGCCCCACGTTCGCTCCGCGAGCTTCCTTCCGCCTTTGGTGAGTTCGCTGACCACGGAGCGGATGGAATCGGCGAGAAGCGCCTTCCAGTCGGCGTACTTTGGATCGAGAAGATGGGCGGGTTGGGTGGACACCAGCGCCCACAGGGGGCCTTCGGTTTGAAAGCCCCGGCTGTAGCGGAACTTCGGATCCATCTTCAGAGCCGGAGCGACGAGGGGGGCGAAGACCCGGTCGGACACGGAAAGGCGGAAGGCCTTGACCAGCCGGTAGCCCACGGAATCGACGGCGGCCCGGGCGCCCCAATTGGTGATCAGGGATTTCGCTTCGCGAAGAGCCGGATCGCTGCCCACGGTGGCCTCGTCGAGGGTGGTGAGAGCCAGCTTCTGCCAGTGGTCGAGGAACACCGCCCGGTTGTCGAGCTGAATGTCCATGAGGTCCGCGGCGGAAAACTTCTCCTTCGCGAACAAATCGTCACGGATCTGCCTCGCCCTTGCCCCGAAGGCATATTTCGCCTCCCCCATGATGGCCAGCATCGGGCCCGAGACTACGCGCGCGTTGGCGGTCCACAGGCGACCTTGGGGCGGATCGATGACCTTCGGGACATCGGCGCTCGCCACGTAGCCGTCCCAGACCCGGGAGGCATCGGTGCGGGTGACCGGGAGCCGGCCTTCAAAGCCCATCCTCTTCGGGATGCGCCCGGCCACCGTCCAGGCGATGCGACCGGTGCGATCGGCGATCATGGCGTTCTGGGGCGGCATGCCGGCCTGGTGCGCCACTTCCACCGCGTCCTCGATGGTCTCGGCGTTTTCTAGGTCGAGGAGCTTGAGGTTCACCGCCTCGGGGTCCTGGGCGGTCCACTGGTAGGCACGGAGTCGACCGTTGTGATCTCGGTCGATGACCGGGCCCCAGATGGTGTTGAGAATCTCGAGGGGCCGGGACGGAGCGCCCTTGACGTTGATCGTCTCCGTAACGCGTTCGAACTCCTTCGTTCCGCTGGCCGTGAGGTACGTGTTCGGTTTCACCCCGGGCTCGACAACCACGAGATCGCTCCAGTCACCCTCGGTGTTGGTGAAACCCCAGGCCACCTGCCCATTGCTCCCCGCGACCAGCCCCGCGCTGCCGGGGAGGGAGACGCCGGTGACCGTTCTTTCCTGGCCCTTGCCATCCGGGAAGACCAGGCGCAGGCGGTACCAGATGTTTGGAACCGTGATATCCAGATGCATGTCGTCCGCCACCATGGCCAGTCCGGTCGTGGAGTGGGCGGCATCCACCGCCCAGTTATTGCTGCCCACATAGGCAAGGTTGTCCTCGGGCGAGAAGCGATCCGGGGAGGGATAGTCCGCGGCCACTTTCGGGAGCACTCCCGCGGTCCGGGTATCAAAGATGTTCGGCCCGGGAATGGCCGTGGTGGGAATGGGATCGCCGTCGATGGGCGCGTCCCATTCGAGGGTGCCGCGGGGGGCGAGGAAGTCGAACATCGAAGGAGGCAGGGCGTCGCGCATGACCGCGAGGGCGCTCTCGTGTTCGCCGCGCGACTCGTGCAGGGTGAGGAACATGGCGAGGACGCACAGGACCGAGTCTTCCGGCCTCCAGGGCAAAGGGTCGGCGCGCAGGAGAAGATATTCATAGGGCCGGGTGCGAAGGGCGCTAAGACCCGCGTTCACCCCCGCCACATAGGCTTCGGTGATCGCCCGTTCGCGAGGATCGAACCGGGCCACCACCTTCTGGGCCACGTTTCTGAACCGGTGGACCCGCACGTCTTCATCGACGCTCACCGTGGCCGCGCCGATGAGTTCAGAGAGTTCACCCGCGGCCCGCCGGCGCAGCAGATCCATCTGAAAGAAGCGTTCCTGGCCGTGGATGAAACCAGTGGCCCGCGCGACATCGAGTCGGTCGGTCCCGCGGATGGTGGCGACCCCGTTCAGATCCCGCTCGACACTCACGCTGCCCTTGAGTCCGGCGAGCGAGACCTTGCCTTCGAGCACGGGCAGGGATCCGCGGACCAGGACGGCGAGCGTCAGGCCCCCGATAACGATGAGGGCGAGAAGGGCCCCGGCGACGTTCCGTAGCGCACGTCGTCGACGAAGGGCTCTCATGGTTGGTTAGTACTCCAATAGTTTGCGAAGGGTCGGCAGCAGATCGGGCTTCGGCGAGAGCATCTCCTCGAGCGCCTCCGCGAAGGGAATGGGGGCGTCGGAACCGCCGAGTCGGGTGACCGGAGCATCGAGGTTATCGAAGGCTTCCTGGGCGATGGTGGCCGCGACCTCCGCTCCGAAGCCGCCGGTGAGGGGCGCTTCGTGCAGGACCAGGGCTTTCGAGGTCCGTCGCACCGACTCGAGAACCGTCTCTTTGTCCCAGGGCAGAAGCGTGCGCAGGTCGATCACCTCGACTTCGAATCCTTCGGCAGAGAGGACTTTGGCGGCGTCGAGCGCCCAGTGAACGGCGACGCCATAAGCCACGATAGTGAGGTCGTCTCCCCGGCGAGCCATGCGCGCCTTGCCAATGGGAGTTGTGAAGTAGCCCTCCGGCACGTTGCCTTTGAGCGACCGGTAGAGCAGTTTGTGCTCCATGAACAAGACCGGATTCGGCTCCGAGAGGGCGGCGAGCAGAAGCCCTTTTGCGTCCTCGGGTGTCGAGGGGGCCAGAACGCGAAGACCGGCCACATGGGTGAACCAGGCCTCGACGTTCTGCGAATGAAACGGCCCCGCACCCGAACCGCCCCCGCACGGAGTTCGGATCACGCAGGGCACACTCTTGCCCCAGCGATAGTGGGTCTTGGCCAGGTTGTTGACGATCTGGTTGAAGCCGCAGGAAATGAAATCGCCGAACTGCATTTCGACCATGGGCACCAGGCCGTCGATGGCCAGACCCAGGGCGGCGCCCAGAATTCCGGATTCGATGATGGGGGTATTGCGCACGCGTTCGCGTCCGAACTCCTCGACAAACCCCTTGGTGACTTTGAAGGCGCCGCCGTACTCGGCGATGTCCTGGCCCATGAGGACGATCCGAGGGTCCCGGCGCATGCCGATCTGGAGGGCCTCACTGATGGCGTCGATGTATCGAATCTCGCGCCATCGCGCATCGACCGCGGGCAGGTCCGGAGCGGGCGAGTGGGCGTAGACCGCGCTGATCTCGCGTTCGCGGGTGGACGTCGGCTCCGGGCTATCGAGGGCCTGGTCGGCGAGCTGGTCGACTTCGGCTTTGACGGTCTCCCGGAGGGTCTCGATCTCGAACGCGCTCATGATGCCCTTCGCCTTGAGCAGCGTCTCGAAGCGAGCCAGAGGATCCTTCTTCCCCCACTCCTCAAAGAGTTGGGGCGGAACGTAGGCCGTCCCCGAAGCTTCCTCGTGACCGCGCATCCTGAACGTCTCGAATTCAAGCAGGGTCGGTCCGCCGCCCTTGCGCGCGCGTTCCGCCGCTTCGCTCACCGCCTGATACACGGCGAGGATGTCGTTGCCGTCGATGGTCTGGCCGTGCATGCCGTAGCCGATGGCGCGGTCGGAGAGCCTTTGGCAGGCGTACTGTTCGTGGCTCGGGGTGGAGAGTCCGTATTGGTTGTTCTCGATGACGAAGAGCACGGGCAGCTTCCACACCGCGGCCAGATTCAAGGCCTCGTGGAAGTCGCCTTCACTGGTGGCGCCATCGCCGGTGAAGGTCGCGGCCACCCGGTCCGTCCGTTTGATCTGGCTGGCCAGGCCCAGCCCGCAGGCCACCGGCAGCATGGCCCCGAGGTGAGAGATCATGCCTACCAGCGACTTCTCGGGCAGGCCGAAGTGGAAGGTGCGGTCTCGCCCGTTGGTGAAGCCGCCGCTTTTGCCGAAGAGCTGGCGGAAGAGCTGAAGCATGTCGACCGAGCGAGTGGTGAAGACGCCGAGGTTCCGGTGCATGGGCAGGATCCAATCGTTCGATCGCAGCGCCGCCGTCACCCCCACCGCGATCGCTTCCTGGCCGATTCCGGAGAACCATTTGGCGAGCCGGCCCTGCCGCAGAAGCACCAGTGCTTTCTCTTCGATGATGCGGGGGAGGAGGAGGGCCTGGTGGAGCGCCCTCAACTCGTTGGGCTCGAGGCGCACCTCGGGGGCGATCTCTTCGACCGAGATGACGACGGGGCCGGACGGTCTGTCCGGGACGCTTTCGGCGACCATATAACGGAGCAGTTTATCAGCGCGGGCTTTGGGGTCGCGGCGGCGTCCCTTCGAGGCCTCCCGCCAACTAAGATCCGTCAACCACCGATGACATTGATGCGCGCCGCGGTCTACCGGGGAACTCCACGACTTGAGGTCGAAGAGATTCCTCGCCCGGAGCCAGGGTTTGGGGAGATGCTGGTGCGGGTCGAGGTCTGCGGCGTCTGTGGGACGGACGTGAAGAAGATCGACAAGGGTCTGGTTCCTCCACCGCGTATTTTCGGACACGAAATCGCGGGAGCGGTCGCGGGGCTCGGTGCGGGCGTCACCCGTTTCAAAGAGGGCGACCGGGTGGTGGTCCACCACCATATTCCGTGCCTCGCGTGCTTCTATTGCGCGCGGAAGCTTTACGCGCAGTGCTCGACGTATAAGGAGAACGGCACCACCGCGGGTTTCGAGCCCTCCGGTGGCGGGTTCGCCGAATATCTGAAGGCGGCGCCCCACATCGTGGAACGAGGCGCCATTCCGATTCCGGGCGGGGTGAAGTCCGAAGTCGCGTGTCTGGTGGAACCGGTCAATACGTGTCTGAAGGCGGTGGACCAGGCGCGCGTGAGAGCGGGCGAGACCGTGCTGGTGGTGGGACAGGGCCCGATCGGTTCCATGTTGATGCAACTGGCCAGGGTGCGCGGAGCGCGAGTGCTGGTCTCGGACCTGTCGCCGGTTCGCCTCGACCTGGCCCGATCGCTGGGGGCGGTGACCCATGACGCCAGGCAAGGGGCTCTTGACGAATGGGTTCGCGGCCAGACCCAGGGCCGCGGCGCTGACGTTGCTCTTCTGGCCGCCACCGGACAGGGCGCCTTCGATGCCGCGGTGGCCGCGACCCGACCGGGCGGGCGGCTCGTCCCCTTCTCGGCGACGTCGCGCGGCGAAACGTATCAGGTCGATCTCGGCCTGCTGGCCGCCGCCGAGAAGCAGATCGTGAGCGTCTATTCCGCGTCGGTGGATGTTCAGGATGAAGCGGCGGAGCTGGTGTTCTCGGGCCGCGTGCAGCTTCAACCGCTGCTGACCGACTTCTTCCCCATCGCGCGCGTGAACGAAGCCATCGACCTGTTCCGCAACCCGGCGGTGACCACCCTCAAGATCGCCCTCGACATGAGACTCGGATGAAGGCCGCGGTTCTCCATGGCCCCGGCGATGTCCGGTTCGAGGATGTCGAGGACCCGATTCCGGGACGGGGCGAGATGATCATCCGAACCTTGGCCGCGCTCACCTGCGGCACTGACTTGAAGGTCGTGCGACGCGGGTACCACGCGAAGATGCTGCGTCCACCCTGCGTTTTCGGCCATGAAGCTGCGGGCCAGGTCGGGGCCGTGGGCGAGGGCGTGAGTTCATTCAAAGTGGGCGACCGGGTGGTGCCCGCCAACTCTGCGCCCTGTGGCGAGTGTCGATTCTGCCGGCGCGGACGAGAGAACCTGTGCGAGGATCTGCTCTTCTGGAACGGCGCTTTCGCCGAGGCCTCCACCGTGCCGGCCCGTCTGGTCGAAAAGAACGTCCTCCATCTCGGGAAGGTCGCGCCCGAGGACGCCGCGATGACGGAGCCTCTGGCCTGCTGCGTCAAGGGCGTCGAGGATGCCGGCGTCCGCGAGCAGGATCGCGTCCTGATCATCGGGGCCGGTCCCATTGGCCTGATGTTGATTCGCCTCTGCGTGCTGAAGGGCGCCTCGGTGACCGCGGCCGCTCGACGTCCCGATTCGCTGATCACCGCGACCGCGCACGGCGCCTGGGAAACCGCGACGATATCCTCTGCTGAAGGCGGCCTTGTGCTCAACGGCCCGGCGGACCCGACCTTCGACATCGTCTTCGATGCCGGGGGCGCCGCGGAGACCGCGTCGCT
This sequence comes from Vicinamibacteria bacterium, assembly GCA_031362685.1. GTDB lineage: Bacteria > Acidobacteriota > Vicinamibacteria > Fen-336 > JAGNNV01 > JAGNNV01. The sequence goes on along the minus strand of JANLSZ010000075.1, from coordinate 9,620 downwards.
GGCCATTCGCTCCGCCGCTCGCGGCGGGGTGGTGAACCTCTTCGCCGGCTGCCCCGACGGAACGAAGGTCGACCTCGACGTCACCCGCGTCCACTATGACGAGATCCGAGTCCTCGGAAGCTTTCATCACACGCCCGCTGCGTTCCGCGAATCGTTCCGTCTCATTGCGTCAAAGGCCATCGATCCCGCGAAGTTCATCACGGACCGAAAGGCGCTTCGGGAGTTACCCGCGAGCCTCATCAACCCCGTCGCCGGGGCCCTGAAAACACTGGTGGTGTTCTAGTTCAGTGCGCCGGGCGTGGCTAAACCGAAGGGGGCGATCCGCGCCTGGAAGCGGGAGCCGTCGGCCGCCACCATGTTGTAGTGGCCTTCCATCGTGCCGAAAGGGGTCTCGAGCGGGCAGAAGCTGGTGTACTCGAACGACTGACCGGGCTGAAGCACGGGCTTCTCGCCCACCACTCCCGGGCCTTCCACCGTCTCGATGTCCCCGTCGGCGTCCTTGATGATCCACTTCCGCGAGACCAGCTGGACCGGGGCCGCTTCGGTGTTCGTGATGGTCACGGTGTAGGCGAAGATGAACTTGTTGATCTGCGGATTGCTTCGCTCCTCCAGGAAGCGAGCGGCCACCTGCACCTTGACCCCGTTCGTGACTGCTTCGCTCATGGCCTGAAAACCCTGTCTCCCCAGATGCTACTTCGCCGACGCTTCGTGCGCGCGCCGGCCGCCCAGATTCCTCAGCGTTCGAGCGGATGGATTAAGAGGCCGGACGGGATCTTCGGATGGAAAAACGTGCTCTTCGGCGGCATCGACTCGGTGGCATCGGCCACCGCGGCGATGTGGCGGAGGGGAGTCGCACGCATCAGGATCGCGACCGCATCCGGATGGGTGGAAAGTTCCGTCTGCGCATCCGCGAGTGAATGCACGAACTCCACCCTGGGATCGTTCATCCCCAGGTGCTTGAAACCCACTTGATGCAGAAAATACGTGTCCAGATCCTTGAGATACGGAGGCGCATCCTTGGGAAGTTCGTCCTCCACTCCCGGCGCCGACTCGCACACGATGGCCTTGCCATCCGGCCAGCAAAGCGCGAACGCGAAAGGCAGGGTCGAGTTCGCCACCGCATGCGCCGCCTGCTCCGCGCTCGACGCCACGTTCAGCAGGTAGCGGCTTTCCAGGCGCGTCATTACGTCCAAGGCCGTGGGCGCATTGAAGAGGATACGGTGATACGGCAAGACCAGGAGGCCCTCATCGTTGGGGCAGAAGTAGCCGTAGGTGGTGGCCCCTTCCGGGCCCACTTCTTTGAGATACCGCTGAGCGGTGGCGTAGCGGTGATGACCGTCGGCGATGTACGACGGCCCGCGGCCTGCGCTTTCGGCAAGGGCCTGCACGTCTTCGGGCGTCACCACCGCCCACACCGTGTGCGCAACCCCATCGTCATCGGCATACGTGGCCAGCACCGGGTGAGTTGTCTTCGCGCGGGCCGCTGCTTTCGCAAAGGCTCCCTCATCAGCGAAGAATAGAAAGATCGGCGAGAAGTTCGCCCCGGTTGCCTTCAGAACGGAGAACCGATCCTCCTTCGCCGGACCTCGGGTCTTCTCATGAGGGCGAATGATCGGCGATCCCTCGGGTTCCACCTTGAACCTGGCCAGAATCCCCGAACGGACGAAATTGTGCCCCTCCCAGGAGAAGCGCTGTTCGAGCAGGTAGATAGCGGCTTCTTGGTCCTGAACCAGGGTGCCCTCTGCGCGCCACGTCTTGAACGTCTCGCCGATGCGATGGTAGCCCTTCGCCCCGTCAGGCCCCTCTTTCAGGATCACGCGAACGATGTTCGCCGGACTTCTTCCGAGCAGGGTCTGGCGGTATTCCTCGGAGATGACGTCGTAGGGCGGGGCGAGGAGGCCTTCGAGAGGGCCGAGGGCGGCGGGGTATCTGAGGGCGCGGAAGGGTCGGATCTCAGTCATTCAGTTTTGGGGGGCGCAAACGCCTACCTGGTCTCGAGGTAACTCACCTTGGTGCTGCCGAGTTGGATCAGGTCGTTGTTTTTCAGGACCGCCCGATCGATGCGGGCCGAATTCAGAAGGGTGCCATTGCGGCTCTTCAGATCGAGGATCACGTACTTGTCTCCCTCGATCTCGACCCGGCAGTGGAAGCTCGAAATCCGCGGGTCTTTGAGGACGAGATCGTTGCGCGGATGGCGGCCGATCGCGAAAGTCGCGTTGGTGAGAATCACCACCTCCGTCTTGTCTTCGCCGACGATGCGGAGTGAGCGCGAAGGCTTGGGAACCGCGAGAGGGGAGAGCGCCTGAAGCTTGGCCGTCGAGTCGCCGGTCCTCACCGGCGGTTCGGGGATACTGGGTGTCACTTCCCCGGGGGAACTCCGCACCTTCTTGGGTTCGGGCGGCGGGGGCATGAACCTGTCGGTTGCCCCCCCCCCCTTCTGCACCGCGCCGGCATCGGCGGGGGCCCCTATGGGCGCGGGTGCGGAAGCCGGCGCCGGCGCCGGCTTGACGGTTCGCTGGGCGGGGAGGAGATCGGCGAGGTGAATGGCGCACAACACATGCATGGCCCCAAGGGCCTGCTGTTCGTCGAAGCCGGATCGCTTTACGATCTCCTCGACTGTTCGTTCGCCATTGACCAGGGCCAGGATGGCCAGTTCACCCTCATTGAGCCCGACCAAACTCCGGGAGACTGCGCGCGCGCGAAGGATGCCCTTTCGAGAGACGAACTCCTTCTGGAGCGTCTCCCGCTGGCACTGCCCCCGCAGTGCTTCGACGAGCAACGCGGGGAAGTCGGGGGCGATGGTGTAAGTCCAAGGCGGAGGGGCGACACCGTCGTAGACCGTGAAGGTCCCGGATGTCCAGGTTGCCACGTCGCGCAAAGCATCAAGGGAGAGAGCTCGAAGTTCCGTTTCCATCGAGGCTTCGGTGGCCATGCGCTCCGCGATGAGCGCCTGGGCAATGCGATTTCCTCCTGCCTTCTGCCGGGTGAGGGCCATTTCGATGTCTCGCAGGTTGAGGGCGCCGCCGGCCGCCAGTCGCGCCTCGACCTGGAGTTGCTCCTTGCTGGAGACGCACCACACCGGCTGGCCACCGGCAAAGAACACACGAGTCTCCTGGTCGGGGCGCTCAAACGCGACCACCGACGTCCGTTGTGTCTGGCTCAGGAACAGAAAGATATCGGCCGCGCCGACGTTGTCAATCTGGCCTTCAATGGCAAACCGCATCGCTTGTTGTCCCGGACTCTACCGCGAGTCCGCCCCTACCCGCAGCCCCTCTTCTTTACTTGACCTGCCGAGAGGCGATTTGCCGAAACCGGAGGCCCGGGGAAGGCAGGCGAACCACGCCAGCTATCCAAGGAGGATAGAACACCACCAGCCTCGTTCAGATCGTCGGCCAACTCACTTGCGTTTAACATGGTTGAAAGAGCCGTTTGAGCGTTCCGCAGATATGTGCTCCATATGCTGGGGGTAGCCAATCGTTCGACATGAAAGCACGCGACCTCGAGTGGGGCCTGCTGGCCCTGATCGCCCTGCTGCTGGTGGCGGCGTGGCCTCCGCAGGGCGGCCGGAGCCTGGCCGCGAAGTTCGTGAACTGGGCGGTGGATCCGGTGGGCCGGCTCCCCGTCCTCCCCGACCCGCTGCCCCTGGGGTTGGGGGACAACCCTTTGGCCGTGGAGGCCCATGATGCGGAGACCCGGCTGTACGACGATCTGTACCGTCAAGGGGGGTGGATGCGCCGAAGGCTCGAGCTGAAGGTGGCCGGCGATCCGTTCAATTCATCAACGACGCGGCAGTTGCTGGCCGGCCTCGCCGCGCTGACCGTGCTCTATGCGTGGCGACTCGGAAGCCGCCGGGACTTATGATGGGAAGGGATGGCTGAGAGCGGTCCGAACCGGAAAGTGGCGAGCAGCCTCGTGGCCCTGAGTTCCGCTGCGATCCTGGCGGTGTACGCCGCGGGTTACCTTCGCACCCGGCGGGCTGCCGATCGGTTCCATCCCGAGGCGGCCTTTCGCAAGCGGTTTCCTTCTCCTCCCGGCGCCGCGGTCCCCTCTTCGGTTCCATTCGCACCGACGGCGGTGCCGGCCGCCCGCGCGGCCTCAGACTCTCTCGACCCGATGTCTTCAGCCACCCCGGGACCGAGACCGACCGTGACGGTCCAGCGGTCGCCGGCCTCGGCCCACGAGGCGACGAAGGCTGCCGTCTCCCCGTCGCCGACGGAAGCGCCGGTCCAGACGCCCCCCTTGGAAAGAGAGATCGCCTCGCCCGCCGTTCCCACGATACCGGCGCTCGCCGAAACTCAGACGGTGGACGGCGACGAACCGGCGGCGCTCACGGTGGCGTCGTACCGAGATGGCACGTATTCCGGCTGGGGCGCCTGCCGCCACGGCGATCTTCAGGCGGAATTGGTGATCGAGCAGGGGCGAATCGTCTCGGCGAGGATAGCCAAGTGCCTGACCCGCTATCCATGTTCCTGGGTCGACCGTTTGCTGCCGGAGGTGGTCGGCGTGCAGGGCCCGCCCGTGACCTACGTGTCCGGCGCCAGCGAGAGCAGCGATGCCTTCTACTATGCCGTGATGGACGCCTTGTCGCGCGCGAAGTGATCGACGCCGTGTCGGTCCGGGCCGAACCGGTCATGGGCACGGTGGTCACGATCCAGGTCCTCCGTCCCGACGCTGACCAGGCCATCGACCGCGCCTTCGCGTGGTTCCGCGAGATAGAGGAACGTTGCACCCGGTTCGACGAGCGGAGCGAACTCATGCAGCTCACCGCCCAGGTGGGCGTGCCGGTGCCGGTGAGCGCGATCCTTTTCGAGGCGGCCCGGTTCGCCTTGAGGGTGGCGGAGGAGAGCGGCGGCGCGTTCGATCCCACGATCGGCCGCGCGATGGAGGCGTCGGGTTTCGATCGGGAGCATCGCACGGGGCGGATCGTCCGCACCGTGATCGCGCCCGACGATGGCGTCACCTACCGGGATGTCCAACTGGATCCCGATCGCGGGACCATCACTCTGCGACGCCCGCTCATCCTCGATCTGGGCGCGGTCGCGAAGGGACTCGCGGTGGATGCGGCGGCGCGCGAACTGCGCCCTTTCGCGGATTTCGCGATCGACGCCGGCGGCGATCTCTATTTCGGGGGGCGCGACCCGAGGGGAGACCCGTGGTTGGTAGGGATCCGTCACCCGCGTCTCGACGGCCACATCATCGATACCCTCCGCGTATCCGACCAGGCGGTGTGCACCTCCGGCGACTACGAGCGGAGAGTGGTCGGGGGCGGCGGGATCGGACACCACATCCTCGATCCGCGCTCCGGCGAATCGGCGCGCGCTTTGGCCAGCGCCACCGTGGTCGCTCCGACCGCCCTGCTTGCGGACGCGGTCGCGACCGCGGCCTTCGTGCTCGGTCCGACCGACGGTCTGCAACTCCTCGAACGCCTTGGCGTGGACGGACTCCTGCTGACGCCGGAACTCGAGCGGTACGAGACGCCGGGACTGCGTCGTGGTTAGGCCAACATCGATTCGCCGGTTCTTCAGGACGCCCAAGGGTCTGCTCACCGTCATCCTGACGGCCCTCGTCGCCATGGCCGCTCCGGCCGAGGGAGGGGGCGACCTGGCGCCCGGGCTCCTCAGCGCGGTCTTGGTCGCCGGCCTGCTGGATGCGATCATCCTCCGCGCCCGGAGGCCGCGCTGGGAGTTTCCGGGTGGTGCGGTCCTCTCCGCCCTGATCGTGGCCATGATCCTGAGCGCGCAGGGGCCCTGGTACGTCGCGACCGTCACCTCGGCGCTGGCCATTGTCAGCAAGTACGTGTTCCGCTCTCGGGCCGGGAACGTCTTCAATCCGGCGGCGCTGGCCGTGGTCGCCACCTTCCATGTGTTCGATACGGGGCAGAGCTGGTGGGGCGCCTTGCCCGAGGCCGCGCCGCTGGCCCAGCTGGCGCTCGCCCTGGCCGGGGTCTTCATCAGCGACCGGGTCGATCGGATGCCGCTGGTGCTGGCGTTTCTCGGCGCGTACTTCGCACTCTTCTCCGCGGCCGCATTCGTCGGCGAACCCGCGCGGGTTGCCGAAGTGTTCGGGCCCCCGGACCTCGAGGCGGTTCTATTCTTCGCCTTCTTCATCCTCACCGATCCGCCCACCGCGCCCGTGAGGTACAAGGATCAGATCGTGTGCGGCCTGATCGTCGCCGGAGTCAGCTTTGCCGTCTTCGAAGGAGCCGGGGCGGTCTACTACCTGCTGGCGGGCGTCCTGGCCGGCAACGTCTGGGAGGCCTGGCGGCGGGTGAGCGGGCGGACCGGCCTCACCTTTCCCGGGGGCGTAGGCCCTTTCCTGCTTGAGATCACTCCGTTGCGGGCCCGGCCGCACGCCCGCTCCGGAAGTCGTCAGGACTAACCCGGATTATTCACCAGGGAATCGTCTGGAGGCGTTCTTTACCAAGGTCGGTGGCGATCAGAGAGCCGTTGTTGTGTCCTCGTCCCGCACGAGAACACCACGCAAGCGTGGTCACGCTACGGTCAAAGCACCCGGACGTTCCCTTCACATCCGGGGGCCTCGAAGCGTTCTCGCAGGAACGGCGTGGGGCCCCCACCCCACGATCGCTAAGGTACTGCTCGGCCCCCTCCATTCAGGGAACGGTGCTTTGGCCTTCGCACTCTTGGTCTCCGCGGCGCCGCGCGAGCGGGCCCGCCCCCCTCCGTCTTCTGAAGCGACGGGCTGGGTCGCTGTTTGAGGCCATGAAGAGCGGGGCCGGGCGCTGATGTGGGTCGCAGGTGACCGGGACGTGACGCGCGAGTCGCAACACTCCGTCTGCTTTGTTCGCGTGGCCCGAGGCCAGGCTTCGCGCCGGCCCGAGGCGAACAAGGAGCCACACGATTCATTCGTTTCGGTATTCAAGTGGCGACGCGCGAGCCGCTCCCGGCGCCGCGAGCCCACATCAGTGCCTGGCCCCGCGGGCCCCAACTACCAAGCCTGAAGGAACGCGTCGAGGCCCCTGGATGTGAAGGGAACGCCCGCGTGCTTTGGCCGTAGCGTCAACAAGCTTGCGGGGTCTCTTCGCGCGGTAGTGGAGGTCGCTGGGCGCGTCCTCATGAATAATCCGGGCTAAGCCGCCGGGCGTCGCTGAAGATCGCCGGTCACCGCCGGAAGAGAAAGAGGTGACCGGCGATCCCGCGCGGGTTACGGGGTGATGCTGATCTTCTCGACCGTCCAGGTCGAGCAGTCGCCCTTGTACAGCACGGTGGCGGATTCGCAGTGCAGGGTGTGGATCAGGCAGCCGGTCTGGCCGTGCCCCAGGCTGGTCTGGGCCCAGCCCATGAGCTTGCCCTCCAGGTCGAACTTGTAGATCTTCCCGTTGCCGTCGCCGGTGAAAAGGTATTGCGTGGCTCCAGGCGAGACGCAAGCGGTCCAGGGCGCGCCCATGCCCTCGATGATCTTGATCAGTTCCAGGTTCCCATCGAACTTCTGCACGCGACGATTTCCGCGATCGGCAACGTAGACATTGCCCTTGGCGTCGGTCGCAATGCCGTGAGGAATGGAGAACTGGTTCGGGCCCGAGCCTCGCGTCCCGATCGCCTTTACCCAGGTGCCGTCCTTCGCGATCTTCACCACCCGTGAGTTCTTGTAGCCGTCGCTCACGAAGACGTTGTCCTGAGCATCGAACGCGACGTCGGTGGGCCGGCCGAACGTGCCCATGTTGCCGTCCGGGTAGCGATCCTCGGGCTTGTCCGTCTCGCCGCGTTCCGTGTAGTGCTCGATGAAGTCGATGGCCTCGGGCTTGCGTCCAAGAACCATGCTGACGTTCCCCGCCGGGTTGAACTTGACGACCATGTTGGAACCTTCATCGGTCATCCAGACGTTGTCGTACCTGTCCACGCGCACGGTGTGGGCGAACGACGCGGCGTAGTTGTCCGTGCCCCACTGCTTCACGAACTTGAGAAGCGGATCGAACTCGAAGAGCTGCGACGCGGTGGCGCCCCGGGCCGGGCCCGCGTTGCCGCTGCGGGTGAAGACGAAGAGGTGGCCCTTGGAGTTCTTGGCCACCCCGGTCGCTTCGCCGATGGTGTGTCCGGGAATCACCAGGGTCAGGACTTCTTCCTTGACCTTGAGTTGGGGTGTCTGGGCCTCGAGAGCCTCCTGTTTGACGCGGGCGGCCGCCGCCGCCTGCTGCGCCGGCGTCTGAGGCGCCGGGGACTGTGCGCCGCCAACCTGGGCCAGCGCGCCCAAGGTCAGGCCGGCGATTCCAAAGACGATCGATGTTCGTTTCACGGAAGACTCCTTTAGAAGGGTTGGCATTGGGAGAGCCTTGCCTCCTCGCGCCATGGGGTGTTGAACGAAGAACCGGGACTACTTAGGCGGGGATCATACGCCGGTGCGAAACCAGGCGAGGCCCCCGCTACTTCCCGCTCAACTCGTCGTAGAGGGCCTTCACCGCCGCAGGCAGGCGGGTCGAGTTGTACCCCGGGTATTTACTCATCCAGTCCTTCGATGCCGCGGCTTCCTCTGCCGTCTTGCCCGCTTTGAGAGCCGACGAGGTCTCGGCCACGAGATCGGCGGTGAACTGCTGGAACTGCTGCAGGTCTTTCCACGGCGCGGCCGGCTGGTGGCCGCCGATCACGGTGTCGACGTTCTTGATGTTGTCGAGAACCTTCTTCAGGGTCGCCGGCCAGGCCAGGCCGCTGCCGCCGTTATTCCGGTCGATGAAGGGCGCGTCCTTCCATGGAAACATGTCGCCGGCCTGCATCGTACGAAGAGCCGGGAAGACCACGAACGTATCGCCGTTGGTGTGGCCGGCGCCGAAATGATAGAGGTCGATCCGATCCTTGCCGGACCCCAGGGTCAGCCGGTCCGCATACGTTCGCGTGGAAAGGAACTTCGCCTTGTCGCCCTGGAATGCGTCCATCCGCGCCATGTTGGCCTTCGTGTTTTCATGGGCCACGCTCTCGACGGAGGCGCCGAAGAACTCGTTGCTGCCGGTGTGATCACCGTGGGTGTGGGTGTTGATCAGGGTGATTATGGGCTTGTCGGTGATGGTCCGGATGCGCTCCAGAATGGTCGGCCCCCAGCCCGCAAGCTTGGTGTCCACGACCACCACGCCGCGGTCCGTGATGAAGACGCCGGTGTTGCCGCCGCTGAAGGTCTCGCGGGGAGTGGGGCTCGACCCGGTGATGATGTAGAGGTTGTCCTTGACCTTTTCGATCGCGGTGACGGCGAGGGCGGCCGGGTTGGTCGGGCCCGCGGACGGCGCCTGGAATGCGGCCAGAGCCATGGGAAGCCCGCCGAGAGTGACAATCAGACCAAGTGCGAATTCTCGTTTCATGAGCGTTCTCCTTCTACTTTGTGGGATACCGGACCAGCTAAGCCACGTATGCTATCGGATGGCGCCGGAGCGTTCGAAGCTTTGGGCCTGAGCGCGCGGACGGTCCGAGACCACGATCCGATCGCCAGAGTGTAACAAGACCCTGGACCGCCCCCCGGGCTGCACCGCCGGGTCCCTTCGTCCCAGGCCCTGAGTCCTTCCTCGTGCTGACGAGAGAAGAAGCGGCGCGCGGACGATCGGCCGGCGCGGTGAGGTAGATTCTCAAGATGCGCATTTCCCCTCGCCGTTCTCCCGCCCTTCTCGCTCTTGGCCTCGCCGC
>JANLSZ010000295.1:0-2653 GCA_031362685.1 Vicinamibacteria bacterium | reverse complement strand
GCCAGACCTTCGCCTCGGCGCCGCGGAGGCCTCGCGTGATCTCGCCCGCGAGTCGCTCACAGATGGCCCGGTCGGCGGTCGCCAGTTGGGCGTGGTACTTCTGGATGTCCAGTGTCATGAGATCCCCAGGGCGAATCGCGGGACTAGGCGGGAACGTAGGTCAACCGGATCACATCATCGGCGATCCGATCATTGGCCGTAAGGCGAAGCGGCGGCCGGGGCCCGGCGAAATAGGGCTTGCCGCTACCCAGAACGACGGGGTGCAGGTAGATCCGATACTCATCGATCAGGCCAAGTTCGGTGAGGCTTCCAGCACGCCATGGTGGGTCGACATCAGTCCCGGCCCCCGATCATTGCGACGAGGCCATCGAGAAGCAGCCGAGGAAGCAACCTCGCCCTCGGACTATCCTCCCTACGTGAAGGCGAACCCAAAAACTCCGCGAATCGTGCAGTTCGAAGCGGTCATGCGCGCGATTACGCAGATTCGCTTCGTTGTCGTTCCGCCCACAGCGGGCAAGCGGCTCCACGCCGGCCCGCGCACGAGCGTCCGCGCGCGCGTCCTGGGCATCGAGTTCGACAGCACGCTCACTCCTGTTCGTGCCGGAGGTCATCGCCTTTCGATCCCATCGACGGTGTGGAAGCCCCGAGGCCTGGTGATCGGCGACGTGATCCCGGTGCAGATCTGGCGGGTCGATCCGGCCCCGGTAGCGATGCCCGCCGAACTCGAACCGCTCGCGAAGGCGAATCCAGCGCTTCGAGAGGCCTACTTCGCGATATCGCCCTCGGACCGGCGCCAGGTGGACCGGCATCTTGCTCGAATCGCGTCCCCCGAGGCACGAGCCCGTTGGATCGGAAAGCTCGCGACCAGGCTGCTCAGTCCGCGGACCCGCAAGCCTAGCGGCCCCCGGCTGAGGGGATAGCTACCGGTCCTCTCCGTCATTGCGACGAGGCCATCGAGAAGCAGCCGAGGAAGCGGTCGCGCGGCCCTCGCAGCCCCACGCTCGGCGCATTTCTCACGTCGCCGCGGCTCGAAACCCAATCTGCTTCCGAGGAGGTCGCGCGGGCTGAAGAAGTCCACGAATCGCGGAGAAGACCTCCTTCAACGCGCCATCGTGTGCGGTCACGCGACGCTCCAACTGCGCCAGATGCTTGCGGATCTCGGCATTCGTGCGGGCAACATCGCGCAGCCGTACGAACGCTCGCACGACGAAGACGCTCATCTCTACCGCGCGCGCGCTGTTCAAAACGGAGGCCGCCATGATCGCCCCGTGCTCGGTAAAGGCCCAGGGCAGAACTCGCGAGAACTTCAGCCGGCCGAGGCCGGACGCCCAACGCCGCTCCGCGGTCGCGCAAATGCACTGGCATACCGCCCTCGTTTCGCTTACGCTCCGATGCGGTGGCCGGACTCACGCACGATCTTATGACGCTCGAAGCCGAGGGTCGATACGACACCGCTCGGGCGCTGCTGGCCAAGGCCCTGGTGATCCGCCCCGAGGTCCAACGAGTGCTGGACAAGCTGAAGGGCGTTCCGGTGGACATCGAACCCTTGTTCCTGCCGATCCAGTAGAACCAGTGCGCCAATCACCAGAAATGCGGCCGGACCGATGATGAGGCGAATCGCCTTGGTCGCGGCGCTGGCCCTCGCGGCCTGTGGCGGCATGGGCGACCACGCGGCCACGACACCTTCGCAGGTGTCCCCTTCAAGTTTCAAGGGCGCCTTCCCGTCAAGCGGCGCCAGCCTGGACTACGAGTTGAACCTGCCCGCGGGCCCGGGACCATTCCCGGCCGTGGTCTTTGGTCATGGATCGGGCCCGGCCACGAAGGCCGATGGCTCCGTGCATGAGCCGTTCTGGCTCGATCAGGGCTTTGCCGTGCTGCGTTTCGACAAGCGCGGCGCCGGCCAGTCCACGGGCGTCTACCGTGGCGTCTCGGCGGCAAACAGCCAGACCCAGATCCTCGAACTGGCCGGTGACATGGCGGCCGGTGTGACGTTTCTGCGGACGCGGCCCGACATCGACGGCCGGCGCATCGGCCTCACCGGCGTGAGCCAGGCCGGTTGGGTCATGGCCGCGGCCATGACCATCTCGAGGGACATCCGTTTCGTCGTGGCCTTCGTGGGTTCGACGGTGCCGGTCGGCGTGAACGTCGCCTACGAGAATCTGCGCGATCAGCCCATCGACGAGGCCTACGCCGCGCTGGCCCGGTACGGAGGCCTTCAAGGCTACGACCCTCTTCCCGACCTGCGGGCGACCGCCGTACCCGTGCTCTATCTGCTCGGCGCCGAGGATCGGCTCGTGCCCACGCGGGTGTGCCTGCCCCTGGTTGAAAGCCTTCGCTCCGGAGGGTCCAGGGTCAGCGCGCGTGTCTATCCCGCGGTGGGACACGAACTCGGCTCGTCCAGCCGCCCCTGGCCGGACATCGCCGAGTGGCTGCGGTCCCAGGGGCTTCGTTAGCCGAGCTTGGCCTCAATCTTCGCCGAACGGGCCGGAGCGCCACCGACACTCTCCGCGCGCTCCTCGCCGGTGATGCCGCTTGCGAGGGGGCCCGAGCCGGCTATTCGGGAGTTCATGGCGAGCGTGCCGTGACCGTCAGGCGGGCAGAGGACCCGCCGCGGGGTGGACTCAGTTCCGAGGAACCACAGCCGCGGCGGCCG
>JANLSZ010000249.1:0-4139 GCA_031362685.1 Vicinamibacteria bacterium | reverse complement strand
GAGCTTGGCCCAGGCCATCCGGCCGAAGCGCTGGTGCGCCGCGTAGAGACCGGCGATGGTACCGGGCACGGCCACACCCTTGAAGGACAGGGCTTTGCCGCGGTCGGGCTTGCCGTCTGCGCCCAGGAGCAGATCGGGGGTCACGGCCAGCGGAGCCTGACCGTAGTACTCGATGGCGGTAGTGGACTTGTCCCTGGCGCTATAGATGAGCATGTAGCCGCCGCCGCCGATGTTGCCGGCGCGCGGAAGGGTCATGGTTTCGGCGATGGCCACCGCCACCATCGCATCGACCGCGTTGCCGCCCTTGCGCAGAATGTCGGCGCCGATGCGCGCGGCGATCTTGTTCTGGGACACCACCATGCCGTCGCGCCCGATGGTCGGGTGGTGGATGGAGTTGTACCCGATCAGGTCGCCGCCCGTCGAGGCTTGCGGGGGCGGGATTTCCTCCTGCGCCCAGACGCCAGGCGAGGCGAGGAACAGGGCCAACAGGCCGCCGGCGATGGCAGGAAGGGTCAAGGGCCTCAGAAGGTCTTGCGCACGTTCAGGAACCAGTAACGGGGATCGGGATTGTAGACAGCGCCGACGTATCCCCCCGGGCTCAGCGGTGGGTTCCGGTCGAAGACGTTCCGTACGCCGCCACGCAGTCGCAGGCCGGCAAGGCCGCCACGGCGGAATTCATACGCCAACGACAGGTTATGGAAGGTCGTGGGCGGGACGTTGTAGAAGCCGCCGGCCGCGTAGGTCAGGCCGGTGGAGTAGAACTTGCCGACGTAGTTGGCGAACCAGTTGGCGCTGAACCCTGCGCTGCTCCAGGTGAGCGAACCCGAGCCACGCCAGGCCGGCGTGCCGTTTTGTCCCACCAGCTCGGCCGCCCCGGTGATGATCGTCCCGGAGTTGATCTTTCCGGCATCGCGGGCATCGAGCAGCTGCTGGATGCCGGGGGTCGGGGATTGGTAGAGCGTGTCGATATAGGCGGCGTCGAGGTTGAGGTCGAAGTTCCCATAACGCTGGGTGTTGAGGCGATAGACCGCGCCGAGGTCGACACCCTTGGCCAACTGTGGCAGCTGATTCACGTACTGGTCATCGACCGAGGTGACCGCGCCCACCGGCGCGAGACCGGTGCCGACGAAGGACGCCAGCTCTTCAGGCGTCGGCTCGGCGCGGTGCACGTTCGGGTTCGAGCTGCCGGTGACCCGCAGGTAGTAGTCGAGGGTCACGGCATTGCCCTCGCCGAACACCCCGATGATGCCCTCCTGGTTGATCTTCCAGATATCGGCGGTAAATGTCACGCGGCCGAACTTTGGCGAAATGAACTGCGGCTCCAGAACCACGCCGTAGGACATCGAAGTGGAGGTCTCCGGTTCCAGGTTCGGGTTGCCGGAGCGGATGGCCTGGGTCGCCTTTGAGCGCGCGCAGGCATTGAAACTGGTGATCCGGCCCGCCCTCAGGTCGGCTTCGCAGAAGATGTAGTCCTGGCGTGCGTTCGAACGACTGACCTGGGTGACATTGATCTGCTCCAGGTTCGGGGCGCGGAAGCCCTGTGACCACGACCCGCGCAGCCGCAGGCCATGGACGATGTCCCAGGCGCCGGCAAACTTCGGCTTGGCCACGCCGCCAAAGTCGCTGTAGTGCTCGGCCCGGCCGGCGATCTGGACTTCGAGCCGGTTGACCAGCGGAAACTTCATTTCCGGCGAGACCAGGGGAGCAGCCAGTTCGACGTAGCCCGAACCGACCGTCCGCTGCCCGCTCACGTCGGGCGAGGTACTGGTACCGAGGATGTCGCTGAGGAATTTCGCACCCGTGACCGCGTCGGTGTACCCGAGGGTGCCATCAATCTGGGCGTCGCGTTCATCGTGATAAGTCTCGTGGCGGGCCTCAACGCCCACGGCCAGACCAACGGGGCCACCCGGCACGGTGAACAGGTCGGGCCTGCTGACCTTGAAGTCCCACAGCGAAAGCGCCGTCTTGCTGGCCCGCAGGATCGGTACGCGGAAGGAGGACAGGGAGGAGGCGCTCGACGGAGTAGCGTCGCCGTAACTGAGATTGCTTAGGGTTCCCCCGTTGAAGGGGTTGTAGGCCTCGGGTGTGGTCAGTGAGAGTGCTTGCTGCAACCTGGTGGCGCTGACGGCGAAGGACTCGTCGTCGACCGTGGCCTGGGAATAGAACGCAGCGGTCTCCCAGTTGAAGTCGTGGGCCTTGCCCTTCAGGCCGCCCAGGACCCTCACCTGGTCGTTCTTGACCGTGACCGGCGTGGCCCCGAAGTCCACCAGGCCGTAAGTGTTAATGAGCACGGGCACACCTGAGGCCGGGATGCTGAGGCCGGGCAGGCGGTTCGGGTTGGGCTGGCCGTTCGGGAGCGTGGCCGCGCCGAACGGGTTGTAGTACCCGGTCGCGGGGATGGTCACGGTCGTCGTGGTGCTCACCCCCGGCGAGGTCGTCGTCCCCTGCGTCTCGGCGTTGTAGTAGCCGAGTTCCGAGAAGAAGCTGACGTTGTCGTTGACCTTGTAGGTAAAGGTGGAGAACAGGTTGTAGCGCGCGACCTCCGGCGTCGTGGAGGTCTTGAAGCTCGCCGACTCCAGGCGCAGGTTCCGGTCGGTGGTGACGTTCTGCGCTCCGGCATCGAGGCAAAGCCCGGGGCTGACCACCACGCCGCAGGTTGGATTGCTCTCGGGAGCGATGTGGAACAGTCCGGTCGCGCCGGTCACCGCCACACCGTTGGAGCGGATCGTGCCGGATGCCGCCGGGGTCTGGAATACGCCCCACGCCGAGGTGGCGCTTCGCCCGTCCAGGCTGGTCGCGTTCTCGAACTCGGTTCCCGCGAACAAGGGACGCTTGTCCGCGTAGCGGGTGAACTCCTGGTCGGAGTCGAGCAGAGCCGACCGGCGTTCGGCGCTGCCGAAGACGGTGAAATGGCCTCGGCCGCTTCGAAAACCCCGGCCGTAGACGCCGGTCAGCCGGCCTTCGCGCTTGCTCGTGCCTTCGGCCGGGCCATACTGGGCCTCGAGGCTCCCTCCCGTGTAGTGGTTTTCGAGGACAGTGTTGATTACGCCCGCCACCGCATCAGCCCCGTAGATGGCGGAGGCGCCGTCGCGCAGCACCTCGACCCGTTGCAGGCCCGCCACCGGGATGGCATTGGTGTTGTAAGTGAACACGGGCACGAGCGACTCGGCCTGCGTGGTCGGATGGACCACGGTCCTTCGGCCGTTGAGCAGGACCAGGGTATTCCCGGCCCCCAGGTTGCGCAGGCTGATCGAGTTGACGTCGCCCCGAGCGGAGTTGCTCGACCCGGGGATGAAGCTCGAGTTGAAGGTCACGTTGCCCGACTGGGGAATGGTGCGGAAGAGTTCGTCGCCGGAACCGGCGGCCGCGGCCTGGATCTGATCGACGCCAATCAGGGTCACCGGCAGGGCGGCCGTGACTTTCGCGCCCTCGATTTGCGACCCCACGACATTGACCACTTCGGTCATCGCCGCGAGGGCCATCTTGACGCTTACGATCACCGGCTGCGCTTCAGCCGCCTTCAGGGTCACCATCCGCGTGACCGGAGAGAATCCCTGCAGATCGAATGACACCGTGTAGTCCCCGGGCGGCAGGGACGGAAAAGTGTACTCGCCGGTTGAAGAGGAGACGGATGTGAGCGGGCCCTTCAGGACCAGCGACGTCAGGGTGATGGTGACACCTGGTAACGACAAGTTGTCCGGATCGGTGATCTGCCCGGAAATGGTCCTGGTCGGGTTGCCCTGGGCGAATGCCCCCTGGGCGAGGCCCAACATCGCCCCAAGAATCACGAACCGTCTAAACGAGTCAAACGATGGCCTGAAGCGCTCTCTCATTTGCGCGTCCCCCTCTCCTACTCCTTGATCGACGGAATCCCCGGACGGTCGAGCAACTTCGTGATCTCGGGCGGAGCGGGCTCGCCCGCCTTGAGGCGATCGAATAGAGCGCGGTCGAAATAGTCGCGCCACTCGGAGATGAGAGGGCCGCGGAAGGTCATGACGCCCAGATAGGGAATGGCCACCCGACGCTTCTCCGCGGTCAGCACGAAGTCGTCGACGCCCTCCAGAAAAATCTGCTGGCCGCTCACCGCGTGGGCGAAAATCCGCCATTTCACTTCCGAGATCGCGGACCCGAAGACTTCG
>JANLSZ010000227.1:0-30219 GCA_031362685.1 Vicinamibacteria bacterium | reverse complement strand
GTTTGCGGCGCGGACCTTGTCAGGTTCATCCGATTGTTGAACTCAGCCGCTGCGCGGCGGCCCCTGGCTTTCACGTCTTGGTGTCTCACATGCTTCCTCCTGGCCGCACCGCACCATCCCGCGGCCATGGAGGAAGAGTATGCCATTGGAACTTACGACAGGGTCCAACTCGGAGTCCAACTCGGAGCTTCCGCAGCCGGCTTGTTCGTGGGGGCGGAGCCTCAGTCTGTCGCGGCTGCGGAAGCCCCGCTGTTTGTTCGGCAGCTCGTTCATTGTGGAGACTCCCCGGTCGCGCTCACGCTTGACCCTTTCCACTCCGTGGCACCGAAGCCAATTCGATTGCCGCTTGGATCGATGACGCGAAAGTCCCGCATGCCCCATGGACGGTCGCCGATGTCCATGACGATTGTCGCTCCTCGGCTCCGGCACGCCTCATAGTACGTCTCGACATCGACCATGTGGCAGTACACGACCGAAGGCCCAGGCGGAGCGCCGAGCCCCGCCCCTTCCAACTGAATCTCGACATCGTCCAAGGTCACGCCCGCTCGGGACGCCGGCTCTCCCCACGTCCATGAGACCGAGAACCCTAGTGTCCTGCCTCATAAATTCGCGTAACACGCTGGATGCTGCGCAGAATCGTGTGAGCCGACTTCGTCCAGCGGAATGGCTTCGCGTTCTCGTTCCAGTGGGCGAGGTAACGCAGTATGGCTCGCTCAAGGGCGCGCACGCTCGTGAAGCTCCCGCGTCGGATGGATTGATCTGTGATAAGGGCAAACCATCGCTCAACGAGATTCAGCCAAGACGCGCTCGTTGGCGTGAAGTGAACTGTGAATCGGGGATGTTCCTTGAACCAGGTGCGAACGGCCGGATGCTTGTGGGTGCCGTAGTTGTCGCAGATCAAATGGATCTCGCTCCTGCGATGTCGTGCGCTGATGGCATCCAAAAAGGAAAGGAACTCCACGTGCGTGTGTCTTGGAAAGCATCGACCGAGGACACGACCGCTGGCCACCTCCAGGGCGGCGAAAAGGCTCGTGGTCCCGTGCCGTTTGTAGTCATGCGTCCGACGCTCGGGAAGTCCAGAAAGCATGGGCAAGAGAGGCTGAGTCCGATCCAACGCCTGAATCTGGGACTTCTCGTCCACGCACAAAACAATGGCTTTTTCGGGTGGATCCATGTAGAGACCGACGACATCGGTCAGCTTCTCCTCGAAGGCCGGATCCTTGCTGAACTTGAACGTAGTTGTTCGGTGCGGCTGAAGTCCGTACCTGTTCCAGATTCGTCCGACCGACGCCGGACTGACCTTGGTCTCCTTTGCCAGCCTGCGGGTGCTCCAATGCGTCGCGTGTCGTGGCGGGGTCAAGGTCTTGGCGACGATCGACCGCTCACGAGCCTCGGAGATTTGCCGCGGACGACCGGTCCGGGCGCGAGTTCTCAGACCCGACATTCCTTCCGCACTGTACCGCTGTCGCCATTCGCAGACCGTTGCGGGTCGAACATTCAACTGCCGAGCGATGGCCCGAACGCCATCACCACGCGCACTCGCCATGACTATGCGCGCGCGCAAGGCCCATTGTTGGGGCATCGTCGGCCGCCGGGTCCACTCGTCCAGCGTTTTCAAATCCCTGGCCGAAACGCGGATCTTGTTTGTCAGATAAGGCATGAGCGCTCCCTCAGCGCTCATGTTACGCGGACTTGTGAGGCAGGACACTAGTCTCTCACTCGGTCGTTGGGGCCATCACTCCGCGGAGTGATGGTGACGGACATCTTTGCCCTCAACCAGGAAGATGACATCCTCGGCGATGTTGGTGGCGTGGTCGGCGATCCGCTCGATGTTGCGGCTGATGAGAATGAGGCCGAGAGCCCTTTCGATGGTGCCCGGATCCGCCATCATGTGGGTGAGAAGAACCCGGAACACGCGGTCCTTCAGTTGATCCACCTTGTCATCGCGCTGCAGCACGTCCCGGGCGAGGGCGGCGTCGCGACGCACGAAGGCATCGAGGGCGTCGCGGGTCATCTTCTGGGCGATCTCCGCCATCTCCGCGATGTCGATCACCGGCTTGAGCGGAGGCGTTTCGAGCAGACGGAGCGCGGTCTCCGCGATGTTGACGGCCTGGTCGCCGATGCGCTCGAGGTCGGCCCCCATCTTCATGGCGGAGGTGATGAGCCGGAGGTCGGTGGCCATGGGCTGCTGCAGGGCGAGCATCTTCAGGCAGCGGTCGTCGATCTCGATCTGAAGCAGGTTCACGGCGCTGTCGCCCTCGATCACCGCGCGCGCGAGCTCCGCCCGGCGTTCCATCAGGGCCACGAGCGACTTGTTGGTCTGGGCTTCGCACAGCGACCCCATATGAAGGAGGCGGTGCTTCAAAGCCTCGAGGTCGCCTTCGAAGTGCTGGCGTTCCATTATCCGAACCTTCCCGTGATGTAGTCCTCGGTGAGTTTCTCGCGAGGATTGGTGAACATTTGTGCGGTCGGACCCATCTCGACGAGCTTGCCGAGCCAGAAGAAGGCGGTCTTGTCCGAAACCCGGGCCGCCTGCTGAAGGTTGTGGGTCACGATGACGATGGTGTAGCTGTCCTTCAGGGTGTAGATCAGCTCCTCGATCTTAAGGGTGGCGATGGGGTCGAGGGCCGAACAGGGCTCGTCCATGAGGACGATCTCGGGCTCCACCGCGATGGCCCGGGCGATGCACACCCGTTGCTGCTGTCCGCCCGAGAGGCCGAGCGCGCTGTCATTCAGGCGATCCTTCACCTCGTCCCAAAGGGCCGCGCCCCGCAGGCTCTTCTCGCAGGCCGCATCGAGGGTCGGTTTGTCGGAGATCCCGGCGATGCGCAAACCGTAGACCACGTTCTCGTAGATCGACTTCGGAAACGGGTTCGACTTCTGGAACACCATCCCGACCCGGCGGCGGACTTCGATGACGTCGACGCTCGGCGCGTTGATGTCGAGACCGCGCACCTGGAGTTTCCCGGAGATGGTCACGTTGTCGATGAGGTCGTTCATCCGGTTGAAGCAGCGGAGGAACGTCGACTTGCCGCAGCCGGAGGGGCCGATGAAGGCGGTCACTCGCCGCTCCTCGATCTCCATCGAGATGTCGTGGAGAACGTGATTCGCGCCGTAGCTCAAATTCAGCTTTTCGGCCACGATCGCGGGAACGGCCCCCGAGGGCGAGGGCTCGCTCGCCTTCTGGGAGACCTCGGTCTGAATCCGGATCGGGCTCGCGCGTTCTTCGGTCATGGTTGCTGGCATCGAGTCTAGAAGGCGGAGGTCTGGAACCGCCGGCGCAGGCGGTTACGAACGATGATGGCGGTGAGATTCAGCAGAACGACGGTAAGCAGCAGCAGAATGGTGGTCATGTAGACCATGGGCTTGGCGGCCTCGACATTCGGGCTCTGGAAGCCTACGTCGTAGATATGAAAGCCGAGGTGCATGAACTTGCGGTCGAGGTGAAAGAAGGGGAAGAAACCGTCGAGGGGAAGATCGGGTGCTAGCTTGACCACGCCGGTCAGCATGAGGGGCGCCACTTCGCCGGCCCCGCGGGCCATGGCCAGAATGAGGCCGGTGAGAATCCCGGGCGCGGCCGAGGGCAGGACCACCCGGAGGATGGTCTGGAATTTGGTGGCCCCGAGGGCGAGTGAGGCCTCGCGAATCGACCGGGGGACCGCCGAAAGCGCTTCCTCGGAGGCCACGATGACGACCGGCACGGTAAGCAGAGCCAGGGTGAGTGCCGCCCACAAGATCCCGCCGGTTCCGTAGGTCGGGGTGGGCAGAGCTTCTGGGTAGAAGACCCGGTCGATGCTTCCGCCGATGGTGTAGACGAAGAAGCCGAGGCCGAACACACCGAACACGATGGAGGGAACGCCGGCGAGATTGTTCACCGCGATGCGCACGATCCGCACCAGGATGCTCTGGGCCGCGTATTCGCGCAGATAGAGGGCGGCGAGCACGCCGGTCGGAACCACCACCAGGGTCATGAGGAACACCATCATCACCGTGCCGAAGATGGCGGGGAAAATGCCGCCCTCGGTGTTGGCCTCCCTCGGGTCGTCCCAGAGGAAACCGGCCAGGCGACCCGCGTAGATGGAAACTCGTTGGAACCAGGACAGGGTGTTGGCCGGGTAGGCGCGGTAGACATCCAGAAGCCGCAGTTCCTTTTCCTGTCCGGAAGCCGAACGCAGCACCAGAGTCGCAGACGCCGCCTTCTCGACGATCTTCGCCAGTTCCTCCTGTTTCGCGGCATAGAGCTTCTGGTCGGCGGCCACCGCGACGGCCAGGCGTTCGCGTTCGACTTTCTGATCCTGCCCCCCTGGGTTTTTGAGGGCTCTGGCATCGAGACTCTTCAGGGCGAGGCGCGCCCGTTCGATGCGCAGGTTGATGGCGCCGATCTCGTCTTTCTCGAGATGGCGAATCGCCGCTCGATCGTCTTCGGCGGTGCGGAGCCTGGGGCCAAGCGCCTCTCTCACCGCCGAAGCCGCCGCGATCTCGCGCCCTGCCTCGTTCATCCGCACCGGGAAGCCGAGAAACGGACCGTACTCGCGACGCTCCACGAACCACGCATCCGCGGGTTTCTTGCGCTCTGCGATCTCGGCGTCATTGACCCACTCGAAGTCGACACCGAGAAGGTCGCGATTGCCGACCTTCAGGAGGGTCCGCTTGTTGAGCAGGTGGTCCGGGTGGCCGGGATTGGGAATGCCCTCGTGACCGGAAACCTCCGCGAGTCGCATCGACCCATCCTTCAGCGTGAACTGTTCGAGGGGCCGCGGCCAGAAGAAACCGAGGCCATTGGTCAGGATCACCGCGATGAGGCCGCCGATCATGAGCAGACACAGGGCCAGGGCGCTCGAGGTGAACCACACCAGCGATTCGCCCGCGGGACGATGCCGCTTCTTCGCGGTGGGCGCGCTCATAACGCCTTGTACCTCTCGCGCAGACGCTGGCGGACGATCTCGGCCAGGGTGTTGACCACGAAGGTCATGCCGAAGAGAAGCAGGGCGGCAAGAAAGAGAATGCGATAGAGGGTGCCGCCATTCGGCGCCTCGGGGATTTCGACCGCGATGTTGGCGGAGAGCGTGCGCATCCCGTTGAAGACCGACCAATCCATCACCGGCGTGTTCCCGGTGGCCATCAGAACGATCATGGTCTCGCCCACCGCGCGGCCGAAGCCCACCATGACCGCGGAGAAGATGCCCGGACTCGCGGTGGGCAGGACCACGCGCAGAGCGGTCTGCCAGCGGGAGGCGCCCAGAGCGAGCGAAGCCGCGGTCAGGTTCGCGGGCACGCTGGAGAAGGCGTCCTCGGTGATGGTGAAGATGATGGGGATGACCGCGAAGCCCATGGCGAGGCCGACCACGATGGAATTGCGCTGGTCGTAGATCAAACCCGTAGCCGTGCCCAGCCACCCCTTGAAATCGGCGCCGAAGAACGAGCGATCGATGGCCGGACCGATGGCGAGAGCCATCAACCCGCCCAGGAAACACAGGGGCACCACCAGCGCGAGCTCGGTCCCGGGCCGCAGACGCAGGCGAAGGCGCTGCGGCAAAGCGTCCCAGAACAAGACTCCCGAGGTTCCGATCGCCGGAAGCAGGACGGCCATGAGCAGGACGGGCACGATCTGCTCCTCCACTCGGGAAGCGAGCCACAGACCGGCGATGAAACCAACCACCACGCTCGGGAGCGCGGCCATGATCTCCACCGTGGGCTTGATCTTCTGACGGATGGTGGGATGGGCGAACTGCGAGGTGTAGAGCGCGGCCAGGATGGCGATGGGGACGGCGAAGAGCATGGCGTACACCGTGGCCTTGATGGTGCCGAAGACCAGGGGCACGAGGCTGAATTTCGGCTCGAATTCGTCGGTGGCGCCGGTCGACTGCCAGACGTACTGCGGCTCGGGATAGCCCTCGTACCAGGCCTTGCCGAAGAGGACCCGGCCCGAGATTTCCGGGTGAGGTGCTTGCAGACCGTAGCGGGCGAGCCTCCCGTCGGTCAGGGTGGCGAGGACACCGTCGCTCTTGGGCGCTATGACCGCGCGCGCGATGGGAGCATGGGGAGGGGTGAGGGCGGCGACCGTGCGCTCGGAGGTGAGGTGAACCAGGCGCAGAGAGCCATCGCTACCCACGGCCAGGAAGCTCTTGTCGCGCACCGAGGGAACAAGATCCACCACCGCGGCGCTCTGCTTCTCGTAAACGTGCGCCCGCACCAGCGACGGTTCGGGATCGTCGTCCTTCAGGCGCACTCGAAAATAGGCGGCGATGCCGCCCTGGTCGTCGCCCACCAGCAGGGAGACGTCCGCGTTGGCCCAGGCGAGAGCGGTGATTTTGGAGGGCGCGAGAGACCGGTTGTCGACCAGACGAATCTCGGAACCAAGCTCCCAAAGATAGAGGCCGCCGCGATCGGTAGCGACGGCGAGAAGTTCGGTGCGCCCGAGGCGCAGATGAGTGATCGTCTCCCCCTCGCCGACTTCGAGAACCTGGCGTGCGAAGGCGGAGTCATCCGCCTTCTTCCTCAGCACCACGATCTCGCGCTCGCCCGCTACCGCGGCCAGCACGGATGCCCCGTCGCGTTCTCGACCGTCCACCAGGCGCAGGGCACGGTGGCCGGGATCCATCTCCACCAGAGGCTCGACCCGGACGTCGCTCGAAACGTCGGCGAGCTTGTCGGCCTCGTACTGCGGCTGGAACCGCAGGTGAATCAGAGACGCCCGGCCATCGGAGGTTCCGGCGATGAGGAGGTTTCCGGTGGCGTTACGGGCGCCCGCGGTGAGTGTGGCGCCATTGAGGCCGGGAAGGGTCTCCTCCTTGTCGAGCGTGCCGGTCTCCAGGTTCGAGAGGGAGAGCGAGCCCTTCGGTAGAAGGCCGAAGAGCTTCCGCTGATACTCGTCGACGCCAAGAGTCAGAGCGCCCCGAAGGACCGAGGCGTCCGGCGACTTTTCCAGCCTGGTGGTGGTCGCGGAACGAAACAGCGGCCAGGCCTCTCCAAGGATGAACAGAAAGATGAAGAGGACGCTGACCACCACCCCCAGACCGCCCATGGTGATCACCGCTCGCGCGGCACGGTCCACCCCCTTGACCCGGGCAATCCGCTTCGAAGCGGACTGCATCCGATGTCTTATGGATTCCGGTTGGGCGTCCTTCATGTGATCTGAGAGCCGTCGCTTTGACGGCTGCTCTGCTCGGTTAACGGATCTTCGCGAGCTCCTGCTTCACGATGTCGGCGGGAAGAGGCAGATAGCCGTCCTTCAGGACGACCTCCTGACCTTCTTTGCTGAAGATGAGTTTGAGGAACTCCCGCACCAGAGGATCGGCGGGCTTTCCCGGGGCCTGGTTGACGTAGAGGAAGAGGAAACGATTGAGGGGGTACTTCCCGCTCTTGACGTCCTCGTAACTGCCCGCGGAGTACTCCTTGCCTTCCGCCTCGGCCAGGGGCACCAGCTTGACGCCCGAAGTGCGATAGCCGATGCCGCTGTAGCCGATGCCGAAGCGATCACTGGTGACGCCTTGAACCACCGACGCCGAACCGGGCTGTTCCTTCACCGAATCCTTGTAGTCACCATTGTTGAGCGCGTGCTCCTTGAAGAAACCGTAGGTGCCGGAGGCGGAGTTGCGACCGTAGATGCTGACCGGCCGATTCGCCCAGTCGCCGGTGAGACCGAGCTGGCCCCAGGTGGTGACGTTCGTCTTGTAGCCACGACGGCGGGTCTTGGAGAAGACGGCGTCGACCTGGGCGAGGGTCAGTTTCTCGAGCGGGTTGTCCTTGCCGACGTAGACCGCCAGCGCGTCATACGACGTTCGAAACTGCAGGGGCTTGAAACCGTACTTCTGTTCGAACTGGTCGATCTCGGTGGAGCGCATGGCGCGCGACATGGGACCGAACTGCGCGGTGCCGGCGATGAGGGCGGGGGGCGCCGTCGATGAACCCTT
Organism: Vicinamibacteria bacterium; assembly: GCA_031362685.1. GTDB lineage: Bacteria > Acidobacteriota > Vicinamibacteria > Fen-336 > JAGNNV01 > JAGNNV01. Next base: position 22,306 of record JANLSZ010000227.1, on the reverse strand, counting down.
GCCTTCGACCTGAACCTTCACGTTCGGGTACATCTTGGTGAAGGCCTCGGCCCAGAGGGTCATGAGGTTGTTCATGGTGTCGGAGCCGATGCTGTTGAGATTCCCGGAAATGCCGCTCACCTTCTGGTACGAAGGCAGGGCCGGGTCAACCTGAGCCTGCTGAGCCTGAGTAGAGGCGGCGAGGAGAGTGATGAGAGCGACGGTACGGAGGATTCGGTTCATTCGAGTCACCATGGATGTTGGAGTTTGCGATTGCCGTGCCACGCTAGTGGCCAGGAAAGGAGGAGGGGTTACGCGTGTGTTACTTCTGGGTTAACCCTAAAAAATGATCTGAGACTGAACCCGGAACTCCTGGTTTTTGATGCTCTTACCGCCGGTCAGTTCGGTCTTCAGCTGGCCGAAGTCGGCCTGCACCTTCATGTTGTGCCGCCCGTAGTAGTACGAGAGTCCGCCCCGCAGTTCCGTGCGCTTGTTTGCGGGTAAGAGATCGCTCGGATCGAACTGGCCATAGCGAACGCCGAGTTCCCACTGTCGCCTGGAGGTCAGAAGGTAGGAGGCCTGGCCGAAGAAACCGTCGGAGTTGAACTTCGCGCCGGTCTCCGGGGTTCGCTCGCGGATGTAGTACTCGCCGGTGGCGAAGACGCGCTTGTACTTGTAGACGAGATCGAAACCGTAGACCGTGTCCTTCAAGTCGATGGCGGTGGTAGTGCGGAAGAAATCGTTCTTCTCGAAGTTCGCGGCGATGGCGAAGATCGGGAAGTCCGCCGACTCGAAATCTCCTTCGGAGTAGAACGGCCCGGAAGCCCACGCACGCTGGTACAGAACCTGCCGGCCGGTCGGCTGGAACATCACCCGGGCGTTGTACTGGAACGCGTCGTTGTCATTGGTAGTGCGAGTCACGCTGTTGCCGTTGGAGATACCGGCCCGCCACTCGAGCTTGTTGTTCGCCGTAGTGCCCCAGAGGGCGAGGCCCGTCTCCCGGCCGCGGGCGTAGATGTTCGAGACCTCGGATCGATCCACGAAGGTCTGAGAACCGGAGGAGGTCATTTCCTGGCGCCCGAAAGAGGGCTTGAACTGGCCGAACTTGACCCGGAACTTGTTCTTCCCCTTGGTGACGTCCACGTCGATGGAAGCGTCCTCGAGAATCGCACCGGGGTTCGTTCCGGTGACCGCCGGAATGTTGAGCTGGAACTCGTAGGTGAGCCACGGCTTCATGGCCCAGCCTTCGAGCTTGAACTTCGCCCGCCGGATGCGGAAGGAGCCCTTGTCCTCGCCCTTCGCGGCGGTGCCGGGAAGCTGAATGGAGTCGTCCGGGAGTTCGTGGGTGTAGCGCATCTGCAGGCGCGTTGACATCTCCAGGTAGGCCGAGTCGGTGGTGATGCGCGTCTTGCCGTCGCGCCACACCAATTCGAGCTTCGGTGGCTTCGGCTTGGTCACCACTTCGGCGATCCCGTGCTTGAAGTTGTAGAGGTCGATGGCCTCTTCGGAATCGAACACCACGGTCTCGCCAGCCGGCCCGTAGTTCAGCTTGGTGATGGCACGGCCGGTCTCTCCGGTGGCGGCCCAGCGCTCGTATTCCGGGCCGAGGTTGAAGACGTAGATGCGGCCGTCCTTCGCCACCTCTTTGTAGAAGAAGCCCTGGGCCATGGCCACGCTGGAAAGGACAAGGCCACAAACGAAAGCGACGACCAGCCGGTTGATGTTGGTTCTCATGGGTCTTAAACGTTCCTCTTGGATTGCCCGGTCATTCAAAAGGGCCGGGGATCTAAGGGAGGCTAGGCAGCGCAGGAGAACTCAATGAGGCGGCCGGGTTAACTCCGTGGAAAATAGGACGGCAATCGACTATTCGGTCACGGAGCCGGGCGCGAACCCGTCGGTCACGAAACCTCCGACGCGGCCGGAGCATCGAAGAAGTCATGAAAAGAACGGGTTTCTCGAAAATGTCGAACGCGGCTTGGGTTTCACCGTTCTTGATGTTGGGCGTCGGCTGTGGAGGGGGAAGTACGTCACCTACCGGTCCGGTGGCCCAGGCCCCTGTAACCCCTCAACCGACGGCCACGCCCGCGCCGACCCCCACGCCCCCGCCGGCTCAGATTCGGGATGATTCAGGTTTTTTTCAGCTCATCACCAAAGACGACCCGTTCGGCGCCTACCGGGTCTTCCCGAATACCGAGGAGTTCACCACCGGCCGGCTGAATGGATCGGAAGCGCATCGTCCGGTGGTGAGAGTCAGTTTGAACGCGATCGCGTTCGGGGCTTTACAGAACGGAAAACTGCCGAGCGGGTCGAAGTTCCCGAACGGCTCGGTGATCTTCAAGCAGGTCCTCGAACGAGCGGGTGCGGCGCCGACGCTCTACGCGGTCATGAGAAAAGACGAGGGTGGCGGCCTCTCCGGCGCGGGCTGGCAGTGGGCGGAGTATCGCCCGGACGGATCAGTGGCTTTCTCCATTTCAAGCCGGGGCAGCGTCTGCACCAGCTGCCACATGAGAGAGCAGGGGCCGCAGAACGATCTGGTGCGCACGTTCGAACGACAATGATGCGGGACCACCCTTAGCCCGGGTCGTCGAAATCATCCCCTATTCACGCGATCGTGGGGGGAGGGCTTGCCAGGCGTGGGCGAATCCGCCGGTGAGGACGAAGCGCGGAAAGGCGATCCACTGCTCGGCCATGATGCGGGCGATGACGTCCAATGGGCCTCGGAATCGAACAGGGGGCTGAGGCTCGCCCGCGTGACCTCGGCCTTGCGCGGCCATGGCGCCGACCATCATCGCCCCGCCGCCGACAGCGTAGGGCGAGGCCATCGCCACAAGAACGAGAAGGGTCAGCGTCCCAAGTTGAAACATCGGCACGGTGAGGATGTGAATCAGCAGATTGGCGCGAGTGGTGTGGCCCGAGGCATAGATCGCCCACTGCCACGCGATCAGGCCACCCTCACGACCGTCGATTTCAGGCACGAACCGCGATCCCCATCTCGGACGCCAGCACATCCTTGGCCCCGGGGCCTCCGGTCAGACGGACTCTCGAATTCATTTGAGACTCATCACCGCGGTGCGGATGCGTGAGGCCACTGATACGGTCGACCCGTCCGGAGCGGGCAGCAGTTCGGTCCAGGCGAAGACCACCTCGTCGCCGGATAGTTCCAGCCGCGGAAATCCCGAAGCGCGGGCGATCGAGGTGCTCGCCACCTTGAAGGCCGGTTTCAGGACTCCGCTCGCGTCGAGGAACGCCGCCCTGATCTCCCCCGCGCCATCGGTCCCATGGCCGAGCCAGCTCAGGAGCGACTCGCCTTTGGGCAGGACGGCAACGTCCACCCGGCCGAGCGGGGCGGCGCCGTCGATCTCGACGGGAGAGGAGAACCGGTCTCCCCCGTCCCGCGAAACCGCCGCCTTGACCCGGGCCTGGCCGCCGGCCATGGTGAACCACACCGCGGTCACCGCATCGCCGCTCGAGGCCAGGGCCGGGCCGTTCACCGGACACGCATTGATCTTCCATCCATCCTTCGACAGGCTCCGCGGCGCGACCTTCTCCGCGAGCGGGCGGACGAGAGAGATGTCCCGGAACTCGGAGTCGGATCGATCGCGGTAGGCGGCGAGCAGACCTTTGGAGGTGTTCACGACGGCGGTCTGGCAACAGTCGCATACCTTCGCGTCTAGTCGCGATTCGCGCGCTCGGGTTCCATCGCTCAGGAATTCGGCGAAGCGCAGGGTCATAGCCCCTCCGCCCGCCGCCGCGTGATCCCCCTCATGGCCGCCTTTCGTCTCTCGCCCATCGAGCCAGACCACACCCATCCCCTTGTCGGTAGCCGCGAAGGAGACAAAGCCGTGCTCGGCCTTGACCCCGTCGGTATTGACGAGAAAGGCCTCGCCCCAGGTTCGACCGGCGTCCCTTGAGATCCGTGCTTTCACGTTGTAGTCGTAGGTGGCCTCACCGCTGCGCCCCAGCCAGTGGACCATCACTGCGCCATCCGCGAAGACACCGAGGCCGGGAAAGTCGGCCCAGTTGCGCCAGAAGTCCTTGCCTTCGTGAATGGTGGAAGGCTCTTCCCACACCCCGCCCTCTTTTCGGTGAGCGAGACGCAAACGGTGGCCGGCGCCATCCTTCAGGGTCTCGATCCAGGTCATGAAGACCCCACCCTTTCCGTCCGCGGCCAACTGGGGGAAGGCGGAGTCTTCCGAGGCAGGCGTGACAAGGTCCTGCGGGGGCGACACCGCAACCACGTCGGGGCCTCCGGAAGCGAGCGTCGCGGAGGCCGTCCAGGCGAAAAGGGCCAAAGCGGCAGATCGTTTCATCATTCCATTCTCTTTCGGAGTGCTACAGGCGCAAACCGGTCACGGCATCAGTGGTCGATGGGAATCCTCGAGCGCAGGGTTTCCTTGTCGAAGTCCGTGATCAAGGCCTGGACCGCCAGATCCCAATCTCCGGCAAACGGCACGCGAACATCGTGAGCCACGAACACGCCCGGACTCTCGCGTTCCGCTCGCGTGACCATCGCCTCGATCGCGCGCGCGGCCAGCGACAACTCGATGGATGCTTCCACCAGGTCGCGCGGCTTCCCGGCGGAGTCGAAGAACCGAAGACGAACCTCGTTGCCTCCCACCCGGGCGGGCGCGAACTCAAGCTCAACGCGCACGGCATCGCCCGAGATCTTGAGCCTCGCAACCCGCGGGACCGTGGTCGCAGCCATGGCTTCGGCCGGGCCCTTGGCACGAGCCGGAGGCGGGGTTGTCGCGAGAACCGTAGACACCCCGACGGTGACGATGATGAGCCCCACTTCCGCGCGCATACTGCGAAGCAGCGGGCGAACCGTGGAGGCATCTGGCTCCCTCCCATCGGCGAGACGCCGGAGCACGTTCGGGAGCAGGGACTGGCGGTTGAGCACCGCGAGCCCGAGCAGGGCGAAAAAGAGAACACCCTTCGCCATCAGAAGCCAGGTGTAGGCGGACGCGAAGGGCAACTCGGAGCCCCACACATAGTTGAAGGACATCGCTCCGCCCGCCACGAGGAGCAGAGGGACGGCGACGGAAGCGCGGGTGGAGAAGCGCGCAATCGCATTGACGGCGCTCGACGCCAACTCAGTCGAGGGGGACCGCTGAAGCGCACGGGAGAGGGCGATCAGCGAGGCCAGCCAGAACGCCGCCACCCCGAGATGAACGAAGAGAGCGGGGGCAAGGATCAAACGAGGCTCATGAGAGGCTGCGTGTCCCGCGAGGGTTCGACTGGCCGCGATCAGAGCCGCGCCCGACAGCAGCAACCCCCGACGCGGGATGGAGGTTCGAAGGGCGAAGGCCAGCAGGGTCAACCCGACCGCCCCCAGGCCCAGGCTCTTCCCAATCGAAGCGAAAAGCGCGGTCTTCCATGGAAGGGCGGTGAGGAGATCCCCAGCGGAGCCGCCCGACAGCCAAACACCTTCGGCACCGAGCGAAATCAGGGCGCTGAACACGCCGAACCCCGCGGCCACCGAGCCGATGCGGATCGCGAAGGCCGACATCTCGGCCAAGGGTCGGACAACGATCAGAAAGAGAGCGGCGCCCGCCGCGAGAAGGAGGCTGAAGGTGTAGACGAGCCGCGAAAGCCGGCTGGCGAGAGGCGCCGACTCTCGCACGGGGGCGACGGGCAGGTTGAGGACGTTGGCAGAGGCCGGGCCCGCACTCAGATCGCCCACGCTGAAAGCAAAACTGCTGCCCACCGGATGCGAGTCTCCCGAGATCACCCGGAATGAGACGAGATATCTCCCGTCCGGAAGGGCTTTCGGAATCCTGACCCGGACTTCGCGGTCGATTCCCTCGACCGGCCCGAGTCCCGACACTTCGGAGCCCGCCGCATCCACCACTTTCAGAAACAGAGGCGAGACGCCTTCGCTGAACGTCAGCACCACCTCCGAAGGCGATGTGGCCAGGGTGGCATTGGCAACGGGCTTCGACCCCAGAAACTCGGCGTGCGCTCCCGCGAGCTTTGGCGAGACGACGATCGCCAGGCCGAAGGCGAGCCTGAGCGTGCGAGAAAGGAGAGGCGCGAACGGACGACCGGGGTCGGGTCTCCAAAACCGCCCGGCGTGCCGGTTTGACGGCACGGAGCGGCTATGCGCCCTTGCGTGCCGCGGGCGCTATCAGCTTGATAAAGGGCGCAGGCTCCTTGACCGACATCGGCGAATCCCCGGGCTTCGCCACTTCGATCCAGCGAATCTCACCCTTTTCGCAGCCCTGGATCGACTTGAAGTAGAGCATCTTCCCCGGCTCCTTGGGCATCATCGCGCGCAACTGGAACTCGCCATAGTAGCCATCGGGAAGATGGCCGCCGCTCCAAGTCACCTCGCTGACGGTTTCCGTCACCATCTGGCCTTCTTCGGTCTTGAACGGAGTGTCCAGCTTCCGCATGGTCTTGGTGATCTTCCAATCCGACAGGTAGCGAGCGGTCACGCGAGTGACGCCGTCGGGAATCTGCACCCTGAAACTGGTGGTGGGCGACGTGCCGCACCCGTGGGTTACTCGAAGGGTGATGAACGTCAGTTCACCAGCAACCGCCTCGCCTTCGTTGATAACGGTGTGTCCTGAAACACCCGACGCGACGAGCAGCGCCGCGACGAACACTCCGGCTCGATGTTGATTCTTCATGAAAGCCTCTCCTTACTGTCTCTGTTTGTTCGCCCGATTCATTCCGGCTCCCATGGAAAATCCATGACGGAGCGAGGGCCAATGCAGGCAGAAGCCTAGATCGGGTTCAGGACGTCTTGGCTGGGGCCCGGCAGGCGCGAGGCTGAAGGGAAGACAGGATCACAACACCTCGAGGTTCAACATCATCCCCGCGTCCTCGTGTTCGAGGTTGTGACAGTGGAGGACGTAGAGGCCGGCGTGAGCATCGAAGCGAATGGCGATTCGCACCGTTTCTCCCGGCCACACTAGAACGGTGTCCTTGAGTCCGAGTTCATGGGGCGAAAGCGCTCCGCTCGAGCGGCTCACGGCCTGGAACTGCGTGGCATGCACGTGGAACGGGTGAGGTTCGGTGGAGGCGTTGACGATTTCCCAGACCTCGAGCACACCTCGTTCGACGCGAACGTCCACTCGGGCCGCATCGAAACTGCGGGCGTTGATGGTGAACGCGCCCGCGAAGGGCGGCATGCGCATGTCCATGACAAAGCGTCGCTGCACCTGGGCGCGCGCAGGATCGAGTTTGTCGATTGATGCGAGCCTTGCGGGCACCGCAACGGGGGCGGACCCTGCGCGCCCGACCACCAGACGCAACAGCGAGGCCGAAGCCCCTTGAGATGAGGAGCCTCCCATGCCCATGCCGCCACCACGAACGGTAAAGGCCGCGCTGATCATTGGGACCGAGGCGCCTACGGGGTCTCGCGAAAAGTCCACCAGAATCTCCGCCCGCTCGCCTGGAGCGAGGAAGAGCGCATTCGTGGCGACCGCCCGTTCAAGAAGGCCGCCATCTCCGGCGATGACATCGAACGCCCGGTTGTCCCCGAAAGCCACGCGGAAGATCCGGGCGTTGGATCCGTTGAGGAGACGGAACCGATACCGCGTCGCGGCGAGGGGAAGTTCCGCGTCGGGTGTGCCGTTCACCAAGACGGTGTTGCCGAGATAGCCCGACATCAGGTCCATCGGTGTCGGGGAGTAGGCGAACGAGTTGTCGGTCGTACGGCGCCGATCCTGGAGGAGCAGGGCGACATCCTGTTCGCCCGCGGGCAAACCGAGAGCGCGCTCGGCGTCATCCTCGATAAGGAAGAACCCAGCCATTCCGCCGTAGACCTGCGCCGCGGTTCGCCCATCCGGGTGCGGGTGATACCAATAGGTTCCGGCGGCCTGCGCGATTTGGAAACGATACGGCCGCGTGCCGCCGGGAAGAACCAGATCGGTGGGATGGCCGTCAACCTCCGCGGGTACCGCGAGTCCATGCCAGTGGATGTTCGTAGCCTCGGCAAGTCGGTTCTGAAGGAGAAGTTCGAAGGTCTCCCCGCGCCTGGCTCGCAGGGTCGGCGAGGGATAGGTCCCACCAAAGGTGAGGAGGCTGGTGGAACGACCAGACCAGACCGCGCTGGTCCCGGGCGTTGCGATCAGTGGTCCGACGAGTTCGGAAGGCTGCCGAAGCGGTTCGGCCAAGCCTTCGGCAGTGTCGATCAGCGGCAGCAGCAGGCCCCCCGCAACCAATGCGCGAGCCGCCGACGCCCCCAGGATGCCGGCGGCGGCCTCGCGAAGCCACTCGCGTCGGGGGAGGCCCCGGGCCCTCTCGGTCGCTTTCTCCTTCGGCATGTCAACTCTCATTGGAACCTTGGTCCTTCGGCGGTGACGACCTGAACGTGCCGCCTCCGGCTTTCGCGTCAAACGGTCTCTCGGTGTTGATCAAAGCACGGAACGTGCCGACTCAGAATTCGCGCGGTGGGCAGGGGCTCCAGTGCCGCGAAAGGAGTTCGGGAGATCCCGCGCCGCAAGTCTTGCGCCACATCCACCATCGCCGTGCGCAAGATTGTCCGTTCTATCAGCCGGGATGGACTGAAACCTGGGCCCCATGGCTCGTTCTGGGGCGATAATCGACAGGGCAGCGCCCTGACGGCCAGGCGCGGAGGCAAAGCATGGATCGAAAGCAACATTGGGAAGGCGTCTACAGCAGGAAGAGGCCCGATGAGGTGAGTTGGTATCAGGCTGAACCGACTCTATCCCTGAGTCTTGTGACCGAGGCCGCCGGCGCGGGCCGCGCTTCGATCATAGATGTCGGCGGGGGAGCTTCGACGCTGGTCGATCGACTGGTCGACAGACCATCAACCGAGATCACGGTGCTCGATCTCTCGGCGACGGCTTTGAGAGCGGCCCGGTCGCGGCTTGGCGCGAAGGCCGCAAGGGTCCGATGGATCGAAGCGGACATCCTCAACGTCGACATGCCCGAGGCGGCCTATGACATCTGGCACGACCGCGCGGTGTTCCATTTTCTGACCGACGCCGGCGATCGCCGCCGCTACGTCGCGCAGGTGCGGCGCAGCGTGCGCGTCGGCGGCCATGTGTTCGTGGCCACCTTCGCCGCCGACGGTCCGCAGAAGTGCAGCGGCCTGGAAGTTGCGCGCTACTCGCCTGCGGAGCTGCACTCTCAATTCGGCGAGGAATTCCGCCTTCTCAAGAGCGTCTCTGAAGACCACATCACGCCCATGGGGACGACGCAGACTTTCGTCTACTGCGTCTGCTCAGTGGAAGGCTCGAAGATCGTTCGTCACGCCGCTTGAGGCGCCGGGCTCAGCGGGCGCGTTTTCTCATGAAGCGGGAGCGGCTGTAGATCAAGGGACTATTCGTAGTGCGTCCACATGCGCAGCACTTTCACCACTCGCGCGTCGGGGAGAATCTGATAGACGAGCCGATGCTGAATGTTGATCCGGCGCGACAGGGCGCCATCGAGATCGCCCACCAGTCGCTCGAAGGGCGGTGGATTCTCGAAGGGATCGCGCGCGAGGAGTTCGAGCAGCCGCTCGATTTTGGCCCGCAGGGGTGATCTCGCAGCCTTCCGCGCGTCCTTCCGGGCGGGGGGGCGAAGACCACGCCCCACGGGCCCTTTACCAGCCGGGGCTGGTGGCGCACTTGCTGACCGGGGTCTTCAGACCCTTGCGGATGGACTCGCGCATTCCTGGAATCGACAGCAGGTGAAGGGTCTCCTGGATCGCGTTCCAGTCCTGCTCGGATACCAATACCGCGCTGTTGCGAGGGCCGCTGATCCGGATGGGCTCGCTTGACTCGGCCGCGCGATCAATGAGCGAGTAGAACTGGGCGCGCGCCACGGTGGCGGTAAGGTTCGTCATGATGGGCCGATCGTACGTCATTACGTACGCTCCAAACAACCCTCATCCGGCCATGGCGCGGGCACTGGCCTTCCGGCGGCCGGTTTGATCTCACACGCCATCCGTTGAAGTTGCAGGAAGCGCCGGTACTTCTCCCCCACGGGCAAAGCGGCGAGCCAGCTACGACGCCGGGCCTTGCTCGCGAACACTTTTCGAGCGAGCTCCGCGGGCGTCGCCGCCTGAAGATGGCCGCGGTCGAGAATCACGCTCGGCGCGCTCGCTCAAGGCGTCCCGGTCCTGGTCTTTCCGGGAGGCGACATTGAAGCGACAACCCGTGTGGCCTCATGGCCGCGGGTCCCCGCGTCGGCTTCGCGCCGAGGTCGAGGACCTGGTCAACCAGCGTCCCGGCGCACAGCTTGTGGCTATCGCTTCCGCTTGAGCCCGCGGCCTTCCCCTGACCCTCTACGATTCAGACAGTTGCGAGCGGGAGACTCACGATGAAGCGGCAGCCGCCTTCATCAATGTTCTCGACGCGAATCTCGCCCTGATGGGCAGACGCGATCCAGGCCGCGATCGAAAGCCCCAGGCCTGATCCCTCTTGTTCGCCGAGCGTTCGGGCGGGGTCGGCGCGGTAGAACCTCTCGAAGACGTGCCCGATCTTGTCCTCGGGGATGCCGGGGCCGTTGTCCGAAACGGAGAGAAGGCCGCGGCCCGCCGCCACGGACACGGTCATGCGAACCAGCGCTTGCGGTTTGTCCCTGGCCTTCGCCCCCGCGAACTTCACTGCATTGTCGACGAGGTTAAAGACGAGCTGCCTCAACCAGCGCTCGTCGCCCAGGACGAGGACGGGCATTGACGACTCAACCGCCACCTGAACGCCTTCAGGCGAGTGTGAGCTCTCCAGGGTTTCTGCGATTTCCTCCGCCAGAACATCGAGGCGAACCGGCGCACTCTCAATCGGGAGCCGACCGGCGTCGGCCCGCGCCAGCACATGAAGGTCAGCGGTGATCGAGCGCAGACGGTCGACATCGTGGCCCACCGAGAGAAGCGTCTCGCGATACTCAGCGGCTTCACGTGGCTGCGCCAGGGCCACATCGATGGCGCCCCGCATGGTGGTGAGCGGCCCGCGCAACTCATGCGATGCATCGGCGGTGAACCTGCGCATCGCCTCGAGCCGGCCTCGAGCCGGCCGATCATCTGATTGAGGGTCGTGACCAGGCTGCCAATTTCATCTTGAGAGTGAGGAAGCGGAAGACGACGGTTCAAGCTGCCCGCCTCAATCTCCCGGGCGAGACGCGTGACTTCGGCCACGGGCGCGAGCGCTCGTCGCGCGAGGCCGTACCCGCCGAGAGCCGCAAGAGCGACCGCGAGCGGCGACATGAGCAGCAGGGCCAGGCGAAGGCTTGCGAGCGGAAGGGGCACCTCCCCCAGCCCCTGCGCAACCTGGATCAACCCGGAGCGGCCGCTTCTTGACTTGTAAGGCTCCGAATACAGGCGAATCGGCTGGGCTTGTGTGCCCAGCATTTTGAAGCGCCCAGACCCCGGAATCGCGACTTCATCGGGCTTCGATCCGATCAGCGCATTGAGGCCGCGCTTGTCGGCTGACTGAAAGAAGACACGTCGCTCCCCTCCCATTTCATGAACAAGCACAAGCGGGCCGAGACGTTCGAGTTCTCCGCGTTGAGCGTCGGTGAGCGACTCACAGTCCGCCTCCGAAGAAAGTATGCGCTCGACGGAGCGCGCGGTGTCGATGAGGTTTGCGTCGTGGTGGCGGATGAGCTGGTCCCGGACCACTCCGTAGATCAGGGCTGCGAACACCGCGAGAATCACGGACAGCGCCAACGCATGCCAGAGCGCCAGTCGCAGGCGAAGCGTGCCCATCCCGCTCACTCCGTTTCCTTGAGGACATACCCCGCGCCCCGAACCGTCTGGATCAGACGAGAAGCCTCGTTCTGCTCGGTCTTGCGCCGCAGATAGTTGACATAGACCTCGACCAGATTCGAGCCGCCGTCATAGTCGGAGTCCCAGACATGATCGAGGATCATCGAACGCGTGAGCAGCAGGCCCTTCTTGCGCAGGAAGTATTCGAGCAGGGCGAATTCCTTGGTGGTCAGATCGAGCGGACGTCCACCGCGAGAGACTTCTCGGCGGGCCAGGTCCATCTCGAGATCTCCCGCTTTGAGCGTCGTTCGGGGTTCGACCGCCGGCCTCCTCGTGATGGCCCGCAGGCGCGCGAGGAGTTCCTGGAACTCGAAGGGCTTGCTCAGATAGTCATCGGCGCCGAGGTCGAGACCTCGTATGCGGTCCCCCACGGCGGAACGGGCGCTGAGGACAAGAATGGGCGAACGCGAACCGCGCGCACGCAAATCGCGAAGGACGTCGAGGCCGCTGCGGCCCGGAAGCATCACATCCAGCAGCATCGCGTCGTACTCGTAGGCCATCGCCATGTCGAAGCCCTGAGTGGCGTCGGCGGCAAGATCCACACCGTAGCCTTGCTCCTTGAGGCCTTGGCGCAAGACTGCAGCGAGCCTTTGGTCGTCTTCCACGACGAGCACGCGCATTTTGCGAGCTTAGGCCGGTTTGATTAACGGCGGATTAGGATTGACCCATGGGCCTGCACCCCGAGTTCCCGAAGTCGCCGTATGCCGAGCTGCTTCCAGAGACTCGTTGGTTCCCCGCTGCCGAGGAACTGCGAGCCAAGGCGTACGGGCGCCTGCTGCCGCCCCTCGTCGCGCGAATTCTCGACGACAAGCCGGGCCGCTACACCGTCGCGGTGAAGGTCATCGACATCTTCGGTAACGACACGATGACCCGCGTGCCGGTCAACGTGGGTTAAGGCTCGGTCGCGTTGCCTTCCCACATGCGTCCCTTCGATGCCGCCATCAGCGAGGCGGACCTGCTGCTCCTCGAGGCGTTCCTGGCGTTACCGCCCACGACAGACACCGCGATGGGCGTGTCGATGATCGATGGAATGCTGACGGCCGCGGTCATCGGTCCGCGTGCGGTCATGCCATCGGAGTGGAAGGCCTGGAGCGCGGCGTGATCGGCTTCCGCGACCATTTCCGCGGCGAGACCAGGGCCGAGTTCTTCGCGGCCCACACGCCGTTTGTGCGGAGCGGCCCGAAGGTGGGCCGAAACGACCCGTGCCCCTGTGGGGGTGGCCGAAAGTACAAGAAGTGTTGCGAAGACGGCAGCGGGAGTGTTCACTGATCCGGCGCAAGTGCGGGCCAGAGTCTTCATCCCTGTAGCTTCTCGCAGACGATGAAGGGGCAAAGCGCGATCACCGGGTCGTGCTTATACTTTTGGTATGAAGACTGCGGTTTCCATTCCGGACGACATCTTCGCGCGGGCTGAGGGTTGGGCGCGCCGCATGCGGCAATCCAGAAGCGAGGTCTACAGCCGGGCGTTACGGGAGTACGTGTCGCGCCATGCTCCGGATGAGGTGACCGAGGCGATGAACCGCGCTTGTGATGCGGTCAAAGAGCCCGTGGAGCCGTTTATGGCCGCCGCCGCGAAACGCGTGCTGAAGCGGAGCGAGTGGTGATCTCCCAGGGCGATGTCTGAAGGGCGGACCTGCCCGAACCGTCGGGGTCGGGTCCGGGATTTCGTCGCCCGGTCGTCGTGGTTCAGGGCGAGGCCCTGAACCGCAGCCGGATCGCCACGACGGTTTGTGTGCCGCTCACCAGCAATTTGCGTTGGGCCGACGCTCCCGGCAATGTCCTTCTCACGGCCAGAATGACTGGACTTCCCAAAGATTCGGTGGCGAACGTCTCCCAGATCATCGCCCTGGACAAGTCGGTTCTGAAAGGTCGGGCGGGGAGGCTTTCGGCAGCGAAGACGGAGCTTGTGCTGTCGGGAATTGACGTGGTTCTGGGGCGCTAGCAGCCCGTGGTGAAAGTCGGCCTGCATTCGACGAACGCTGCATCCCGGCTGGACTGCGTTGCTCGTCGCCTCAATATTCGCGATATTGAGGCTCCTCGGCGCCTTGCCAGACGGGCGCATCGCTCGTCTCGGTGCCACGGCGGACTTTCACCACGGGCTGCTAGCTCGAGGTCTCGTCCGATCCGGTACGGAGGAGCGCGCGCTGAGCGCACTGCTGACCTTGAAGCGTTGGTTGGAAAGGCCTATAACCCTCAACCATGACAGGTCACCGAGTCCTTGGACTGACTTTTCTGGTGGCGTTTCTCGTGGTGTTCAGTGTTCACGCGCTGGACTTCCATGGAAGCGTCCCCAACTTTGTAAAGGCGAGCCGCGGCGGGGTCCTTCTCGACATCAAGCCCGCCTTCGATGAAGCCGACCTCTACGCGCGGCTCGAAGCCTACGGAGAACAAGGCCGCAAAATCTACTCATTCAGGAACGTCACTGTTGACGCAGTATTGCCCCTCAGTCTGCTGCCGTTCCTGTTTCTGTTCATGCGAGAGGCGCTCAAGGTTATGGACCTCGGCCGTTTGCCGACAGCGTTGCTTCTCTCCATGCCCATCGCCTATGTAGTGTTCGATTTCGCGGAAAATGCGGCCGTTCTTGGTCTCCTGGCGAGATTTCCCAACCGAATTCATTTTCTCGCCGCCGTCCTCCCGTATCTGACGGTCGTGAAGAGAACCGCTTCGATCCTGGCTCTCCTCATCCCTTTCGCAGTCCTGACTTTCGCGTTTGTCCGAGGGCGGATGCGACGGGCGGCTTAGCTGCTCGCCGTGCGATGCCTCGAACCTGCTCATAGGTCGAGGGTCGCCTGCGGTCATGCCGACCGACCGAATGAGGTACACGAGAAGCCCGGGATCAACTTCGCCGGAGCGTGCGCCCATGACCAGGGCCTTCCATCGGCGTGAACCCCATGCTGGTGTCGATGCTTTGGCCATCCCGGACGGCGCAGACACTGGCACCGTTGCCGAGGTGACAGGTAATGACCTTGGCGCCTCTCCCCAGATGTTTGATGAGTTGCCTGGATACGTTTCAGACCGAACATGTCGACAGCATGCGGCGCGGTTCGAACTTTCTGTGCCACTCTGCTGCTCCTGCCGGCCCTAGGAACATGGTTCCTGAGGCCGCATGGCCGCGACACGGAAACGATTCTCCAGTAGTTAGGCGAAGGGAATTGTTACTTCCGCGTAACTCCCGGGCGTCGCCGCATTGACAGCGGCCACAACTCGCGCGCTGTGAAGTCGCAGAATGGGCCATTGCTGATTTCCGATGACCACAAAGGCGATCTTCCGACCGGTCAAGTTTTGCTGGTAGCGCATGTTCTTGTCCGTCGTCAGCAACACATCGAAGCCGGCCGCCTCGGCGGCCGCTATCAGTTCTCCGTTCAAAAGCCTCTCCCAGCCGCGTTCAATCGCTTCTACGACGACATGATCCTTGAACGCGTGTCGCAACGGAGCCGGTGTTCCGTTATCAAACAGGATGAGCATCGGTTAAAGGAGCAGCCGATGGTGCGTCAAGACTCCGCGCTGCGAACTCGATGACCGCGGTCACTTGGGCATGCGACAAGTGAAACCAGTCCATAATTTCTTCGATCGTCGCGCCCGTTTCCAAGTTGTCGAATACGACAGACACAGGTGTTCGCGTGTCTCGAAACACCATTGCACCGCTCCGCTTGCCGGGCACGCTTTCCACTGCCTCACACTGCGACCAGTTGATTATTGCCATCTTCGTGTCCTCGTCTTCGGTGGGGCGAGTATAGGCACCGGGCATGTTGTCCGCTAATCTGGGGCAAACGAGGACATCCACGGACGGGGGTCATGAGCCTCGGCGCGTTGCGCCGGCGGCTCACCCTGCGTTGAAGGGGGCAGAGATGAAAGCGCGGGGAAGACTGCTCTCAGGGTTTGCGCAATTGCTCGTAGGTTGACTCTGCGATCGCGCCCTCCTCATCGGCAGGCCCACCCGGTCCGGGAAAGTTCGCGTGGATCACGGACCTGGACGACAACAAGGTCGGCCGCCCTTGAGCCATTCCGCCACAGTGGGGATCGGCGCAGACCCGCTCTTTGTTCGGTTCATACCGATTCGATATGACCGGGCCCTTCGTCAAGGGCGGGCTCTTGCGGGTATGGCCGCAGTGGAAGCAGGCCGTGGACTCGCCTTCGAGCGCCGCCCCGCAGGCGGAGCACACCGCGAGCTCCGGCCCCCTCACGAGCGCGACCGCCAGCCGCGGCGACCTGAAACCCGTGCGCGAAGGTCCTATCATCGTGCGCAAAATGCCACCCTGGACTCAATCGGTCACCGCGCCCGATACGATCGAGCGTCGAATCCTCCAGCGTCGCCTCTCGGCCTACGGGAGGATTGTTGCTGCCTTTCTCGTGTCGGGTCTGCTTGCCTTGAACTACGTGAACATTCTGCATCCGTCGTTCGGCCTCGTTCGTATCAAAGGGGTCAGAATTCCAACTGCCAACCCGCCCTGATGACAAAGCTCCTTGACAGTTGAGGACCGTCCAGAGATTGCACGACTGGCACCTCGACTTGGATATGAATATGCTGACCTTTGAGCAGCCCTTTCTGAGGATGAAAAGTGATTCCCAAAAGAGCACTGAGGCGCTTTCCGCCTTGCAGGTTCGTGTCCTTTGTAGGTTCAGAGGTGGGATCGAGTAGAGGGTCCGCCCCGCTGATGTTTTTCCACAGCTCGCCCCGTGCCCCGGCTGATAAGCTCACCCAATTAGCGAGTTCTCGCGCGACTGAAACGCCCAACTGATAACGGTTCCCGAGTCGGTAGCCGACGTCGTTCCGACCGAGCCGCACCGTTGAACCAAAATCTGCTCCCCAACCCCATGGCAATGCTTGCCCGAGATAAGTGAAGCCTGGCAGCAACGAGAAAGTTCCCGACCCGGTTTGCATCGGATATTCCATCCGATCCCCTTCCGGATCACGCTCGTTGATGGAACCCGTTGGAAAGCCGACCCCGAATTTCGCCAGCAGCTTATGGCGAAAGTCTTTCGTGGCATACAGGGAATACATGCCGCGCAATTCGAGGTCGCCAATCCCTTCGCTTCGTTCAGTTTCTCGCTTGCCATCGCGGTGGAGTTCGCCCATCGACATCGAAACATAGGGGAGCATCGTCATGAGCGTGAGCTTGTCGGTCGGGGCATACATAACCATCGCCATGTGCATTTGCATCGTCATGTCGGTGGGTGTGGCTGCGAAGAGTTCAAGCACCTTCGCCTCGCTGATGTCGTGGGTTCCGTCGAGGGTGCCGTCCAACTTTTCCAACATGAACTGATAGCCGACCATCCATTGTCCCGCCTGCCCGGTCATGACATCGAAGGGCACCAAGCCAGGAGCACCCATCATTTCAGTCATGCTCGCAGCCTGCGAAGCCGCACGGCCTGTCTTCATGCCAGCCATCGGTGGCTCCTGCATTTTCATCTTCTCTTCAGCAGGCTCGGCAGATTGCGATTGGACGGGAGCGGCGTTGATGTTGGAGGTGGCGAAAACGAGGATTCCAACGAGGGCGACGGTGAGGGGAGGGGAGCGAAGTTTCATGGGCCATTTCCTTTTCTGGTGTGGTTTCTGAGCGGGCGCGCCGTCGATCTACTCCGGGATAGTGCGCATGCTCGACCTGGCACTGGGACTCCCCGACCAGACGGCGCGCGCCCTCTTCATCGTGGCCCCGGATGCCAGAGAAGAGGATGTGCGTGAGCAAGCCCTGCGGCCGGCATTCAGCCGCGTCTCAGATCTCCAGGTGCGATTCATCTCCTACGGTGATCTGGCGAAGCATCGGGGTGAGATCGCGCGGTTCGGCGAAGGCATGAAGGCGATCGAAGCCATTGCCCGACGACTCTCCTGAACCCCTGCTCTAAATGCTGCCTGATGTCCGGTCTCCAGGATCTCCGGCTTTCGGCTCGGTGCTGGGCGCACGTCCGCCAAATTCCATCTGCCAGCCAAGTCGCAGGATCCAGCTCCTTTTCAGTTGCGGGCCGTCCAAGGATTGCACGAGCGGCGCCTCCGCCTGGGCATGAAAATGCTGGTTCTTGAGGATTCCCTTCCCGGGATGGACAGTGAGGCCGACCACGGCACTCAGCCGCTTCCCGCCTTGCAGGTTCGGGTCCTTCGTAGGCTCGTCGGCGGGGTCAAGCAGAGAATCCGACCCGCGAATGTTTTCCCAGAGTTCGCCGCGAGCGCCCCCCGACAGACTTAATGAACTCCCGAGCTGTCGCGTGACCGAAACGCCCAACTGGTAACGGTCACCGAGTCGATAACCGTTGTCGTTCCGGCCGAGCCGCACGGTTGAGCTGAAATCCGCGGCCCAACCCCAGGGTAAGGCTTGCCCCAGATAAGTAATGCCGGGCAACAATGAGAATGTTCCAGACCCTATTTGCATGGGATATTCCATCCGCGCCCCTTCCGGGTCATGCTCGTTGATGGAGCCCGTGGGAATGCCGACCCCGAAGTTCGCCAGAAACCGATGGCGAAGGTCTTTCGCTGCATACAGGGAATACAGGCCACGCAATTCGAGGTCGCCGATCCCTTCGCTTCGTTCAGTAGATCGCGTGCCATCGCGGTGGAGTTCGCCCATCGACATCGAAATATAGGGGAGCAACCCCATGAGCGTCAGCTTGTCGGTCGGGGCATACATGACCATCCCCATGTGCATCTGCATGGTCATGTCGGTGGGTGCGGCAAGGTAGCTCTTCACAATCGTCGCCTCACTGACCGGGGCGGTTCCAGCGAGGTTGCCGTCCATCTTTTCGGACATGAACTGGTACCCGACCATCCACTTTCCGGCCTGCCCGGTCATGATGTCGAAAGGCACCAGGCCGGGAGCGCCCATCATTTCCGTCATGCTCCCAGCCCGAGTCCCGGCATGCGAGGCATCATCGCTCGACTTCTTGCCGGTCATCGGCGTCTCCGCCATCTGGGCAGATTGCGCCCAGGCTGGTGACCAGACGGCCAGAGTCAAAGCCATGATGAGGCCGGATATCGACACTGGTGTTCGTCTTGCTTTCATGTTCGATCTCTTCTTCCTGCGGTCAAGGTAGGTGAGCCGATGGAGCACGTGAGTACGTGCGCTATCGACGCGACCAGCGTAGAAAGAAGGAGGGTCGGTCGTCGGTGCGGTGGTGCACGCGAAACGCTAACGCGTCTCTAATCTGCGCTTCGTAGAATTCGGCCCGATGAAATTGCTGCCGAGCTCGATCCTTAGTCCTTGCGGCCTTTCCACTCGCCGGTTGCGCGAGCGTGCCTGTGGCCCGCGACGAAGGCCTTAGACAGTGCTGCGAGCGCTTCGGCCGCTGAGGGCCGGTTCGAGAGGCTGGAATTGTTCGCCCCCGCGAAGGCGCCTCCTCCCCCGGCCGCCGAGGCAGCGCCGAGCGGAGCAGCGATGCCTGCGATGGACCATTCGAAAATGGATCATTCAATGCATGAAGCGAAGCCGGGCGCCACTGTTCCCCCAGCCGACTGGCAAGTGTCCAATCTGCGGAACGGCCCTGGTCAAGAAGCCCAAGGAAAAGAAGTGAGGCGTCCATTGCAGCTTCTGGCTCTGCTGGGCGCGGTCGGAGTCGGGGGCTGCGCCACCGTCGATCCCAGCGCCGCGTTCATCGACGTCGGCAACAAGGTCCGAGAGCGAGCCGGTGAGGATGCCCGGTTCATTCGGTCGCCCACGGAGGCGAAGGAAATCGAGGGCCTCGTCCGCGGGATCCTGAAGGACGAGTTGACCGCGGAGATGGCCGCGCGGGTGGCCCTGGTCAACAACCGCGACCTCCAGGCGACACTGCAAGATCTTGGAATCGCCCAGGCCGAAGTCGCTCAGGCCAGTCGGATCTCAGCCTCTCCGCAAGAAGTTCGCGGCCGCTCAACTGGAGGCGACGAAGCTCCGGGTCGGACATGAGCTGATTCGGACGATGGCGGACGCGAAGGTCGCGTTCTTCAGCCTGGCCGCCCGAGAGCAGTTGACGGACCGGGGAATTGACACCGAGCCTGCGCGCCGGGTTACCATGTGCCGTGCCCTTGTCTAGCCGCCGGTGGTTGAGCCTGGTCGCCTGCCTGGTGGTAGCGACGATGTTCCTGGGCGTCAACCTCGAGGACCACACGGATGATGGCTGTCCGATTGAGATCCATTGCACCGTCTGCCGAGTCCATATGGCCGGCTTGGCCACGCAGATCGCGGTGCCGGGACTTGCACCCGTGTGGTCCGTCGACGTGGCGCCGCCGGATGCCAGGCCCATCGTCGGCGATACCGCCGCGCCGAGCACCCTCGCCCTCCGCGGACCTCCCACCGCCTGATCGGTGAACTCCCACGCAACCGCGAGGGGGTGAAGGGCCACCGGTTGTTTGATTGACCCCCCGCGTGGCCACGGGAGTCCATTCAGAGTCGCAATTCAGAAGGGTATCAAGTGTCCATTTTTCCGAGAAGTCCTTGGAGGCTGCGAAAGGAAGCTGCTCTCCTCGTCGTGATGTTTGCCGGTCCCCGGCTGGTCGCAGCGCAGAACCCAACCCCCGCCCCTCCGGCCCAAGGAAGCCCCTCGCCGACCGCGGAGCCAACGCCGACCGCGCCAGATGCTGGAAGTCCCGCGCCGGTCCCGGCGCCCGCACCCGTGGTGACGGGAGCTGCGGGAAAGAACTTCCTGAACCTCTCGCTCGACGCCCTCATCGCCGGCGGGGCCTCCACCGCGAGCGATGTCCCGGCACTTCAGACCGGCGGGCATGATCCCAGCCAGCGCGGATTCACGGTGCAAAACGTGGAAGCGGTGTTCGACGGCGCCGTCGATCCCTACTTCCGCGGCCAGGCGAACGTGGTCCTGCAGATCACCCCCCAGGGCGAAACCATCGTCGAACTGGAGGAGGTGTATGCCACAACCTCCTCGCTCCCGAAAGGACTGCAGGTCAAGGCCGGACACTTCTTCACGGAGTTCGGGCGGCTCAATCCACAGCATCCTCACTCGTGGGACTTCGTCGACCAGCCGTTGGTGAACGGGCGGATCTTCGGACCGGATGGTCTGCGATCGACCGGAGTTCGAGTGTCGTGGCTGATGCCGACAAGTTTCTACTCGGAGGCGTTCATAGCCCTGCAGAACAGCCAGGGAGAGACCGCGCGCAGCTTCAGGGGTGTGCCGGGGGACACGCTCTTCGGGCGAGAGATCCACGAACGGGAGGTCAGGAGCCTGACCGACATGCTGATCGTGCCTCGCTATGCGGTTTCCTTCGACTTGAGCGACACCCAGACCCTTCTCCTCGGCGCGTCCGGCGCGTTCGGGCCGAACGGAACCGGTGAGAGCGCCAGAACTCGCGTGCTCGGCGGCGATGCCTACTGGAAATGGAAGCCGACGAACGCGTTCCGGGGGTTTCCCTTCGTGAAAGTCCAGGCGGAATGGATGCAACGCCGCGTCTCGACCGGCGCGGAGCGCGCCGAGACGTTCCGCGACTGGGGCTCCTACCTGCAGATCAACTACGGCTACAAAGCGGGCCATGTCCTCGCGTTGCGGGTCGATCGCGTGGCCGGAGACACCGGCGATCCTCGAGACGCGGCCCTCACGCCTCGCTGGCGCGTGTCACCCACATTCACCTGGTTCCCCACCGAATTCTCGAAATTGCGCCTCCAGTACAACTTCGACCACAGAGATGCTTTCGCTCGCAACGATCACTCGGTCTGGTTGCAGCTCGAATTTTTGCTCGGGGCCCACGCGGCCCACAAGTTCTAAGAAGAAAAGGCAACCATGAAGAGAACAATCGCTTTCATCGCCGTGAGCCTCCTCGGCGCGGCGCTCCCGGCGCAAGCCGCCCTGAAGGTCGTCGGCACCACGGGCGAGTACGGCGCGCTCGCCGCGGAGATCGGCGGAAACCGCGTGTCCGTCACCACCATCGCCAAGCCCACCGAAGATCCTCATTTCGTGGACGCCCGTCCAAGTCAGATTGTGGCTTTGAATCGGGCCGACGTTCTGATCGAAGGGGGCGCGGAACTCGAGATCGGCTGGCTTCCGCCGCTCCTCGACGGCGCGCGAAACGGGAAGATCCTGGCCGGCGCTCCCGGCCGGATCGTGGCCTCCGAGGGCATCCAGCTTCTTGACATCCCGCTCGCGGCGGACCGCTCTCAGGGGGACACCCACGTCGCGGGAAACCCGCACTTCATGCTCGATCCCTTGAATGCGAAGGTGGTTGCCGAACATATCGGTCGCGTTTTCGCCGCTCTCGACCCCGCGGGCGCTGCTACCTTCAAGGCGAACGTGGACAGCTTCGATTCCCGCCTGGACGCGAAGCTCAAGGAGTGGACCGAGGCGCTCAAGCCCTACGCGGGACGGCAGATCGTGACCTACCACCCGACCTGGCGTTACTTCGGCCGCCGCTTTTCCCTCAAAGCCGATACCTTCCTCGAGCCCAAGCCCGGCATCCCCCCGTCGCCGCCGCACCTGGCCAAGGTCATGCAGAAGATGGAGGCCGAGAACATCCGAATCCTGCTCGTCGAGCCCTATCAGCCGCGCAAGACTGCGGAAGCCGTGGCGTCGAAGACCAATGCCACGTTGGTGGATGTGGCTCAGTTCCCCGGCGCGCTGCCGGGCACGGTTACCTACATCGATCTCATGGATAGCGTCGTAAAACGTGTGGCGCAGGCCTTGGCCGCGAGGTAGG
>JANLSZ010000199.1:0-2962 GCA_031362685.1 Vicinamibacteria bacterium | reverse complement strand
TTATCAACCTACTGCTCAATTAAATTTATATGTCAATTGTTTTAAGTACTCTGCCTCGCCCGGGAAACTGGCCTCGGCCGGCGCGTCCCCGGCCGGCGCGCAATCTGCTGGCGACGCCCTCCCCGCGGCCATCGCAGCGCTCGTGCCCATGACCGCAGGCGTGGCCCCGATCTCCATGGATGAGCGCAAGGTCCGAATCGCCAAGGCCCAGGCTCTCCTCGCCGAAACCGGCATGCAGGCCCTGGTGATCGCCTCAAGCACCACCCTCGACTACTTCACGGGAGCGCGCTGGGGACTCTCCGAGCGCTTCTTCGGTTGCATCATCACCCGTGAAGGCGACCCGGCCTGGGTAACGCCTGCCTTCGAAAAGGCGCGCGCGCTGGAGCAGGTGAAAGTCGGAAGGGATGTCCGCGCCTGGGAAGAGCACGAGTCGCCGTCGGCGCTCGTGGCCACCATCCTTAAAGACCGCGGGGTCATCACCGGCAAGATCGGCATTGAGGAAACGATGCCCTTCACCTTTGCCGACAACATTGCCAAGGCGGCGCCCGCCACCCAGATCGTGAATGGGACGCCGGTGACCGCGGGTTGCCGAGTAATCAAGGACGCTCACGAAATCGCCCTGATGCGGCGTGCCGGTGAGATCACGGTGGCCGCCCACCGCGCGGTGTTCGCGTCGCTCAAGGAAGGAATGACCCAGGATCAGGTCGCGGGACTTTCCGCCACGGCTCATCGGAGGCTGGGCATGGAGGGCGGTTCGCTGGTCTTGTTCGGAAAGGACGCGGCCTTCCCCCACGGAACCACCACGCCACAGCCCCTCAAGGCGGGCGACCCTGTTCTTCTCGACGGCGGAGGCAAGCTGCATGGTTACGAGAGCGACATCACCCGCACCGGCATCTTCGGCGCGAAGCCGACGGACCGTCAGCGCTTGATCTGGGACACCGTCCGCAAAGCCCAGGACGCGGCTTTCCGCGCGGCAAAGCCGGGCGTCGAGTGTCAGGCGGTCGACGCGGCCGCGCGCAAGGTCGTCACCGATGCGGGCTTCGGCAAGGACTACGAATTGTTCGGGCACCGGGTCGGGCACGGAATCGGCATGGATGGTCACGAGTGGACCTACTTCGTCCGCGGCAACACCACCAAGCTGCGCCCGGGCATGTGCTTCTCCGACGAACCGGGAATCTACATCTACGGCGAGATCGGCATCCGGCACGAGGACGTCATCTTCATCACCGAAACGGGCGCCGAGAACATGACAAAGTGGACGGGCACGCCCGAGGATCCGTCGATCGTCTAGCGCGGAACGTCATTGCGAGTCGGTCCACGGACTACGTGCCCCGAGGGCAGGCTTCGCGCTGGCCCAAGGCCAGGCTTCGCGCTCCGTGACTTTGGGAAGGAACCCCATGACCGTCATTGCGAAGGCCACTGTCCGTCCGTCATGGCCTGAAGCAATCTCTCGAGGGATTGCTTCGGTCCGCTCCAAAACGACGGGTCCCTCGCAATGACGAAAAGGGGCTGAACTGGGCCTTTCTCGCACGGGTTTCTCAGCTGGGCCATTCCGCGCGTAGTCAGTGCTTGAAGTGACGGACTCCGGTGAACACCATCGCGAGGCCGAGTTCGTCGGCGGCTTTAACCACTTCCTCGTCCTTCACCGAGCCGCCGGGCTGGATGATGGCGGTGGCGCCGGTCTTGGCGATGGCGTCGACGTTGTCGCGGAACGGGAAGAAACCGTCGGAGGCCACCACCGTCCCGGCGAGCGGCCCCTGCGCTTTCTGGATCGCGATCTTCACCGAGTCGATCCGGCTCATCTGCCCGGCCCCGATCCCGACCGTCTGATCCCTGGTCGCGAAGACGATCGCGTTCGACTTCACGTGCTTGGCCACATTCCAGGCAAAGCCTAGCGCCTCCCACTCTGAGGGCGTCGGCTTGCGCTTGCTGACCGGGTCGCAGGCGGCCTTGTCGAATCGAGACATATCCCAATCCTGGGCGAGGACGCCGCCCATCACCCTCTTCTGATCGAAACCAGTCACTCGATGAATGGAGGTGACGTCCATATCGAGAACGCGTAGATTCTTCTTGGACGCGAAGATCGCCTTGGCCTCCGCGCTGACCCCGGGCGCGATGACGGCCTCGAAGAATGAACCGGTGATCTTCGTGGCTACCGCCGCGTCGCAACGCGTGCTGAGAGCGACGATGCCGCCAAACGCCGACGTGGGATCGCATTCCCAGGCCCGGCCGAACGCTTCTTCGAGCGAGGCGCCGCGGCCGACCCCGCAGGGGTTGGTGTGTTTGATGATCGCGCAGGCCGTACCATCGACATCAGTCACCAGACGCCAGGCGGAGTCGAGATCGAGAATGTTGTTGAACGAGAGTTCTTTGCCCTGGAGCACGCGAGCCGCCGCCACCGAGTACATGGTCGAACCCATGTCGGAATAGAACGCGGCCCGTTGGTGAGGATTCTCACCGTAGCGCAGATCCTGAATCTTTTCGAAGCTCTGGTTCAGGCGGTAGGGGAACACGCTGTCGCTGTGAGCCTTGGCGTAAGACTCCTCGGCGGCCTCGATTTCCGCCATGTATTGGGAGATCGCGGCCTCGTAGCGGGCGGTGTGCCGGAAGGCCTTCTGAGCGAAAAAGAGCCGGGTGGCCCGGTCGACCCCCGAAGGGCGCGCGAGCTGTTCGAGAAGAAGTCCATAGTCGGCGGTGTCAACCACCACCGCGACCGCCTGGAAGTTCTTGGCCGCCGCTCGCACCATAGACGGTCCGCCGATGTCGATATTCTCCAGAGCCTCATCGAACGACACGCCCTTCGCGACCTTGTCCTCGAAGGGATAGAGGTTCACCACGACCACGTCGATCGCGCCAATCCCGGCGGTTCTGAGGTCGGCCAGATGCTCATCGTTGCGCTTGGCCAGAATTCCCCCGAAGACTTTCGGATGAAGTGTCTTCACCCGGCCGCCGAGAATTTCCG
>JANLSZ010000193.1:0-3018 GCA_031362685.1 Vicinamibacteria bacterium | reverse complement strand
CCCCGAGTCACCACGTCTGGTCTACGGTCACGAGCCCTACTCGGTTCCTCGCACCTACTATGGCGTTGACGAAGCACGCTCGCTGCTGAAACTCCTGGCCCGGCTGGCTCAGCCGCTGATCGACTCGGGAGCCATCACGCTTTCGCTCAACGCGCGAGCGAAGAGCCTGCTGACCGACAAAGGGCGGGTGGTCGGCGTCCAATTCGTCAGGAGCGGGAAGGTTGGAACCGCGCGCGCAAAGAACGGGGTGGTCCTGGCCACCGGCGGTTTCGCCGCCTCGCCCGAACTCTTTAAGGAGATCGAGGGCTTCCCCCTGGTCTCGGCCGCGCGCGATCACGCCACTGGAGATGGTCTGAAGATGGCGCGGGGCCTGGGCGCGCGCATCGCGGGGCGGGGCACGTACCTGCCCACGTTCGGCGGTCTGCCTCATCCGGATGATCCGCACAAAGCCTTCTGGGCCGACCGGCCGCTTCTCATCGCGAAGGAGCGTCCGCCTTACGAGATCTATGTCGACCGTTTCGGCAAGCGCTGGATCGCCGAGGATGAAGAGAGCGTGGACCTTAAGGAACGCGCGCTCATGAAGACGGATGGCCTGACCTTCTTCACCGTCTTCGACGATCACGCTATCGACATGTCCCCGAACATCATCGTGGGCTGGTCGAAGGAGGATCTGCGGTCGCGCGCCGGCCATCGTGAGGGCGTTCACGCCGCCGCCACTCTTGAGGAGCTGGCCCGTATCGCGGGCATCGACGAGTACGGGTTGCTCACCACCGTCGAGCGCTACAACGGTTTCGTGGGCGGCAAAAGCGATTCGGACTTCGATCGAAAGTTTCTGCCTGCGCCCATCGAGAAACCGCCGTTCTACGCCATGCGCAATCACGGTATCTCGCTGATCACCTTCTCGGGGGTGGATGTGGACGTCGCCCTGCGCGTGCGGAACGAGGAGGGCGACATCATCGAGGGTCTTTACGCGGCGGGCGAGATCCTCGGCGCGGGCGCCACCTGCGGCAACTCCTTCTGCGGCGGCATGGTTCTTGGACCCGCGATCATCTTCGGCAAGCTCATAGGGGAACGCCTCGGCAGAACGGACGACGACACCGCCGACACCACCGCCGAGATCACCCGCCCTCGCTTCTGACCGGCCAACGCCTCGCTTTGGTCTTTACTGCTTGATGACGACGAACCACGCCGCGGTGATCGGTCCCTGGGGAGGGCGAATACGGCCGCCGGGCGGGGCCGGTGTGGGAGTCGGCGCACCCGGAACCGGCGGTGGGACCGGACCCCGCTCGGGCTGGAAAAGATAGACGTTGTGGGTGCCTAGGTCCACGGCGATGGTCTTCGCGCCGGGGACGGTAGCGACGGTCGCAACCACTCTGTACTTGTCCGGCGAATCCTGATGGACGACCGTGACGTTGCCCTCGCCCCCATTCGGAATGTAGATCAGCTTCTTCGCCGCATCCCATCCCAGAGCATCAACGCGGGTGCCGTTCGTGATCGTTGCCACGACCTTGCCCGTGCTCGCATCGACGACGACCGAGGTCTTGCTGCAACCGGAGAAGATGCGGTTCGAGGCCTTGTCGTACGCGATTCCGGTCGGCCCGTCGCACGGCGCTATCGGCCACGAGGCGGTCGCCTTCCACGTTTTCACGTCGATCACCTGGATGGTGTTCTTGCCTTCGTTGTTCACGAAGATGTGCCCCTTGCCATCGGCCACCGCACCCTCAGGCGCAGTGTCTTCGAGTTCGACGGTGGCGACGATGTCGCCGCTGTTGGGGTCGATCGCGGTGAGGGTGCCGATGGGGCGGCTGTGATTCGTGAGGATGATCTTGTCGTCGGCCTCGTCGTACATGATGCCATCGAGACCGGGGCCTACCTTGATCTGCCTGATCACGGCCAGCGTCCTCAGATCGAACATGGTGACGGTCTCGTCGCCGCTGTTGGTGGTGAAGCCGTGACCGGCGGCCGGGGCGAAGCTCGCGCCATGCACGCCGGGTGTGTTCGGAATGTCGCCGAGCACCTTGCCGGTGGCGCCTTCCACCACCATCATGTGGCTGGAGCGCGAAACGAACACGCGGCCGGTGGCGGCTTCGACCGCGACGTAGTCGGTGCCGCCTTCTCCCTTGATGTCGAACTTCTCGACCTTGAAGGTCTGGGCCTGGCTGAGGCGAGGCACGGCGATTGCTACGACGGTGGAAACGGCAAGAGCGGCAAGGGAGCGTCTGGTCATGCAGGGCCTCGGTGTTGGTTGAAGGCGAAACGTCGTGTCTCCAGAAATTCGGGTCGACGACGGTGAGTGTACGCCTCGCTTCGCGGCCGGGGCGCGTGGAGCAAGTCCTCAGGAAATCGGCAGGACGGCGACGAAGGTGTTCCCCCCGCGTCCGTCCCTCGATAGACCGAGCGTCCCCCCATGAGCCACCGTGATCGCTCGGGCAATGGAGAGGCCGAGCCCCGCCCCTTCTCCGGAGCGCGCGGGGTCGAGGCGCACGAAGCGCTCGAAAATCCTCTCGCGTTCGGCTTCCGCGATGGGTTCGTTCGAATCGCTCACGGAGATTTCGCAGGCCTTGTCCCGAGCGATCAGATCGACCGTGACTCGACCCCGGGGCGAGCCGTGGCGGACCGCGTTGTCGAGCAGGTTCGAGATCATCTGGCCCAGGAGCCGTTCATCGCCGGAGATTTCCAGGTCTTCGGCCCCGGTCCACTCGACCGTCGTCCTCTTGGTCGCGGCCAGAAGATTCGCATCCTTGACGCAGGCCGCCACCAGCTCGTTCAGGTAAAAGCGATGGATGGCGAGAGGGAGGGCCCCGGCATCGGCCCGCGCCAACGCGAAGAGGTCCTCGACGATCCGGCTCAGCCGGGTCATCTGCTCCCGGACCACGCTCAGGCACTCCTGATACTCGCTTTCGGTCCTTCCCGCCTTCGCCTGAGTCACTTCGATCGCGGTGCGCGCGACGGAAACCGGAGTGCGCAGCTCATGCGATGCATCGGCCATGAACCGCCGTTGCTGGGCGAGGACCGCCT
>JANLSZ010000067.1:0-1704 GCA_031362685.1 Vicinamibacteria bacterium | reverse complement strand
ATGGCTTTCTGGGCGAGGCCATCGAGAGGCTCGTCGATCCCGTCGATGAGGACCAGTTTCGGCGCGATCTTCAGTCCGAGCACCGCCCTGCGAATGGCGAGATGGGTGGCCATTCGGATGTTGAGTCGATCGATCTCTTCGACGCTGGCTTCGCCTATCGACCATGCCGCGGCACTTTCCCGGATGCGGGCGGCCAGTTCGGTGCGCCTTCGGGCCGTGAGCTTTTTCGAGTCGTTGAGGCCGGTCCAATCGAATCCGTCGCCCAGAAAGACCGCACCCGCGACCACGGGGCCGAAAAGGGCTCCCCGTCCAACTTCATCGGCGCCGGCCACGGGAACCTCCAGGCGCAAGGCCGCCTCTTTTTCGAAGTGGTCGTCGCAGGAGTTCGCGGCGTCTTTGCCTTCGCTCTCCCCGGGCACCGAGCCTGGGCCAGCGATCTTCTTGCGGCTCAAGCGAAAACGCCTGGAGCCCGAATCGACGGCTAGGAAACGACCTCGGCGGCGGCGGCCTTGCCCTTGGCCTTCACCGGCTTGTCGCGAAGCTCCTTGAGGCGCAGCGCCTTGCCCTTTAGGTCGCGCACGAAGTAAAGCTTCGCGCGACGCACATGGTGACGCTTCAAGACCTCGATCTTGTCGACCGACGGAGTCGACAGGGGAAAGATCCGCTCGACCCCCTCGCCAAAGGAGATCTTGCGGACAGTAATGGAGCGCTTCACCCCCGTGCCACTGATGCCGATGATCAGGCCCTCGAAGATCTGGATGCGTTCCCGCTCCTGATCCTTGTCCTTCTTGGCCTTGGCGGTCTTCGCTTTCTGTTCCTCTTTGAGGACGGATTCGCGGACCTTGACGTGGACGCGGACCGTGGTGCCGGTGCGAAGCTCGGGATGAATCTTCGGGTTGATGTTCTTTTCGATGGTGGCGATGGCGTTCATGGAAATTCCTATGGGCTCCGGGAGCCCGTGAGTTTAGCTCAATGGACCCCGTTCTGCCGAGAGCGAAGGGGCGGTTCCGCTCCGCCTTCAATCGCGGCGGAGATCGGGGCGTCTGACCCTGGTGCTCCGGGTCGCCTCCTCTCGCCTCCACCTGGCGATAGCGGCATGGTCCCCGGAGAGCAGAACCTCCGGAACCTTGAGCCCTCGGAAGTCGGCGGGGCGGGTGTAGTGGGGATGGTCCAGCAGCCCGTTCTCGAAACTGTCCTGTTCACTCGAGGCGGCATCGCCCAAAGCCCCGGGGATCAGACGCACACTGGCCTCGATCACCGCCAGAGCCGGCACTTCCCCGCCCATCAGGACGAAGTCACCCAGACTCAGTTCCTCCGTGGCGAGGGCGGCTCGCACCCTCTCATCTATGC
This sequence comes from Vicinamibacteria bacterium, assembly GCA_031362685.1. Classification (GTDB taxonomy): domain Bacteria; phylum Acidobacteriota; class Vicinamibacteria; order Fen-336; family JAGNNV01; genus JAGNNV01. Next base: position 354 of record JANLSZ010000067.1, on the reverse strand, counting down.
CCTCGTAGCGGCCGCACAATAGAACGAGGCGGTGGAGCTTCGAATAGTCGCGGGCTTTCCGGTGGGTGAACTTCTCACCGCGGGGGGAAAGGAGAACGATCGGGCGGTCGGGCGAAGGCCCCTCGGGCATCACCGTCTCGACCGCGCGAAAGAAAGGCTCGGCCTGCATCACCATGCCGGGACCGCCGCCAAAAGGCGCGTCGTCCACACGGTGGTGACGATCGGTGGTGAAGGCTCTCAGGTCATGGGCCTCCACCGAGGCCAGGCCGGTCTCGATGGCCCGAGCCACGATCCCGTGCGCGAGGGCCTGCCGGATCAGGTCCGGAAAGATGGTGATGACATCGATGCGAAGCG
>JANLSZ010000170.1:0-18434 GCA_031362685.1 Vicinamibacteria bacterium | reverse complement strand
AGCGATCCGGCGAGGGTGCCGAAGAGAGTTGTGCCGAGAGCCGGCAGCGTGGACAACAAGCCTTCCGGGTCCCAGGTCTTCGAAGTAACCCACAGATGCGGTCCAAAGACGAGCCGATCCAGCCAGGCGCCGAGATTCGTCTCGGGCTCAAGGTTGGGGGCGATGCCGCCGGGAACGGGAACCACGGTCATGAGGAACCAATAGGCGAGACAGCATCCCGCCGCGATGGCCGCGACCGCGCGCAGACTGAAGTGCCTCCTGATCAGGAAGGCCACGAAGTAGCACAGCGCGATCCGGGTCAGGACTCCCGGAATGCGCACGGTCAGGAGGTTGAACCGCGGATAGAAGGCCATGAAGAAACCGAGACCGAAGATCTTCAAGGCCCGGAGGGCGGCGGCCTTGGTCGTATCGCGGGACGAGAAGGCGAGTGATGCCCCTACCAGAAAGAGGAAGAACGGGAAGATGAGATCGGTGGGTGTCCAGCCATTCCACGGTGCGTGCTCCAGGGGCCAGTAGATGTGGTCCCAGTCGCCGGGGTTGTTGACCAGAATCATGGCCGCGACGGTGGCGCCGCGGAACGCATCGACCGACACCAGGCGCTCGCGATTCATGAAGCTCCGACATCCTTCAAGCGAAGCAACCGCTCTTTCAGGCTTTCGTAGTTTGGCGCCAACGCTTCGCTTTCGGCCGGCCGCCTCAGCATGGCCAGCAGAGCCGGTGGAGGTTCCACCGCGTGAGCAACCAGCGGTTCGACCACTTCGTCGAACTTGGCGGGATGAGCGGTCGCGACCACGCAGAACGACTCTTCCGATCCCTGGCGTCTCTCTCGCTCCAGCATCTCGATGCCGCAGGCGGTGTGAGGGCAGAAGACTTTCCGATAGTCGGCTTCGCCCGCGCGGATTCGAGCTTGAATCGCTTCATCGTCGACCGAGTGTGCGGCGAGCACGCTCGAAAGCGTGGTGTCCTTCTCCATCATGAAACGCAGTCGGGCCACGTTGGACGGATCGCCCACGTCCATGGCGTTGGCGAGAGTGCTGAGGCTGGGCCGCGGCCGATAGTCTCGAGTAGCGATGAATTCGGGGACGGTCTGGTTGCGGTTGGTGGCGAAGAGGATGCGGCCAATAGGCAGCCCGGCCTGCCGCGCCATGAGGGCGGCCACCCCGTTGCCGAGATTTCCGGTAGGGACGATCAAGGAGAGTGGTTTTCCGTTTTCTCGAAAGTGGCGCAGGGAAGCGAACGCGTAGTACGTCGCCTGGGGAAGCAGGCGACCCAGGCTGATGCTGTTGGCCGAGGAAAGGGGGACCCGATCGCGCAGGGCGAAGTCGGAGAACGCCTGCTTCACCAGAGCCTGGCACAGGTCAAAGCCGGAAGGCACGCGCAGGGTCAGGATGTTGTCCCCGAAGCATCCAAGTTGATGGGCCTGACGTTTCGATACCCGACCGTCCGGGTAGAGGATCACCACCCGGAACCCGGGCTTTCGGTGAAACGCGGCGGCCACCGCACTTCCGGTGTCCCCCGAGGTTGCGACCAGAATGGTAAGCGGCTTCGTCGCCGGCTCTCTTGCTCGCATTCGGCCCAGGGTGTTGGCCAGGAAACGCGCGCCGTAGTCCTTGAACGCCGCGGTCGGACCGTGGAAGAGCTCAAGCAGCCAGGTGTTCTCCGCGATCGGGACCAGAGGAGTCTCGATATCGAGACTCTCGTCGCAGATCGTTTTCAGATCCGCGAGCAACGTATCTCCCTCGAAAAAAGGGGCCAGGAAGACCCGCGCGACCTCGGGCAGAGTGACGCATCCATCGAAGGCCTTGATGGCCATGCGCTCCGTGGCTTCGGGAAAGTACAGGCCGCCGTCTTTAGCGAGGCCGGCAAGCAGAGCCGCCTGCAGGTCCACGGCGGGAGCTCGGCCGTTCGTGCTGATGAACTTCATGAGATGACCCGTGCCTTCGGTCCGTCCACCGCAGACACGAAGACATCGGAATCGAAGCCCGCCTTGGCGAAGGCCGACTGCATGGTCCGGGTGCTCGTTTCCGCAGTGACGCGATCCTGGAACCAGGCGAAAACACTGGGCCCGCCGCCCGAGATCGACGCCCCGAGCGCGCCCGCGTCCATGGCCGCCTTCTTGACTTCCATGAAACCCGGTATGAGATACGAGCGACGCGGCTCCACCAGAACATCACAAAGACCCGCGCGGATCGACTCGAAATCCAGAGTGAACAGACCCACCATCAGCCGGGCGAGTCCGGCGCTTTGGGGCACAAAGTCTGAGATGGCGTAGGGCAAGGCCAGCGCTTCCCGCGCCCGCCGTGTTTCGAGGACGAAATGGGGATGCACGAGGACGCAGGTCAGGCCCGCGGGCACCGGAAGCCGGATCAGGCGATCGTGAGTGGCGAGAGTCAAACCGCCAAGCAGCATAGGACCGACGTTGTCACCGTGACGGCCCCCGCTCGCCGCCGCTTCGCCTTCCAGAGCGAACGGGTACAGCTGGGAAGTGGTTAGAGGAGAATCGAGCAGCACGTTGGCGGCCACGAGTGCGGCCACCGCCGAGGCCGCCGACCCGCCCATGCCCGAACCAAGCGGGATCCCTTTGGTGATGTCGATCTCGAAGCCGAAAGAAAGACCCCGCTCCAGGCGAAGAACCTCGAGCGCGCGCAAAGCCGTGTTCCTCGCGGGATCGGCCGGCAGGTCCAGCACCACCCCGCTCACGGAACGGAGGCGGACCGCCGCCTCTGGGATTCGTCTCACCGCGACCCGATCGACCGGACCCTCGATGGTGTGACCGAGGATGTCGAAGCCGGTAGCCACATTGCCGATCGAAGATGGCGCTTCAGCGCTGGCGGTTTGAGGGCGATTCGGGATCACGGAAGGCCCATTCTCCCATTGTGAATACGCCCACGAACCGTTGTGCTAGCTTCTGTGGCCAATGCACGACTCGTTCGACCCGAACGCGCCCGCGAATGCCGAGGGCATTTTCGGCCTGCCTCATGCGCCGGAGGATTCCCGAATAGTCCTCATCCCCGTGCCCTGGGAAGCGACGGTCTCGTACGGGTCGGGCGCCGCCGAAGGCCCAGCCGCCATCCTGCACGCGAGCCGCCAGGTTGATTTGCTCGATCGAGATACCGGAAAGCCCTACGAATCCGGGATCGCCATGTTGCCCATCTCGGCCACCGTGCGCGCCTGGAGCGATGAGGCGAAGACCCTCGCCGCGACCATCATCGAAAACGGTGGAGCGAAAGGCGATCCTCAGTTGGAGATGAACCGAGACCGGGTCAACGACCTGGGCCGGCTGCTCAACGGCTGGGTGGCCAACGAAACCCGGGCCTGGCTCGGATGCGACAAGATCGTGGGAATTGTAGGGGGCGATCATTCGGTTCCCCTGGGCGCCATCGCCGCTGTAGCCGACAAGTATCCGGGCCTGGGCATTCTTCACATCGATGCCCATGCGGACCTTCGCGTCGCTTACGAAGGCTTTACTTTCTCCCACGCTTCGATCATGGACAACGTAATTCGCGAAGTCCCCACCGTCTCGAAGCTGGTCCAGGTGGGGATTCGCGACTACTGCGAGCAGGAAGACACCGCCATCCGGAACAGCGCGGGCCGGATCCGAACCTTCTTCGAATCCGATGTCCGCCGCGAACTGCTGGACGCCGGGTCGTGGAGGAAGGTCTGCAATCGGATCGTGGCTGAGCTTCCCGAGACCAACTACATCTCTTTCGATATCGACGGTCTGGACCCCACCCTGTGTCCGAATACCGGCACCCCGGTCCCCGGCGGCCTGTCCTTCGCCGAGATGGTGGTTCTTCTGCGCACCCTGGTGGAGAGCGGCCGAACCATCGTGGGATTCGACCTGGTTGAAGTGGCGCCCGATCCCACCCTGGCCTCCGAATGGGATGGCAATGTCGCGGCCCGCGTTCTCTACAAGATGATCGGTTTCGCGCTCCAGTCGAATCCCGGACTCCCTCCGGCAGCCTAGGCCGCGTGCTCGTGAACGTCCGTAGACGCTGATCAGCCTGAGATCGAGTCCGTTTCCGTCGTACTCGTACATCGGCCGTGATGTCTGGGATGGGCCTTGAAGCCTTTGGCTTCGTGCAGGTTCACGTAAGCGCCAGAACTCCGGTTCGTTCACGTTCCTCCCAACTTCGGTCGTTCTCGTCGGCGTCAGAACATCGGGCGTCTACGTTGCCCCCAATGCACGCCTCGTTCACGTCAGCGCGACCCCAACGCCGGTCCCTGAGCGCGACGCCCCGAGCGTCACCCCACCTGCACGCGGCTGTCACGCCGGATGCAGCGTGGCCCAAGGCCAGGCGTCGCCCTGCCCTTCGGGCAGCGCTCGCGCTCCGCGTCGGCGGGGTCAAGGATGTACCGCCTTCCAGAAGTGCGGCCCGTCAGGGTGAGGGCCGCACTTCGCGTCCCGGAAAGGTTCCCATCATGAATCCCGCCACCGCTCCCGTTGCTCCGCTCGCCTGTGCCCATCCCGCGAGAAGCAACGGGGTACGCCAGCCGCTTCGCTGCACCGTTTTGAGCGCGAAGCCTGCCCTCGGGGCACGCGTACCGCCTCGCCCTCGCCTTCCGAGCCCACGTGGTCCGCTGGCTCCCGCTCAAGCGCGCCGAACTCTCCGACCAGCTCGACCGCGCGAGCATCTCTTCCGTGCTCAATGTCGCGGAAGGTGCGGGGAGAGCTGGACGCGACCAAGCCCGCCACTACGCCATCGCGCGAGGCAGCGCCTTCGAGTGCGTCGCGATTCTCGACCCGCTCGACCTCGAAACCGCCCCGCCCAGCAGCCGCGAAGCCCGTACCATCCTGCTCCGCCTCATGGCCGTCCTCACCGCGCTGATCCGTCGGTGACGGGGAACACGCGGAACGTGGCCACTCGCGGCCAAGCAGGATTTTTGGCTTTCAGTGGCCCAACTCAATGGATCTCACCGCTCAGCCACTTCTTGACGTAGCCACTGCTCAGGCCGGTGGTGAAGCCGAAGCCAAAACTGGGCGTCGGCCCATCAAAGCCCACGGACCGCAGCCTCTCATGCGCTTCTTTGCCTCCCTCCTCGCCCCCGTTCAGGATGAGCAGAGGGGCAGTCGATTTGACTCGATCCTTCAGGAGGCTCAGGAAGTGTTGCTCGCCCGCGCGCCAGCCGACAACTACTACCCGCGAGACTTCAGGCAACAGCCGCGTGAGGGTTTCAATATGACCCAACGGGCACTCGAATCCCGATTTCTTCGCAAGGGGAACCGCAATGGCCGGAATGACGAACTGGCCGCCAAAGTAGACAGCCTCAGCGCGCGCGGTTTCCACCATCCGGAAGTTCTCTGTGAGTTGGATCTCAGAATGCTTGTTCACCAGGCCCCGAAGCGTCCGGGCGGACTCCACGTCCGGGGTCGTAACGATGCGGTTCCAGTTGACGGATCCGTGCAGCTTGAATAAGCGATACCCTGCCCTACCGTCCGTGAGGGCGCCAAAGTCGGGAGTCGACCCAAATCTCCGAACTAGGCACCGCTCGACGAGCGTGTCGTAGTTGAACGTGACGATCCCCACTTCCTCGCTGCCGCGATAGAGGTCGAGCAAGTCAAAGAGCGCTGCGTGGTTCAGTTCTCCGTGGTTCTCTTCACACCAACGCTTCTCAGATTCTCGAATGATCCGCGTGATGTAGAAGCGAATCGCCAGCAGCTGCTGGCCCCGCTCGGGATGACGCTCCTGCTCCGTGGCCATCTCATCGAGAGCTGCCTCCAAGCTGCCCGAGGCGCGTGGCGGCAGGTGGGGAAGAATCGCCTGAATCTCGGGGTAGGCCTCGGACGCAATCCTGAATGGCTCACGAAGCGCGAACAATTGGTCGGCCAAGGGAAGCCTTGGGTACATCGCGGACACGGGCACGCCCGCCGGCGCCGCGGCCACCGAGTCGTAAGAAGCGCCCGCGCCTAGGATTACGAGAATCATCGACGTCAGACCTCGTTCGCCGTGACCACGACACCGAACGGAACGCCCAGCGCCTCGAAATGCGCCTTCCCACATCGCACCTTGTCCGCCTCGCTGTTGCGGAGCTTGAGGAAGTCCTTCGTCCCCTTGGTCTCACGCACCAGGTACACCGTCTCGCTGTCGTGCTTCACGATTGCCCAATCCGGGTTGTACTGCCCGATTGGCGTATCGACCTTGAACCCTGAGGGAAGCTTGACGAACAGCTTGATGTCCTCTCTCGCGTCGAGGCCGCGCGCGAACTCGCGCTCGATCTGCGAGTCATAGACGACATACTCATACACGGACTTCTTCACCTGCTCGGCGTTGAGGTAGTTGATCAGCTCCTCATCCTCGAAGAGCAACATCTCCCACTCCGAGTTCGGGCCAACGAGCTTCTCGTACTTGATGCCGTCCACCAGCAGGCGGTGAAGCTCGGCCTTCAGGATGCCGCTGACCGCGTCCATGAAGCGCTGCGGATCCCGGAACAACTCGCCGATGCGTCCCGACTCCTTCAAGACGCGCACCAGAGTGTCGCGGGTCAGTTCAGTCTCGTTCTGAAGGTAGGCGAGCACATCGGGAATCGCTCGTACACGCGTGGAGGGCTTCTCCTCGGTCGCACTCGTGGCTCTCGCACTCACCCCGCCGTGAGCCACGGTCAGCGTGCCGGCGATGACCTTGATGGTTGGGCCCTCGACCGCGCCCATCCGTTTGATGGCCTCCACGGCGCGCCGCACCAACTCATCCGTGGTGAACTCGACGCGGTAGGTCGTCCTCGGCTTGATGCGGTCCCAAAGTGCCTGAAACTCGGGGCTGAGCTGGACTTCCTTCTTCAGCCGGTTTTGACCTTCGTTTCTCTCGCGCCGGATGTGCCGCTCGATCCGGTACGAGGACAGAAGGTCGACTATTGAAGCCGCTGGCACCCCGATGCCCTCGGGCACGGTGATCGCAAACTCGGGCTTCTTGGGATCGAACTTCGGGAGCAGACGCCCGGCTCCGTCCAGCATTCCTTGAGCGACCAACGATGCCCGCAGCGTCTCGGCCGCCTCCGCCCCAATCGCCTCCTCTTCGTCCCACACCACGCGGGTCAGCCGCGCGAGGGCCGTAACGGGAATCCGGCCGAACGACACGCCGCAGTCGTCCTCGTATTCCTTCTGCAGCGCCTTGGCGAAGTCCTCGTAGCTCTCGTTCGCCATGACGAAGAGGCGGTTGACCGACTCATCGAAAACGCGCTGGCCGTTCTGATCCACCGGAAGGCGCAGACCACGGCCGATCTCCTGCCTCTTCTTGAAGGCGCTTCGCGTTTCGTTCAGCGTGCAGATCTGGAAGACGTTCGGGTTGTCCCAGCCTTCGCGCAGAGCCGAGTGGCTGAAGAGGAACCGAAGGGGCTCGTCGATGGACAGGAGCCTCTCCTTGTCCCTCATGATGAGGTTGTAGGCGTCGTCGTCGGCCTGCGTGTCACCCCGCGTGTCTTTCACAACGCCCTTCTTGTCCTGCGCGAAGTAGCCGTCGTGCAACTTCGCGACCGGCTCCTTCAGCCATGGGAGGTCGCGGAAGCGCTCCTCTTTCGCATAGGCGGCGAGCTCGGCTTCGAAGGCTTCAGCGAATGGCCCGAGACTCCGTTGCCCGGCTGCGTCATAGCCACGGTAGTTCGCCACCCGGTCAATGAAGAACAGACTCAGGACCTTGATGCCGCGACCACGAAGCTGGAGTTCCTTCTCCAGGTGCTTCTTGACCGTGTGCTTGATCTGTGCGCGCCAGACGTCGTCCCTTGGCCCGCCCACCTCTTCGCCGAGGCGCAATGTGCGCCCATTGTCGAACCGGACGAACTCGTTCCCAGGTTCCGCGGAGATCTCGGCCACCGAGAAGCCCTGCTGGTAGTTGACGCGCTCATTGGAGACGGCAAAGAGGTCGGTGCCGGCCTTGACGCCGACTGATTTCTCCTTCGGGCCAGACGGACCTTGGACGTGGATCCGTAGCTTGGCCGTGATGCCCTTCTTGTGGTCGATCTTCTCGACGCGCACAAAGGCGTCATTCGCCCCGGCATCGGAAGTCGCGCTGCCCACCACGATCTGCTTCACCAGCCGCATCTCGAAGGCACGAACCGGGTCGAGCCGATAGACCGGGTTGTAGAGGTCGCGATGCGTCGCCGAGTAGCGCAACGTGCACAGAGGATTGAGTGCGCGGATCGCCTCCTGCGACTTCTCGGTGCTGTCGACGCTCTGGGGCTCGTCGATGATCACGATCGGCCGCGCCGCTTGCACGTACTCAATCGGCTGACGGCCCGAGAGCTTGTCGCTCTCCTTGTAGATGACGTTGCTCTTGTTCTCTTCCTCGGTTCCCGTGAAGTTCTTCCGGAAGGAATCGATGTTGATGATCAGGATCTGGAGGGTATTGCTGGTGGCGAACTGGCGCAGTCGATTGATGCGCTTCCCGTCGTAGACAAAATGTTCGAAAGGAAGATTGCCGAAGATCGCCCGAAAATGCTCGGCGGTGATCTCGATGTTCTTGAGCACGCCTTCCCGGATGGCCACACTCGGCACCACGATGACGAACTTCTGGAACCCATAGCGGCGAGAGAGTTCGAAGATCGTCCGAAGGTAGACGTACGTCTTTCCGGTTCCCGTCTCCATCTCGACCGAGAAGTGCGGGCATCGGCGGGCCGCTCCCGTGGAACCGTCCTTCAGGTCCCAGCCGTCGAGGGGCGCGGCTGTGTTTGCGACCTGAATGTCGTTTCGCTCCTGCACTGCCCGGGTATTCGCGCGAAGAACGTCCTCTCCAATTCGAAGCAGGTTGCCGACGCCAAGCTCTGTCCGCTCCTGGCCCTCAAAGAGGTCGCCGTATTGCCCGAGGTTGATCGGCGAGAAGTCCAAACCGCCTTGAGGCTGACCGTCGAACAGATCGACGACGGCCGCGACCGCGTCGAGCTGATACTGCTGATTGGCGTCGAACTGAAGTTTCATCCGGCTACTGCAGTTGTCAAGGCTTCCTTGACAACTGAATTCTCAGTCGTTTTGACCGCGGCGTCGAATTGAAGTTCACGCACGCCTGACGATTCTCGACGCGGCGCGTCGAGAATCGAGCTAGTCAAGGCGATCATTCTCGCGGTCGGGCCCGACGACTGGCGTCAAAGATGGCGTCGAGTTTCTCGGTGATCTCGGCGTCCAGCGAGGCGACTGGCACATGGCGTGCGAGGACGTGATAGTCGGTCTTGCGCATGAGGTTTGGCAGCGCCAACTTCTCGTAGAACTTCTTAAAGACCGGTTCGAGGAAGTCGTCTGTCACCTTGATGTCCGGCCCCCACGGTGAAGGTCGCCCCAACGAACCGAGGGCCGTCTCGATCTCCAGGATGATCTCCTCCATCGTCGCCCGCCAAGACTCGGCCAAGACCTCAACTCCCTGCACGCGCGCCTGATCACTCGCGAAGACAAGGAGCGTCTCTTTTTGACTGAGATAGTTCTCTATCTCGCGGCGTCGCCAGACCAGGTGCTTAAGCTCGGGGTCCGGGGCGGGCTCAGGAGACAGCCGGTCATAAAGCGCCAGTCCGACGAGATCACCCTTAGCCTCCCGAAGCGCATAGAAGTGGTCTCTTGCCCTGCTCGGCTGATTGCCGACGTAGTGGACAAAGGGCGGGCGCGCCAATGGGATTGCCGCGGGGTGGTCGAGCAGCGCCGCGAAGGCCTGAAGAATTGAGAGATCGGTGGAGCCCTCCAAATAGAGAACCCAGCCCATCTCCTCGGCCTGATAGTAGTGCTCGAAGCCCACGTCCCGGAGCGCCTTGTGGACCTGGCTCTTGCGGTTGTCCATCCGGTGGGGCTTGCCCACAAAAGCGATCACGATGTCGCGGTCGGCGGCCTCGTTGAGAATCACCTCTGAATGGCTTGCTGCAAGAACCTGGCTGCCGGTTTCCGCCGCCGTATCGGTCAATAGCGTGTAGATCTGCTTCTGGCGCAGGATCTCAAGGTGTGCGTCGGGCTCGTCGAGCAACAGAATCGATCCGGGGTTCGCGGTCATGTGAGCGAGCAGCAAGAGGGTTTGCTGCTGGCCTCTTCCGCCTGAAGAAATGTCGAGCCGAACCTTGTCCCTGGTGCGATAGGTGAGCGTGATCTCGCCCCGTTCCTTCACGTACTCTGGATCATCGAGACTGATTCCGAAAGACTCGCGCATTTTTCCGACGATGTGCCCCCACTTCTGCGTGCCTCCGGCTCCCGACAGCACCCGCCAGCACAGATTCCGGAGGGTCTCCGCAGTACGTCCTTCCCCAAGGCGCACGTTGATGGCACCCTCATCCAGCCGCAGTTCGTTGGCCGCGAGGCCGGACATCGGGGGAAGATAAGCAACCCGGACTCTGCCGCATTCCGGAGGCACGGGCATTGGCTGACCCGAGGCGTCTTTCAAAGCACGGCAGTAGAACGACTCCTCGTTCGTGTAGTCGAACTCCAGGCCGCAGGTCCATTGTTTGCCTGCGTCGACTCCTTCGACCAGCAATTCGATCACGATGTTTCCGGTTCCAGGTCTCCCGTCTTTCAAGACACGCTTGCGAACATGTCGGTCACGCCACAATAGAACTGCCGACGGGACGGGTGCGGCAATCATGTCGCGCCGATTGAGCGTCACTCCCGGCCGCTTCTTAGGCGCTCGCTCGCCACTGTGCTTCTCGATCCAGCTCTTTACGCCGACGTCCCAAAGTGCCAGAGCTTGCAGAGCCGATGTCTTGCCGGCGTTGTTCGGGCCTATGAAAACCACGCGGTCGCCGAGTTCGATTTCGACGTCGTCGAATAGCTTGAAGTTGCGGATGATGAGTTTCGTGAGCATTGCGGTCCCGTTCTACACCGTCTTGAAGACGACGCCGTTAGTTTTGAAGGTCTGAACGGCGTTGGTCTTGAGTTGGTCGTTGTCGCCGAAACCCGCGTCGAGGCAGACGACTCGAGAAGGCTTGCGGGCGGCCAGGGCGCGGATGAGGTCCAGCGTGAGGCCTCGATCCAGGCACACCAGAAGGGCGCCACCACCGGCTGCGAAGACTTGCTTGCCTTCAACGCTGATCGACTCGACCGAGGTGGTGAGCGGATAGCCGCTCTTCATGAGGATCTCGTAGAGGAGGTCGTGATCGGTTCGTCCCGGCCGGATGTGATCGACGTGGAGCTCCAGCTGTTGCGTGAGCGCCTTGTCGTCAGTGGAAGCCGTCGCGTCCCAAGTGTTGAAGTTGGACTCGGAGAGCTTGAACACCCGAAAGCCTCGGTCGGTCTTCTTCTTGTCGGCATCGAAGAGCCCCGGCGTCGCTGCATCACCCTCGTTGAGCTTCTGGATGACACGGCGGACGCGTTCCTTTGTGATGTCGGCGATTGTTGGATAGTTCGCGTGTTCGGTGCGTTCGGGCAACTGCACGAGAATGAATTTGCGACTCCCATCATCGTGCTTGTTAAGGTCTAGGACGGCGTCGCCGGTAGCGCCCGACCCAGCGAAGAAGTCCAGCACAAGGTCTTCCTTCTTCGTGCCAAGCTGAAGCATCCGCTGAAGAAGTCTGATGGGCTTCGGCGTGCTGAACACCTTCGGGCCTATGAGTTCGGCGGTCTCCTTCTGAGCTTCGTCGTTGTGACCAACCTCATCGAATGACCACCATGTCGATGGGACAACGCCCGCCTGGACTTCGGCGAGGAAGCGCTTGAGCCGAGGGCGCTTGTAGCTCAGGCCTGGACCCCAATAGAGGCGTTCCTCCGCCTGGACTTGCTGGTGTCGGCTTTGCGAGTAGCGCCAGACGGCGCTCTCCTCCGGCCACACCTCCTCGCCTGTCTTCGGATGGCGAATCGCGTACCAGAGGGTGGGACGCTCTGTCTTGGATTTGTTGCTGATGTAGTTGTCGGAACTCCAGTCGCCCCTCGGGTCATTGTCGGGATTGGTATAGCGGTCCGTCTGCTTCTCAGTCCGAGGAAGCAATCCGCGCTGAAACGCCTCACTGCGCTGATAGACCAAGATGTGGTCGTGCATGGACGCGATTCCGGGATCGTCGTTTGAAACCGCGTACTTCTTCTGCCAGACGACGTTCGCGACGAAGTTCTCCTCGCCAAAAACCTCGTCGCAGATGGCTCGCAAGTTCCTGACTTCGCCGTCGCCGATCGTGGCAAACAGAACCCCGTCTTCGCGAAGAAGGTTGCGGGCGAGATACAGCCGCGGGTACATCATGTTCAGCCACTTGGAATGGAACCGGCCGTCGGTCTCAGTGTTCGTGCTGAACTTGCGGCCCTCGGCGTCTACTTGGTTCGTGTATTCGAGGTAGGTCTGAAGCGATTCGGAGAAGTTGTCCGGATAGATGAAGTCGTTCCCGGTGTTGTAGGGCGGGTCGATGTAGATCATCTTGACCTTGCCCAGATACGACTTCTGCAACAGCTTCAGCACTTCGAGATTGTCGCCCTCGATGATCAGGTTCTCGGTGGTGTCGAAGTTGACGCTCTCCCCAGGCACAGGCCGCAGCGTGGCCAGGCTGGGCGCCAAAAGCGTCTTGAAGCATTCCGCCTTCCCCGGCCAGTTCAGGCCATAGCGCTCGCGTCCGACGTCGACCGTTTCGCCAAGGATCAACCTCAGCCGGTCGAAGTCGATCCTCCCGCCTTCGGTGCGGACCTCGGGGAAGAGCCGCGCCAACTCGGCCTTCTTGTCCCCGCCCAGATCGTGCGACCGCAGGTCGAGCTTCTCGGGTTCGCTGCTTTTCTCTTTTGCCATGCGCGACTCGTGCCCCCAATGCTCCGGACACAATCTACTCGGAACGGGGCGAGGTTTAGGTCACTCTCCACCGAAGGGTGAAGAGACGCTCCGTGCCGCGATCCTGAGCCAGCCGGCGGCCCACATCGTCAATCAGGCCGTCCTTCTGGCGCTCGACGTCCCGGCTCGCCTGGTCATAGGCCCGCCACGCGGCGTCGCGCTTCTCCTCCAGCTGACGCACGTCGCGCTGGCGCTGGAGCTTCTCCGGAAGGTTGGGGGCCTGGCGCGCCGCCTTCTTGGCCTCGCGGATCCGATCGTCCATGTCGTCGAGTTCGGACTTCAAGGTCGTCCTTCGATCCTGGGCCCAACGATCCAGCTTGTCCATTTCGATATCGAACCAGGAACCGTTTCTTTCGGACGAAGCCGCGAGCAGCGCCTCGATGGCGCGTTGCGTGCCACCGTTGAGCTTCTCGCCGGCTTCGGTGGGCGGCTCCGCGACGGCGCCAACCGCCGCGGGTAGATCGAAGAGCCGGCGGGCCTGGCCTTCGTCCAGCGCGGCGCCCTCGTCGGTGAACGCCGTCACCACGATGTGGTCTTCGGCGTCCGCGCCCGAGAGCGTGAACTGCGAACATGAGAGCCAGCCCGCGCGACCGCGCAGGGCCTCGATAGAGGTGATTCTCTTGCCGCCACCTGAATAGTCGAACGTCACCTCGGCGGTCGAAAGCGCTGTGGACTTGGCTCGCGCAAGGACGTGCTCGGCAAGCGGATGGCCAAGTCTGTACGTGTTGGCGTCCCCAGGATTCTTGCCCAGGTGATACGGGCCGGGGTGAATGGAGACGCCTGGAAATGGGTTGCGCAGAAGGCTGAAGCTGTGACCCTTGGCGTCGAAGCGCGCGCTGTCGCCCAGCCCGTGACGCGTGAGCGCCCAGAGCTTTTCGTTGAATCGGTCGAGGGCATCATGGCTCGCGACCTTGACCTTCTCGATGACTTCCTGATCGAAGTTGTTGAGGAGTTGCTCTCGCGCCTCGCGCTGGGTTTCAGCGATCTCGGACTCCAGCTCAGACTGAAGCTCATCGAACTGGAACTTGATCTGCTGCTGAGTCCGGCACTGCTGGTAGATCGTTCCGATGCGTTTCTCGAAGTCGACGCCGGATTCGACCGCGCCGAGGATCTCGTCGCTGGCCCCGAAGACGCCGCTGAACAGGCGGAACTTCTCATCGAGGAGCTGGTAGACGCGCTGGTCGGCGGCGTTGCTCTTGTTCAGGAAATTCACCACCACAACGTCGAACTTCTGTCCGTAGCGATGGCAGCGGCCGATGCGCTGCTCCACGCGCTGAGGGTTCCACGGCAGGTCGTAGTTCACCACCAGGTTGCAGAACTGGAGGTTGATGCCTTCGGCGGCCGCCTCAGTCGCGATGAGTATCGTGGCTTCATCCCGGAAGTGGTCCACCAGCGCCGCGCGCATGTCCGCGCCAGGAGAGCCGCTCACTCTGTCGGTGCCGCGGTGCTTCTCCACCCACTTGGCGTAGATCGCTCTGGAAACCGGATCGCTGTTGACGCCGTTGAAGATCATCACGCGGCCAGCGAACTCCGTTTCCTGGAGGGTGCGGAACAGGTACTCCTGGGTGCGGCGCGACTCGGTGAAGATGATGGCCTTCTGCTGGATCGTCGCAGCCTTCTTCTCTTTCTGAGCCAGCTCGGAACGCTCGAACCCGCGGCGTAGAGCGGTCATCAGAACTTCGCCCTTTGAGTTCTTGTGTATCGACTCCGCGAGGGCGCGGAACTCGCGGAGCTTGGCTGCCTCGGCACGCAGCTCCACCCGCTCCTGCGGCGTAAGCGTCGTTCGGAACCTGCCGCTGGGCTCGGCTGCGACTTCGCCCGTCCCATCCCACTCATCGGAAAGGTCGTCGTCGGTTTCCCAGTTGTCGTGCAGTTCCTCGGGCGGGGCCTCTACGTGCTCGGCCTTTGCATCTGCATCCTCCAGCTTCTTGACCAGGCCGCCCAGCGTGCTCGCGATCGCGAAAGTGGACGAAGCCAGCAGCTTTCGCAGGATCAGCGTCATCAGGTGGCGCTGGCGGGAGGGCAGAGCGTAGAGGGTCTCACTCTGGAGATACTCGGATACGAGATCGTAGAGCCGCTGTTCCTCGCTGGTGGGGTAGAACTCCTGAACGATGGCGTGGCGGCTCGTGTAGGGGACGTACTCAAGGACCTGCTTGCGCAAGGTGCGCTTGCACACGGCCCGCAACCGTGTGCGGAGCGCCGCGTACTCCCCCTCGGTCGTGAGCTTGGAGAACTGGGCGCGATAGCTCGGCAGATCGCCGAACAGGTACTCGTCGATGATGCTGACGAGTCCGTAGAGTTCGAGCAGCGTGTTTTGCAGAGGCGTCGCGGTCAGGAGGACCTTTGGATAGGGAGCGACAGAGTTCTTGATCGACGAGGCGATCTTGTTGGTGCCCTTGTAAACGTTCCGCAGACGGTGCGCCTCGTCGATGACGATGAGATCCCAGGCGGTCTGGCGAATGTAGGGCTCCTTGTTCCGCGCGAACTGATAAGAGCAGATGACGATGGCCTGGCCCTTCGTGTCCAAGGGGTTGAGGTTGCCGGCCTTCACGGCCTCGTTGAAAGTCTTGGTTTCGAGAATCGCCGAGGGAAGGTAGAACTTGTCCTCAAGTTCCTGGCTCCACTGTTTGCGGAGGTTGGCGGGGACGATGACGAGCAGCTTGCGTTTTCCTTCTGCCCACTTCTGCGCGATCAGAAGGCCGGCCTCGATCGTCTTCCCAAGGCCGACTTCGTCGGCGAGGATGGCGCCCTTCGACAGGGGGTTTCTGAAGGCGAAGAGCGCGGCCTCAATCTGGTGGGGATTGAGGTCGATCTGGGCCTGGGTGTCGGCGATGACCCGGGCGAACCGATCCGCGCTGTCGGAAGCGGTGCGCCGAGTCAGATCATGCGCGAAGAACTTCGCGTGGTAGTCGGTGATCGACAATGTGGATGGAGTGTATTCGGGCACGAGCGGCTCGCGCCACCAGAGGCTTGCGGTGAACCCGCTCCCGAGACGTCGCGCACAAATCTCTATGAACAGAGCAGTTAATCGTAGTATTCCAGACTCATGGAAATTTTCTTTCCAATTAGAGAATAAATATTGACTGAGAGCGCCAATTATCCGTATAATCCATCCTCAGGCGCCCAGATGGGCGACTTTCAGCTCTTTGAAACTCCCGCCACCGCGATTGCCTTGAACCCTCGCAGCGTACCGCGAGGTCGCGGAAACTTCGTTTCCGCGCGACCCACGTTGGGTCGCAACCCGAAGAAGAAGTGCGCGATGTGACTGCTGCTCTCATCCTCGTGGATGCTCGGCGTCACCGTAACTATGCCGTGTCCGCCGCTCAGAGGGGCGCGGCTCGCCCCCTTCACTAGCAGATGAACAGCCGAAGCTCCGACATATCCCACCCTACTCAGCAACGCGTCTAGCGGCTACGCGGGCAAGCTCCCTTCGGAGGACTGCTTCTGCGTAGGAAGGAGTTTCATTGTGAAACAAGATTGTGACGCGATTCAGTCGCTACTTCGGCGGCTGCTTCGTGATGGTGTGTTGGAGTCGGACCAGAAAGAAGCCCTGTCGAAAGCAGTACGTCTATTGGATCATTCGATTAAGACAGATGACGTTCGACGAATTCGCAAAGCAGTTGGCGCAATCGCCGGTGTCTTCTTGCGAGAGGATCGGTAGACGAAGGCGTAGAAGAAGAAGAGCGGATATCTGGTAACAGCTGTCTTCTGTCTCTAACCCGACCAACGGTTGGGCTAGAGACAGAAGACGCATTGTTGAGGAACGAGGCAGTTCGATGTTGAATTACGGACGAGCCATTCGAATCGCCCGCGCGGCAGTTGGAAAGGCACAGGGCACTGTGGCTGAGAAGGCCGGTCTCTCTCCGAGCTATCTCTCGCAAGTGGAAAAGGAAGCACGAACTCCCTCGCTGTCCGCGATTGAAAGCATCTCTCGCGCGCTAGGTGTGCCGATGCGATTGTTGACGTTGCTCGCTGCCGACGACGAGGATCTCAAAGGAACAAATGCCGAGGCCGCCCAGCGCTTGGGCCTGGACCTCATCGATCTCTTGCGACAGCTTGCGAGGAGGGAGCGCTTACGTGAGGATTCGCCTGACACTCGCACAGATTGAGAAGAGGCTTCGGATCAATCGTTCTCAGCTGCGACGGATCGCCGCAACCGCCAGCAACGCCTACAACGTCTTCGAAAAGGCGACCAAATCCGGAAAAGTCCGGCTGATTGAGGAGCCCCATGGCTGGCTCAAGAGCCTGCAGACCGAGATTCGCCAACTTCTTGACGGGCTCTTTGCTCCACCAAGAGGGATGCATGGCTGTGTGAAGGGGCGCTCCGTCTTGTCCGCGGCGAAACCTCATTGCGCCCAGCCGCTCGTCATGACATTTGACATCGCGAACTGCTTCCCTTGCATTACAAGCGAGATGACACGACTTGCCCTCATCTCCCAGCTTGGCGTCGCGCCCAACCTGGCCACCCTCCTCGCCCAGATCCTCACTCGGACGGGACACCTTCCACAAGGTTCGCCGTCCAGTCCCTTCGTAGCCAACGTGGTTCTAGCAGGCTTTTGGGAGCAGGCCAGCGGCGTCTGCCGGGATCGGGGGCTGAACTCTACGATCTATGTAGACGATGTGACGATCTCTGGCCCCGCGCAAACCGTGCGCGGGATCGTCCCTGAGATCTTCGGTCGACTCGGTCACCATGGATTCTCGGTGAAGCGATCCAAGATTCGAATCAGTGGGAGCGGTCGGAAGAGCACGCTGGGACTCGTGGTGAATGGCCGATGGCCAACTGTCGGAGACCGTCACAAGCGGGAGATCTCTTCTGCCGCGCATCAGATCCTCTCGATGTCTGCTCCCCCGATCTCATCAGTCCGGTCGGTGATTGGTAGGGCTGTACATCTTTCGAGCGTTTCCTCGCGACAGGGACGGACCTTGGCACCGACGCTCAGCGGACTCCGAGTCTTGGCACGAACCCTCGGCGGGAGCGCCATGCCTGTGCGCGGGTAGCGCAAGGTTCCTGACCCTGCGACACTGGCGGTGGCCTCCATCAGCCAGCGGGACAACGGTCGGCCGAGAGAGCGAGACTTCCGGACGAGTTTCTCATTCTGGCGACTGGGGTAACTGTGCTGGGCACAGCATTCAAGGGTCTATCTCACCACGGCAAGGTCGTGAATATGACTAGCGCGACCCCACCCCCTGTCGGGCAATGTGTGCTTTCAATTGCCAGCAGCGGCGTCACTATGCCGGTTCGTGGTGCCGGCCAATGGTTCGAATCTCGACGGGAGCCCCTACCCTCGCCCGGCCAACTTCCTCTTGTCTGATCCAGCCAACTTCCACCTCAACTCGTCCTCCGCCATCGCCGGCACAGCGAACTGCGGAACCGGCAGCACGAACGCGGCCTCCGCTGCGATCAACTCCGGCGCGTGAGTCCGAATCGCGGCGTCGACGAGCGCGTACCCGTGATTCATCAGCACCGCCTGCTCCACTTCGCTGAAGGCGTCGAGGTCGGTGCGGATGTTGGCGATGACGTCCATTGCGAACGCCTTCGAGTAGCCGGGATCTCGCGCGGCCGGATAGTGGGTCGGCGAGCTTGCCACTCCGAAGTAGGCGCCGTTGATCGTGCCTTGCGTGTAGCCCGAAATGAGGAAGCGTTTGCGCAGGGCTCGCGCTTGCGTGTCCTGAATCGATTGATATCGCTGGATGCGCCAGAAGAAGTTCTTGTCGGCCTCGGCGTCCATCAGACCGCCC
>JANLSZ010000137.1:0-8136 GCA_031362685.1 Vicinamibacteria bacterium | reverse complement strand
CGCTCCTTGTCGGGCATCAAGCACCAAAAGTAACGGCGGCCATAGCTGCTGAGATCCGGGGAGAAGAGTCCACCCTCTTGACCGTTTCTCCCAAAAGTCACCGACGAAGTCGGTGCCTTGCTCCTTGCTCGCCTCGGGCCGCGCGAACGAAGCAGACGGCGTGTTGCGACTCGCGCGTCACGTCCCGGTCGCCAGCGACCCACATCAGTGCCCGGCCCCGCTCCTTCCTCGCCTGAGTCTGCGGTTTGACCGAGCATGGAGCGGGACCGAGGGTTGGGACCTGGACTGCCGCCGCGCGGTGTCGCGCGGAGACCCTGGGTGCGAAGGCCAAAGCTCCGTTCCCGAACGGAGGGGGCCGAGCAGTACCTTAGCGATCGTGGGGTGGGGCCCCCACGCCATTCCTGAGAGAACGCTTCGAGGCCCCTGGATGTGAGGGAACGTCCGGGTGCTTTGGCCGCAGCGTCACCACGCTTGCGCGGTCTCTTCGCGCGGTAGTGGAGGGGGCTTCGGCTTCGCTCAGCCACCGGGCTTCGGCTTCGCTCAGCCACCGGGACTGCGCTAAGCCGACTCCAGGGGTTTCATTTTCTTGTAGCGGTCTTCGGAGGGAAGGACGCGCTTGCGCAGGCGAATCGACTTGGGCGTCACTTCCACCAGTTCGTCGGTGGAGATGAACTCGAGCGCCTGCTCCAGGGTCAGGGCGCGATGCGGGGTGAGGCGCAGCGCGTCATCCGCGCTGGAGGCGCGCATGTTGGTGAGCTTCTTGGCCTTCGTGACATTGACGTCCATGTCGCCCGCGCGGGCGTTCTCGCCCACCACCATGCCCTCGTAGACCTTCTCGCCCGCCCCGAGGAACAGCTCGCCGCGTTCCTCGAGATGGAAGAGCGCGAAGGTGGTGGTGTCGCCCACCCGGTCGGCCACCAGCGATCCCTTGGTTCGCCGCGAAATGTCGCCGACCCAGGGCTTGAACGAATCGAACAGACGGTTCATGACCGCGGTGCCGCGGGTGTCGGTGAGGACTTCGGTGCGGATGCCGATCAGACCGCGGGTGGGAACCATGAAGTCGAGAAGAACCCGGCCTGAGCCATGATTCACCATCTTCGCCATCTCGCCGCGCCGCAGCGCCATCTTTTCCATCATGACACCGGTAAACGTCTCCGGGATGTCGATGGAGACAAGCTCGAACGGTTCGTGGCGAACCCCAGCCACCATCCGCGTGATGACGTCGGGGTTCGAGACCGCGAGCTCGAATCCTTCGCGCCGCATGTTCTCGATGAGGATGGCGATCTGGAGTTCGCCGCGGCCAATCACCTTGAACGAATCGGCGCCGTCGGTCGGCTCCATCTTGAGGGCGACGTTGGTCAGCAGCTCCTTGTCGAGACGGTCCTTGATGTGACGTGAGGTGACGTACTTGCCTTCCCGACCGGCCATGGGCGAGGTGTTGATCGAGAACACCATCGAGAGCGTGGGCTCATCGATGTGAAGGGGCGGGAGGGACATCGGAGTGAGCGCGCTGGTGACGGTCTCGCCGATGTTGACCTCGGAGAAACCGGCCAGAGCCACGATGTCGCCGGCACTGGCCTCCTCGACTTCGAGGCGGTGGATCTCTTCGAAGGTGAAGAGCTTGGTGATCTTGGCGGTGACACTCGTCCCGTCACGGCGGATCAGGGCCACGTTCTCGCCCGTTTTCACCGTGCCCTCGAACACCCGGCCGATGGCCAGGCGCCCGAGGTAATCCGAGTAGTCGAGGTTCGCGATCAGCATCTGGAGGACCTTTTCGGGATCGCCACCGGGCTCCGGCACCGTCTTGATGATGGCATCGAAGAGGGGACTCAGATCCTTCATCTCCTCGTCCGGAGTCATGCCCGCGAGGCCGGCCCGCGCGTTGGCGTAAACCACCGGGAACTCGAGCTGGGCTTCGGTCGCGTCGAGGTCGATGAAGAGGTCGTAGACCGCGTTCAGGACTTCCTGGATGCGCGCGTCCTTGCGATCGATCTTGTTGATCACCACGATGGGCGCCAGCTTCTTCTCGAGGGCCTTGCGAAGCACGTAGCGGGTCTGGGGAAGGGGGCCTTCCGAAGCGTCGACCAGGAGCAGGACGCCGTCGACCATGCTGAGAGCGCGTTCGACTTCGCCGCCGAAGTCCGCGTGGCCGGGGGTGTCGACAATATTGATCTTCGTCCCCTTGTAGCGGACGGCCGCGTTCTTGGCGAGGATGGTGATGCCGCGTTCGCGTTCGAGGTCGTTGCTGTCCATGACCCGTTCGGCGATTTCCTGGTTTTCCCGGAAACCGCCGGCCTGGCGCAGAAGGGTGTCCACCAGGGTGGTTTTGCCATGATCGACGTGAGCGATGATGGCGATGTTGCGCAACTGAGTCATGGGGGGCCTTAAGGGCGTCGTCCTCTCTGGAATTCCCCGCAGATTAGAGGGGGAAAGCCGGCTAGTTTACCGGAAAGGACGGTTCGAGACTCGTTCGAGGTCTTCCGTGGTGTTGACGCCAAGAATGGCGCCCTCCGAAGTGGGCACTTCGACCACTCTGTCCCGGTCCCGTCGAACGATATCCCGCAGTGTGTTCACACCCGGATCGGTGGTGATCTCGTCCATCACGGTGCGGTCGACTCCGATGGGATGACCCCTTCGCCCCGCGTGGGTGGCGACCGCCACCGCGGCCCCGGTTTCGAGGCCCACGGCCACGGAACGAACGTCCCCGGCGCTCACCAGCGGGTGATCGACGGGCAGAAGGATGACCCCGGTGGCCCCAAGACGGATCGCTTCGGCCACCCCCAGCCGAACCGAGCCGAACATGCCCGTCTCATCGGGGTCGGAGTTGACCACACGGTGTTCTCCGGGGCCGGGCGCCGGAAGCGCATCCATCAGCTCCGGATTGGCCACCATCACTATCTCCAGGCCGGCATCGCGGAACGCGCCCATGGTACGTTCGTGGAAGGTGACGCCGCCGAGGGTCAGCAGGGCCTTTGGCATTCCAATCCGCCGTCCCCGCCCCCCCCCCAGGACTATGCCGTAGATCACAGTGCAACCCCTACCTTCGCCCTATACTTCGACCTGGTCAGGCCCATGAAACCGAAACATCTCATCTCCCTTAAAGACTACTCGCGAGACGACCTTGAGGAGGTCTTCGTCCTGGCCGAAAAGATGAAAGCGGACCCCGGTTCGTTCAATCAGGCCCTGTCCGGCAAGACCCTGGCCATGATCTTTCAGAAGCCGTCGACTCGGACCCGGGTGTCTTTTGAAATCGGGATGTTTCAACTGGGCGGACTCGCGGTGTTCTTGAATCACGCCGAGATTCAGCTCAGCGTGGGGGAATCGGTGGCCGACACCGCCCGAGTCCTCTCCACGTTCGCCGACGGAATCATGGCCCGGGTTTTTGCCCACCAGGACGTCCTGGACCTGGCCAAGTTCGGCTCCAAGCCCGTGATCAACGGCCTCTCCGACCTGCTTCATCCCTGTCAGGCCCTGGCGGATTTCTTCACCCTTCGCGAGAAGTTCGGTTCGCTCGACGGCCTCAAGATCGCCTATGTCGGCGACGGAAACAACGTCTGCCACGAGTTGATGATCGGGGCGTCCAGGCTGGGGGTCGAGATGGTGATCGCCACCCCCAAGGGCTTTGAGCCCAATCCGCTGATCACCAAGAGCACGGCCCGGGACGCCCAGAAAATGGGCGCGGTTCCCGCCAGGCTTGTCAACGATCCCGCCCTGGCCGTGGCCGGCGCCCGCGTCGTCTACACCGACGTCTGGACCTCGATGGGTCAGGAGGCGGATGACGCCAAGCGGCGCGCGGCCTTCGCCGGGTTCACCGTAACCGCCGCCCTCATGGCTCAGGCGGCCGACGACGCGGTGTTCATGCACTGCCTCCCCGCGCATCGTGGTACCGAGGTGACCGACGAGGTCATGGACGGACCGCGCTCCGTCGTCTTTCAGCAGGCCGGCAATCGATTGCACGCGCAGAAGGCCGCGCTCCTGCTGCTCCTGGGTTCGCAGTAATCGGCAGGTATCTGAAGCATAAAAGAGGAAAAACATATGAAAGCAATACAAGGGTTGGTTGGGCTGGGGCTATGTCTTTTCGGCATTTCCTTCGCGAATGCGCAGGCCGCCAAATGCAGCGCGGTGGTGACCAAGGTGTCGCTAGCCCCCAATCCGAACGAAGAAAAGACCTGGGACATTCAGTTCAACGTCAACGTGAGCGGATGTGAGGCGAGCAATGGAACCTTCGAGTACGTCGCCCAACTCGAGGCGCGGGGACGGATGGAGCTCCTAACCGTCTCGGAGACCTTCGACACTGCGAACTCCGGCGCCAACCGGTTCACGGTGAGCTTCCACGCGCCTCCGGGCAAGGACCTGAAGGACGTGAAGAGCGCCACGGTCAAGACCTGCACCTGCGCCTCCTAGGGGCGAAAGGGGGCGAGGCTAAGACCTCGACCGCGCGGAAATCCACTCACCGACCCGGGTCGCGAAAGCGGCGGCGTCGGTCCGGTGTACGAACGGTCTTTGAGGACCAGCGAGCAGTACCTCGTTCATCTTCTGCCCCTTGCGCTTCTTGTCGCTCAAGGTGGCTCGGTAAGCCCCCCGGGCCATTAGCGGGCGAAGGGGAGTGCGGGAACCCACGGCCTCGATCGCGGACCGAATATGTTGGGCCGAGTGTGGCTTCGTCAAACCCAGGCTCAGAGCGAAGTCCACCGCGAACTCCATTCCGTACCCGACCGCTTCGCCATGAGTGAAGACGCGATAGGAGGTGGCCGCTTCAAGCGCGTGGCCGAGGGTGTGGCCGAAGTTCAGCAGAACGCGTTCGCCGCTCTCTCTCTCGTCCCCCTCGACGATCCGCGCCTTCACCCGGACGGCCTCCGCGATCGCGGTTTCCATCTGCGCTTCCGACGTGGCGCGCAGTCCGCGGGTTTGCTCGACCAGCTTCGTGAGACGCTCGCTCCGCAGGAGGCCGCATTTCAGGATTTCGTAGACCCCGCTCTGATGCTCGCGCGCGGGAAGGGTCTTGAGGAACACGAGATCGGCGAGCACCAGGCTCGGCTGGTGAAACGATCCCACCAGGTTCTTCCCCTCCGCCAGATTGACGCCGGTCTTGCCCCCTACGCTGCTGTCCACCATCGAGAGCAGCGTGGTGGGAATCTGGATCACCCGGATCCCGCGCATATAGGTGGCGGCCGCGAAACCCGCGGCGTCGCCGATGGAGCCGCCCCCGAAGGCGATGACGAAACTCGATCGGTCGAGTCCGGCCCTGGCCATGACCCGGATGGTCCGTTCCCATTCCCGCGTGGTCTTCGCGGCTTCGGCGTCCGGCAGCAGCACGACGCCAAGGACTTCGAAACCCACGCCCCCCAGTGTCTTCATCAGCCCCGAGCCATGAAGGCGCATCACTGGTTCGGACGAGATGATGATCCCGCCCGCCCCTTTCCCGAGGCAGCGTCGGAGTTGCGGATGGGTGGAGGCGCCGCGTCCGATCACGACATCGTAGGGAGTTTGGCCCACGTCCACCCGGACTCGTCTCATGGTCGGATGAGCGTAACAGACGAAACTCCCTTGACTATTTAGGCTTGGCTCCCGGGCTCCGCCGAAGACGAAACAACTTACCGCGCCTGGAGTCGCAGCCATCCGGGCAGCGCGCCTTCGCGTCGAGCCCTCTCCTGAAACTCGTCTTCCAGTTCCTTCGCCTCCGCTTCGAGACGAAGGGCCCGGCCGATCAGGAGCGACGGGGATCTGCGGCCCGTGGGCGGCTTCTTTGGGTTCCGTGTCGCCTCACCAGCCTCCTGACGGAGTTCGCGGGCTTCGCTCCTCAGTCTTCGGGCTTTCTGGTCGATGGATCGCCATTGGGCCCGCCAGTCGGCTTCCGCGCCATCGACCCGTCCCGCGCCGGGCGCCTTTGGCTTCGTCGCTCGGCCCTGGGAGGGGGAGGCCCTCTCCGGCGGATCGACGCCGACTTCCGACTGAGCGCCGGTCTGGTAACGACAGGAGGCCATCCGGTCGAGATCGGCGTTGGTGAACACACGCTGCTCCGATAGAGAGCCTTGGGCAAGGGGACAACCGAATTGCGGCGATGCCAGCGACATCGCGGCCAGGGACAGGGTCAGTAACGTCATAGGGGTTTCCAGATTCTCGGGAGAGAGGCACCCGAGAGGAAACGACCCGCAAGCCAAGGTAATTTTGGATCGCGCCGGGTCGTTTGGCAAGCCTTTTCTGCGGAATGTCGGTTGATCCTCTGGCACCGTCTAGAATCGCCGGCTTCTCGCCATGACCGCTCCCCGCCTTTTCCCGTTCGCCGATGTCTGGTGGCTCTACCTCGTATCGACATTGATCATCATGGGCCTGCTCGCCCTCGACCTCGGCGTCTTCCACAAGAAGGCGCACCGGGTCACCATGCGGGAGGCGACCGGCTTCGCCGTGGTCTGGGTCGGAGTGGCCCTGCTTTTCAATTTCGGCCTCTACCTCTGGTCGCTTTCCTTTCTTTCGAGCCACCCTCCCGTCGGCATCAGCGTCGATGAGGCCGCGAAACGAACGGCCATGGAGTTCCTGGCCGGCTACGTGGTCGAGTACTCCCTTTCGATCGACAACCTCTTCGTCTTCGTGGTGGTCCTGAACTATTTCAGAATCCCTCCGGAACTTCGACACCGCGTGCTCTTCTTCGGGATACTCGCCGCCCTCGTGTTCCGAGGCATCTTCGTGCTGATTGGCGCGGCTCTGTTCCGGTTTCAGTGGATCGTCTGGGGCCTCGGCCTGTTCCTGGTCTTCACCGGCATCAAGGTCATGAGGGGTGACGACGACGACCAGATCGACCCCGAGCACAACTGGGCGATGAAACTGCTGAAACGACTGCTGCCGGTGACCCCGCAGTTTCATGGGGAGGCGTTCTTCGTGCGTGAAGGATCGCGCCTTCTGGCTACCCCCCTCTTCGTGGCCCTCATGTTCCTCAGCATCGTCGACACCGTCTTCGCGGTGGATTCGGTCCCCGCGATCTTCGGCCTCACCAACGAGCCCCTGGTGGTCTTCACCTCGAACATGTTCGCCATCCTCGGCCTTCGCAACCTCTACTTCCTGCTGGCCGGCGCGGTCGATGTCTTCCATCTCCTCAAATACGGGCTGGGAATCGTCCTCTGTTTCGTCGGACTGAAGATGACCGTGCTGTCGTGGCTGATGGACGGGCATGTGCCCATTGGGCCATCCCTCGGCTTCATACTTGCCGTCCTCGTGATTTCGATCGCCGGTTCGCTCCTCTATCCGAAGCGCGCCCACACCCAGTAGGGGCGACCCGTGGGTCGCCCGCCAACAGAAACGAATGTCAATAATGGAAGAACGCACGCTCAAGGAGATCACCCCACCGTCCGTGGATTTCTCTCAGTGGTATCTCGATGTCGTCCTGAAAGCCGAGCTGGCCGACTACGGCCCGGTCAAGGGCTGCATGGTCATCCGTCCTTATGGATTCGCCATCTGGGAGAACCTCCAGGCCGAGACCGACCGGCGCATCAAGGCGCTCGGACACAAGAATGCCTACTTCCCATTGCTCATCCCGAAGAGTTTCCTCGAGAAGGAGAAGGAGCACGTGGAGGGCTTCTCGCCAGAGTGCGCCTGGGTGACCATTGGAGGAGGCGAGGAGCTGGAAGAGCCTCTGGCCATCCGGCCGACCTCCGAGGCCATCATCTGCACCATGTACGCCAAGTGGGTGAAGTCGTGGCGCGATCTGCCGATTCTTCTCAATCAGTGGTGCAACGTAGTCCGTTGGGAGAAGGTCACCCGACCGTTCCTGCGCACCACGGAGTTTCTCTGGCAGGAGGGCCACACCCTCCACGCCACCGCCGAGGAAGCGCAGAAAGAGACCCTCGACATCCTCGAAATGTATCGCGAGGTGGCCGAGGATATTCTGGCCATGCCGGTGTACTTCGGGCCGAAGAGTGATTCCGAAAAATTCGCGGGGGCGGCGAGAACCTACGCCATCGAAGCTCTCATGGGCGATGGCAAGGCACTTCAGGCGGGCACGTCGCACAACCTGGGGCAGCACTTCGCCAAGGCCTACGAGATCGAGTTCGTGGATCAGAATCAGCAGCGGGCTCTGCCCTGGTCGACATCATGGGGAGTTTCCACGCGGTTGATCGGCGGCCTGATCATGACCCACGGCGA
>JANLSZ010000117.1:0-32660 GCA_031362685.1 Vicinamibacteria bacterium | reverse complement strand
CAGCGATCAGCCTTGAGGCGCGCTATCGCGGCATCCTCAATGTCGACTCCCGCATCGTCGCCACCATCGGTCATGCCATCACCCACCACCGGATCGAGGCCAGGGTCTTCCGGGCGGGCCAGGTGGCGCGAAGCCCCGAAGAAGGCGCGTCCTTCCATCCCATCCGCGAAGCATCGACACTTCCCCTCGGAGGTCTGACCCGGAAGGCGCTCCGCGCCGTGGGGTTGCTGCCAGACGCACCGGCCTTCGAAGCCTAGAAACGGTCGTGCCGAGCGGCGAGAAGGAAGCCCGCCTTCGACTCGAAGTACTCGCTCACCTTTCGCACGTCCGCGGCGTTGAAGTCGGGTCCGGCCTCGGTCAGGGTGTCGCCCTTCTTGCTCACCTGCGCCACTCCGATCACCTGACCGTTCGAGATGATCGGGACCGTCACCATCTTCATGATCGGCATGGTCTTGTCCGCCACCTTCACGCTCTCGAAAAACGCCACGTGTCGAACCAGGGGAACGTTGTTGTGGGCCTCGCCGGTCTTTCGATTGAACACCGTGACCGCGATGGAGTCGCGCTTGGTGGTGGGGATCGTGCCGAGATCGCAGAGCTTACGGGGGGCCACGAAGCGCAGATACTTCCCGTCCGTCCCGGCGATCAGGATTCCAATCTCGTCGATCTGTCGACCGAAGGCCTCGGAGGCTCCACGCGCCACCAGATCGGCCAGATCGAGGAAGAAGTCCTTCGCGTCCCGCGAGGGGTCGCGGGTGGCGAGCATATTTGCCAGGCGGGCATCGATGTCGTTCATGGGGGGTTACGGTTTCACAGCCGCCACGCGGACTGAAGGTCAAAAAGCATAGCATCCAGCCGATGTCCTCCCGTCCATCCCGCCTCCGCCCGGATCAAGCGGGCCGCGTTTGGATCGGGGTTGCCCTGCTCTTCGCCGTTTCGGGGCGAACCGCTTTCGCTCTCCTCTTCCCGACCATTCACGGCAGCGACGCCACCGCTCGACTGGCCAACGCCGGCAGCTTTCTCCTGGGCTACCAGCTCCCTCTTCCCCAGATCATGGTGATGGCCGGAAAGGCGATTCAGGATGACCCGCTTCTGGTACGGCTGATCTTCTGCGCCTGGGGCGGCCTCCTGGCCGCCGGCCTCACCGCTCTGCTCGGCCTCGCCCTTGATTCGAGGGCGGCTCTGTTCGGAGCACTCCTCCTTTCCTTCGATCCCCTGCTTACCTATTACTCCATCGTGCCCTATCAGGAGCCGGTGGCCTATGCCCTCCTGGCCTGGGCCTTCTACTTCGCCGCATCCAACCGGGAGATCTTCGGGGCTCTCATAATGGCCGCAGCCTGCCTTTGTAGATACGAGGTCTGGCTTTTTCTACCCGCCTTCCTCTGGGTCTCCCGCTCGCGAATGGCTACGCTGGTCGCAGGCCTTCCGGTAGTGGGCTGGACCTTGTGGTGGCAGGGCCTGGCGCCGAGCGGCCTTTACGTGGTGGATCTCGATCTTCAGGCCGGACGGCTGTCGCGATTTGTTTTTCTCTCTCGCAAGTTCATCGAGTATGAGACCGCTTTCGTCCCCGCGGCCGCCGGAATCGCCATCGCCTTGTGCGTGGCCCGGCCCGACCGAATGGTCCTTAGGGTCGCGGCTGGCCTCGTCCTGGTAATCGCGGTGACCATCGCCTTTGGCCACGAGTACCCGCCGGGCAGCGGCCTCATGTCCGAACGGCTGATCCATCTCCCGGTCCTGCTGGGTCTCGGGCTCGCCGCCATCGCCCTTCAGCAGATCAGCGCCCGATCCACCATCGCCTTCGCCGCGTGTATCGCGGCCTCGCTCTTGTTTGCGGGACGGAATGTCAGGTTTGAGATCGCACTCTTGAGGGCCGCGGCACGCGAGCCCGATCTCGCCCTCGCCCGCGACGTAGCCCGCGCGATCGAGTCCAACCGCGCTTCGGGTGAATGCGTGACCGTGTTCGCTCCCGCCGTGGACCCCGCCCTGGTCGACCGCTACGTCGCGAAAGTGGGCGCGGCCTTTGGGAATGTGGACCGGGCCCGGGAACGGGTGGCATCGCTGGCCGACGCCTCCCCCGACCGAGATCGGATCGCCGCCCATCTGCGGGCCAGGACGGGCACGGTTCGGAGCCAGGTCGGATGCCCCCTGCTGGTGCTCGTGGACGATGCCGGCCGGGAAGAAACGAGGGCGAGTCGATCGCCCATCACCCTGGTCGCTCAGATCAGCGCGGGCCCTCGGCGGGCGGAGATCCTGCGCATCCATCCCTGAGGTTCGACACGTCGAGGCGGTAGAGCGCGGTCGAACCGAGTCCTCTCCCCTGATCGGAGGCGAAAACCACGGCGCAGCCATCGGGAGTGAACACCGGGTCGACTTCATTGGCGTCGGAGAACGTGAGCCTGGTCTCCGAAGCGTTCGGGGGCCCGGTTCGAAGGTACAAGTTCCACGAGCCTGCGGCGAACCGAGAGATCGTGACCGCGCCGCGGAAAGCCACCGGTGCGGTCCCACCGACCGACGGCGATTGCGCCGAGTCAGCCGAACATTCCTCTCTCTCTCCACGGCTCTCCAATCGGTGACCGTCCTTCGAAGGAGACCACCAGCGCAGAATGGTTCCACAGAAATGGGGCCGCATCATTGAGTAACCCTTCGCCGATTCGATCCGGGCCCAGGATTCCTCCCGGCCGCCCCTCGGCAAAGCCAGGGCGCCGGCCAGAACACCGAGGGCCATCGCGGTACTCACCGTCCGACGGTTCACGAACGGCCAGCAGACCACCAGCACCAGGCCAAGGAGTCCGAAGAAGCGAAGGTAGGCCAAGGGTGCGAGAACACCCGATGCGTACCGGAACGTGTTCACGAGAGAGGACCCAAGGATGGCCCAGCCCAACATCCACAGGCCGAGAGCACTCCCACCCAAGCGCGAGGCAACCGCCAGGACCGGAACCACAAGGAGTATCAGATGGTACGAAGCCACAAACGGAGACGCGCACAAAGCGCAGCCAATACTGATGCCCACGGCGTCGAGCGGCTTTTTTGAATCCAGGGCCCGCCGACCCAAAAGGATGCCGAGAACCAGGAGCGCCGCGGAAACCGAAGCGCCTACGAACCGGGCCAGAGATGGGGCATCGAACCACGGTAGCGGATTCAGGTCCGGTTCAAAGCGTAGGAAGCGATTGGAGAGGGCCATCGCACTTCCCCAGCCCGGAGAGAACGGATCCTGGATATCGCCCCTGACCATCCAGGGCAGGACCTTGGAAAAGAACTCGGCGAAGGGCTGTCCCCCAGCCATGATCCACAGAGCCAGAGAGGGCGCGATCGCGCCGACAATGAAACCGGTGAGAGACCGACGCCGGTCGCGATGAAGGAAGAGCAAACCAATCCCGAGCGCATAGGGCTTGAACGAAACGCCCAGCCCCAAAAGAAGACCCGCGAGGAACGCCCGCCCTCGCTCAAGAGCGAGAGTCCCACAGATCAGCAGGGCGGCCAGGATCGGATACGGCTGCCCGAAGGCGAGGCCATTCCGAATGGCAAGCGTCGGAGCGAGAACGAGAATGGCGGCCATCCACGGCCCTGCACCCGGAGCTATTCGAACCGTCGCCGCGATGGTGACACCGATGAAGAGAACCAGCAGCACCGTCCACGCCGCCTTTGCGTTCTCCGGAGGCAAGGTGGCAAACGGAAGAAGCCAGAGCGCATTGGCCGGCAGATGGGGAATAAACGAGCCGAGGCCGCGGATGCCGGTCTGAACCAGAGCACGGTCGAAACTGTCGCGGTCGTACAAGGGGCCCACCTCACCGCCGCGGGCCAGGACGAACGCGGGCGTGAAGTAGTTGGCGAAATCGCTCTGCGACGGGTCACCCGCCGTCCTGGCCAGCACGGGCAACTGGACCACGATCAGGGCGAGGGCAGCGGCGCGAGGCCCCCATAGCCTGATCGCCTCCGTCACCACCCCGAGCCTTCGCCGCGGCTCATCGACTGGGGTCTAGAACGCCGTCTCAATCTGGATCGCGCTGAACCGCTTCACCTCGTTGTTGGAGAAGTTCATTTGTCCGGAGAACTTCAGCTTCCAGACCACGATCTGGATTCCGGGGAGAAACGAGGTCAGGGAGTTCTTGCTGGACGAGCCGGGCGCGTCGACACTGCGGGTCTGAATCCGCGCGGTCAGGGCCACCTGGTTGCGAACGTAGAAATCGGTGCACAGAAATCCGCCAGCGAAACTCAACGACTCGCCCGTTCCACTGGGCTTGGCAAGCGACAGGACGGAGTTGCTGTTACTGCCGTACATCGCGACCCCGTAAACGTTGAACTTGCCGAACCAGCCATTGCCATCGACCCCGAGGCGGAGGATGTCATCCTCGGCTACCCCGACCCGGGTGGCGTTGAGCTGCGCCACCAATTCATTCCGTCCGATATAGGCGAACGCGCCGAGGCGGCTCCGGACCATTCGGCGCGAAGCGCGCAGGAAGAGGTTCGCGTCGAACTTGTCAGGATCGCCAACCCCCGACGACTCGGCCAGGTCGACCACCCCCCCGTTGTTTCTTCCTTTCACGACGGCCGCCGATACGTGAGTCGTCCCGAATTCGCCCCCGAGTTCCAGGCCGTCCTGATACTGGCCGATGGAATCGGTTTCGAGTCCGGTGTTGGTTCCGTAGATCGGATACGGAAGCAAATGAGAAGTGCGGGTCTGAGTCACGGGGAGGTCAAGTTCAAACCGGCCGGCCTTCGCGTAGAACTTCCCCTTGGCCTTGAAGTCCACCCGTACCCAGGCATTGTCCGGATTGATGTGGGTGGTGTCCCCGCCGGCCCGCAGCCAGGCGTCGTCCGCCCAGTACGAGACCTTGGAACCGAGATTACCGGCCGAGAGGACTTTTAGATATCCGATGCTGCCCGCATCCCGACCCTCGGGCATGTTGCGAGTGCCGTAGAGGCGCCCCGAGATCGGTGCGCTCCTGATCCAGGCGCTGCCATCGAACTTGTCCTCGTTCTCCAGACGGAAGCCCCGCTCCTTGAAGCGCTCGCCCATCCGGTTGAGCTTGGGGAAGATCTGATGACAGAACGTGCAGGCCACTTCGTAACGGCGCGCAAACGCCGGAACGGCAAAGGCATCGCCGGCCAGAACGCTCAGCGCCAGGCCGAGCATTGCCCTTCTAGATGAGAATGATTTCAAGACGGTTCCCTCCAGGAAACAAATGACAAAGAAGATGAGCCCATTCTAAGGGGGAGTGTCTCAACGACGCCACGTAGCCCGGCGTGGAATCCCCGAGGCGGGGCTAAAGTCTCCACCCAATCCTGGATGAACTCTCTCTCTTCCGCGGTCCGCCGGTTCGCCTATCGGATCTGGCGGCGCCAGATCCGCGCCACCCTGGACCGGCCGGATACCTTCACGCTGTTCGGCCTCGACCTGGTCGTGACCCCCGGCGTGCTTCATCCCCGGCACTTTGCCTCCAGCCAGCTGATGGCCCGGCATCTGATGAGCCTCGACCTTCGGGACAAGGCGGCGGCGGACATCGGCACAGGTTCAGGCCTTCTGGGCTTGCTGGCCGCCCGGGGTGGAGCCGTAGTCACCGCGTCCGACATCAATCCGGCGGCGGTCGAGTGTGCGAAGGCGAATGCCCTCCGAAACGGGCTCGGCGGTCGGATCAGCGTCCTCGCTTCGGATGTTCTCGATGGCCTCCCGGCGGACCTGCAATTCGACGTCATGGTGACCAACCCGCCTTTTTATCCGCGCTCGCCCGAGAACATGCCGGACCACGCATTTGCGGCGGGAGTCGACAACCGTTTCTTCACGAAGCTCGCCGAAGGCCTGCGGGGACGAATGACCAGGAACGGCGCTCTGCTTCTGATCCATTCATCCGACGCCGATTTCGCGCCCGTCTCTCGAATGCTCAGGGCCCAGGGAATGAGCGAGCGAACCGTGGGCGAGAAGAAGGGGTTCTTCGAAACGCTGACCATCAAGGAGTTCAGGGCGGTGGCTCCCTGAATGAGCCGCCACGAGGGCGGCCTCAGGAATGGCCGCCGTCCGAGCTATCGAACGTAGCCGAGGGCGCGGAGTCTGTCCTGCGCGGCACGGTCGGGCTTGGCGTTTGGCGAGGAGGGGGGGCCCGAGAGGTCGCGGAGGAGGAGCCGCATCGCCTCGACCTGCTTCGGCTGCTGGGTGGCCAGGTTCCGCAGTTCCCCGGGGTCTCCGGCCAGATCGAACAGAGCCTCCGCGACGTGGGGGCCCTCGACGTACTTGAACGGCCAGTCGATCAGAGCCGAGAGGTCGCCACGCGGGTAGCTCGATGGCAGCGCTCCCTGCAGCCCGGGGCGATGCTCGATGACCACGGTGCGGCGCTCTCCGAAGGGCCGTGAATCCAGGCCGGGCTCGATCTCAAGGCCCGCCGACCGCGCCAGGTAGCCGAACAGATCGACCAGTTGGGTCGGGGTATCGCGGCTCTCCCCCGCATCGAGGCCCGGGCCGCGAACGATCAATGGGATGCGGGTCGCTTCCTCGTCGAGGGAATTACGGTGGCCGAAGCGATCGTGCTCTCCGAGAGACTCTCCGTGGTCCGACGTCACAACCACGATGGCGCCGTTGCCCCGCGCGGCCTTGGTCACGCCATCCAGCAGGCGGCCGAGGCTTCGGTCGAGTGAATAGAGCGACTCGTCATACCGGGCGCGCAGGATCTCTTTTTCGGCCGGCGTCGGCCTTCCGTCCTTGAGGTATCGGCCGAGGACCGACAACTGCTCGCCTTCGAACCCCAGCCCCGTGGGACCAAAGCGCCCGCGGTCCTGGGCTTCGGGAACCCAGGGCAGATGCGCTTCCATCAGATTCACGAAGAGAAATCGCGGTCGGTCCTCCGGCCGCGACCAGAAATCAAGAGCGTGATCGACCACCCACGACGCGCGCATCGAGGGCCCGGGGAACGCCGCCGCATACGACCGAAGCCATGGACTTCGCGGAAACCAGAAGATCAGATCGAAGAACCACGGCCTGAACCCGAACGGACGGAGCGCTTCGGCGTCGACGTGGTCGAAGCCGTGCAGCAGAGGATCGCCCTTGCCGAACAGGGCGAAGTTAGCAGCCACCGCTCCCGTGGCATACCCCGCCCCCCGCATTCGGGCAGCCAGGAAGAGATCGGGCGATGTTCGCTCCGCCCCCGCAAATCCGGCGTCATACCGATGTCGGGTCAGTCGGAGTCCGGAAAAGAGCGAGGCGTGCGCCGGAAGAGTCCAGGAGCCATCGGTCCAGACCCGGCCGAACGTGGTCGCGCCGCGAGCGAACGCCTCCAGGTTCGGCATGGTGTTCCGGGAATAACCGTACGACGCGAGGGCCTGGGCGCGCACCGTATCGAGAACGATCAATACGATGTCGGGTCGGCGAACCGAGGAAGGTGGCGCGGTGGCCGGAGGAAGAGAGGCGGACGACGCGTTCTGTCTGCTCCACAAGCCCAGACTGATGACCGGCCCGAGCAGAAAGATGGGCGCCACCTTCGGCCATCGCGCGACGAATGCGCGCAGGAGGACGAAGGCCAGCAGGCCCACCAGGACACCAGTTGCGACCGCCCTCTCCTCACCCCCAAGACCGGACGCGAAGGTTCCCGAAGCTACCCGCGTCGTCAAGATCGGCAGGACAATGCCCACGGTGAGGCCAAAGAGGAATGGCGGCGACCCGGTCCTTGATTCAGTAAGGACGCGAATCAGCAGAACGACCCCCAGGGCGAAAACAAGTGACAGCAGCAATCTCCACTCACCCGCCTTGGCCGCTCCCCAGACCATGCCGGCCATCCGCAGTGCGCCCACGAAGAGCGGAAACCAAAGGTCGAGGCCACGCTTCGGGAGGAGCACCGAGAAGAGCCACGCCGCCGCCAGAGCCAGGGGGAGGTAGACCAGGAATGCCGAAGAGAAGAACGCGCCGGAAGCACTCGACGGACGGGGATAGCCCGCTACCGCCTCCGTGCCGGCCAGGATCAGGGTGGCCACCGCGGCGGCGAGGAGACTGCGGAGGAACGTCTTCATGATTCTCAGAATCCCGCGGTCTCGGGCCGCTGATACCGGAAGAGTTTCTGAAGAGCGCGCAACTCATACGGTGCTGCGTAGAAGCCGGTTCGATACCGCCATCCGGACAACGCGCGCAGCACGCGGCGGCGCCAGCCCACGAGCCGTGGATCGGTGCCGGTAGGGTGATACGCATTGAGTACGCGTTCGAAATTCTTTATCCGAAGGCGTTGGCTCGGAGCGATCCAGGGAAGCTGATCGGAACGCCGGCGCGACACCTCACGCCATTCCGGTGATGTCCACTCTTCGAGCGTCTTGGGAAAGGCGAACCCCTTCTGGGCCGCCGCGTCCAGCAACTCGCCCGCCACCGGGACCGGGGTGTACTGATAGAGGATGATCTCGGCCTCGGGATGCTTCTCTTTCACCCGCTTGACGAAGGCGAGCGTGCTCTCGATGTCGGCGTCGGGGTCCGGCGGATTCCCCAACACGAACGAGAACTCGGGCGTCACCCCGAACCCCCGCATCCGCGCGGCGAGGTCCAGAGTCATCTCCGGGGTGAGCGTCCCGCCTTTGTCCATTCGCGCCAGGGTCTCGGCCGAGCCGGACTCGGCGCCCAGGAACACCATCTTCAGGCCGCTGCGGGTCATGGCTTGCCAGGTTTCGTCCTTGAACTTGAGCAGCGTATCGATCCGGCCTTCGCCCCACCAGTTGAAACCAAAGCCCGCGATTCTCTGCGCGAGGTCGCGGCAGCGGTCTTCGTGGGTGAAGAAATTGTTGTCGTAGAACTCGACCGCGTCGACCTTCCACTCGTCCTTGTAGCGACGCAGGGTGCGCTCTATCCGCGCGGGCGATTGGGCGTTCCACCTTCCGTTGGCGAGGCTCACCACGCCGCAGAAGTTGCAGAGGAACGGACAGCCGTAGCTCGAGTGATAACCGAGAGTCCGCTGCCCCAGGAACGTCGACCGCGGATAGCTCGCCATTTCGATCCGATGGAATGGAAACTCCGGGAGATCCTCGACGTTCGGCACGCGCGCCACCGCGCCCTTGATCAGGGTTCCATCACTTCCTCGAAAGGCCACGCCGTCCAGGCCCCCGGACGTACGCGGATCGCGCCCGGCCGCGAGTTCACGCAGAAGGCTCAGGGTCGCGAACTCGCCGTGACCGCGAATGGCAAAATCGACCCAGCCTCCGCTCAAGCACGCCTCCGGATGTTCGGTCGGAAAATACCCGCCCCAGATCATGATCGCGTTTGGACTTGCCGCCTTCAAGGCCCGCGCCCGCTGGAAGGCGTCCTCCAGTTGCGGGCCGGGCATGACGGTCATGCCGAAGACGGTCGCTCCCGAATCCAAGCGGTCCTTGAGGGCAGTATCCGAGTTGCCCACGGCATTTCCGTCCACGATCTCGTACTCGAACTCTCCCTCCAGCACCGCGCCGATGGCGAGGAGAGAGAACGGCATGATCCGCTTCCCGGCCGAGTTCGATCGGGGGTTGTAGAGAACGATCCGCATGGGCGTGCTCAGGCGGCCTCGATGGGCGTCCTCAATTGATGATGACCGGCTCTCTCCGGCCGAACAGACCCTTCAGTTCCTTCCACCCTCGAAGGGCCCACACTTCAATTGGGAAGCCAACGGCCAGGCGGCGCAGGCGAAACCGCGCCAGAACCTCAAGTCCGCGTCGCACCAGGTCTTTGAAACCATCCGGGCGATGCACCACCATCTTCCGCGCCGAGTAGCCGATGCGGATGTAGTCCCTGATCCGCTGCACCCGGGCATGCGCCTTTCCCGTGAGCCACGGGAGTTTCTGAATTTTCGGATAGAACACCGCCCACTCTTCGAGCGACTTCGGTTCCTGGACTCCGAGCCGCACCGCCTCGGGGAAGATGGGCGAGCCCGGATAGGGCGAGAAGATGTTGGTGAAGAACGCGGCCTCGGGATTCCGCTTCCCGATGGTGTCGACCATGGCGATGGTCTCGCGCAGGTCCTCCGCGTCCTCGCCCGGAAGCCCGAAGATCAGGTTGAACGACGCTTCAATCCCCGTGGCATGGCATCGCTCCGCGGTTCGGTACGCGGTTTCAAGGTCGAGGCGCTTGTTGACCGTCTTCAGCACTTTCTTCGAACCGGACTCGATGCCGAAGAAGATCCTGGTCAGGCCGCTGCGCCGCAGCAGGCGAAGCTCGTCGTCGGAGAGCCGATCGATCTGATCGGTCCGGGTCTGGATGAAGTAGCCGAACTTCGTTCCCTTGTGAAGCAGCTTCTCCGCGATCTCCACCGCGCGATCCCGCCGGACCAGATAGTTGTCGTCGATGATGTCGATCACGTCGAGGTTGTACCGGGCCGCGAGTTCGCTCATCTCGTCCACCGTTCTCTCGGCGTGGAGCGGCTTCCAGTTTCGCCCGTAGACCGACGCGTTGGAGCAGTAGGAGCAGTCCCACGGGCAGCCGTGCGACGAGCAATAGAGGATCCACCGGAAGCCGTGGCACTTCTTCGCGTACCGTTCGAAATCCACGATCTCGAAAGGACGCCGCGGGAGCGCATTTATGTCCGTGTATCCACGCGGGTCGTTGGCCACAAGTTCGGCGCCCCGCTTGAAGTACGACCCCGCGACCCCGCTCAGGTCCCGTTCGCCCACGTTCCAGCGATCCACGATCTCGGCCAGTGTGACCTCGCCCTGCCCCTTGACCACCGCGTCGAAAAGCGGGGAGCGCAACGTCTGTTCGGGAAGAATCGAAGGGTGCCATCCCCCGGCCACGATCGGCAGGTCCGGGCGGGCGGCCCGCACCGCCGCCGCCACGGAGACGCCCTGAGTGATCATGGGCCCGGTGACCATGCTGACGCCGAGGGCACAGGCGCCATCGAGGGCCTGCAGGACGGACTTCTGCGGATCATCCTCCACCGCCGAATCGACGATCCGCACCTCGTGCCCATTGGCGACGAGAGGGGCGGCGAGGTGGATCAGGGCCAGCGGGGGCGCGGCCTCATCGGAGTAGTAGGAAGGAAAGAAGAGGACCACGGGCTTCTTTTCGCTCATCGAGCCTCCGGAGTCGTCGTTGGACAACCAGCAGCCATGAGTCTCAGCTTTCCGCGATCATCGGCTGTTGGCGGGCGGGGGTGCCCGTGCGCACGCGTTTCGACAGATCGACCAGGCGCCGCTCGAAGTCGAAGCGGTAGAAGTCGAAGCGGACTCGAAGCCGCGCGAACCACTGGGCCACGCGCTTTCCGATGCCTCCCTCGACCGGCTCGAAGGCGTGCCGGAAGTAGAAGTTATAGCGGGGCACGAACTTGCGGACCGGTTCGGAGATCCAGGGACCGATGGAGTGATCCAGATCCACGTGCTCCCAGTCCTCGAGTTTTTTCGGAGCTTCAAACCCAAGAGCGGGCATGCGCTCCGACAGCTCGGTGCCGGGATAGGGCGCGTAGAAGTAGATGGGCGTCTCGAAACCACCGTTGATCTTCCGGAGGGCTTTGACGGTACGGTAGGTATCGGCCAGGGAGGCCGCGGGCTCATTGGGAAACCCCGCTATGAACGAGAAGCGCGCACCGATGCCCGCCTTGTCGAGTTTCTCCGCGGTCTCCAGAACCTCTTCGACCAGAGTCCCCTTCTTGATGGTCTTGAGCAGTTCCGGCGAGCCGCTCTCGGCCCCCACATTCACCTTGTAGCAGCCGCTCTCGCGCATGAGCGCGAACTGAGCGGGAGTCATGCGCTTCAAGAGATCGGCGCGGCCGGTGCCGAACCATTGCACCCCCACCTGGCCATCGATCAGGCCGCGGGCGATTGCTTCGGTGCGTTTGAGGTCGGTGAAGAAGTTGTCATCGTTGAAGAAGACCTGGTCGAGCCGGTGCCGCGTCTTGTGCTCGGCGATCTCCGAGACCACCCGCGCCGGGGAAAGCCCGCTCCAGCGCTGCTGGTAAACCATCGGATCGGCGCAAAAGCTGCACTCGAAGGGACATCCCTGCGACGAGCAGTAGTCGAGCCGCCGCGCCCCGCGGTGAACAAAGTACTTCTCCATGTCGATGAGACCGAAGTCCGCGCGGGGGAAGCCATTCAAATCCTGGAACGGACGGGGGGGATTCTTGACCACCACGCCATCGCGCTTGAACGCGATGCCGGCGATTCCGTCCAGGCTCTCGCCCGCGGCGAGCTTCAGCACGATCTCGCGGAACGTCTCCTCGCCCTGGCCGCTCACGCAGACGTCGACCGCGGGCGAAGCCAGGCACTGCTCGGGCAGAAGGGAGGGGTGCCATCCGCCCCACACCACCACCAGCTTCGGGTTCCGGCGCTTCGCCGCCCGGCTGGCTCGGAGGGCGTCGAGGATGGGCTTCCCGGTCAGAACGGTCACGCCCAGGCAGACGGCGTGATCGGAGAGTTCAGAAACGGTCGCCTCCGGCGTGAGTTCGATCCGACCATCGATGATTTGAACGTCGAACTCCGGCAGCATCGAGCCGATGTGAACCAGGGCGAGGGGAAGGATGTGGCTCTCGCCACGCGGGTTGTAGAGAAGAACCTTGGCGCGGGTCATGCCGTACTCCCGGCCCTTTGCGCCGATGGGGGCAGCACGCGAGCAAGGACGGCGCCCACTCGGCCTCGCAGCGAAGCCACCCCGGTGGCCACGTGTTTGGGGCAAACGCAGTCGGCGCAGATCCGATTGCCCTCGCCGAGGCGGCCCAGGACCCCCGCGTACTCCACCGATCGCCTGACCGCTCCGAGCGACCGGCCTCGGCCCGTCACCACTCCCGGCTGAAAGAAACACGGACGAATGACCCCATCCGCCTCCACCACCGATGACCACTCCGGGGCGTTGCAGGCGGGTGCGGTGCGACTCGATCCCACCCGCCCGAACCCATCCGCAATTCGCGTCAGCGTTCGCTCATCTTCCATCACGAAACGTCCAAGCTCGCCGGAAGCGCCGAGCCGGTCGATCGACTTCCGCAGTTCCGCCACCTCGGAGGGACGGGGGCGCAATGAACCGCGCGCCGCGGGATCTCCGCCAAACGCGCCGCTTTTGGTGTCGACGGGAAGAAATGAAACCGCGTCGAGACCGAGTGAACGGGCGGCCAGGACCGTCGCTTCAAGCACGGCGGCGTTCCGCGCTGAGATAACCGAGCGACCGATCAGACGCGGTCGGCGGGGCCGCGAAAGAGTGTCGGCGAGCGAGGCCTTCAGTCGGGAGAACATGCGCGAGCCTCGAACCCCGTCATGGATGTCTTCCGGACCTTCGAGACTTACATAGACCTCCGAGACCACCTCCGTGAGCCACGACGACGAGCGCGAAAGGCCAAGCCCATTGGTCGCGATCTGGACGGACAAACCGGAACCATTCGCGGCTCGGGCCAGGATCTCGAGGTGATCGCAGAGGAGAGGTTCGCCCCCGGTGAAGAGAATGGCCCGCGCGCCGAGCGAGCGAGCCTCGTCAATGATGGCCAGGCGTGCCGCGACCCCAAGTTCTCCGACTGCATTCCCGTTCGACTGCCAGATGGAACAGTGCGCGCAGGTCTGATCGCAGCGCGTCGACACGTGCATGATGAGAAGCCGAAGATCGCGCGGCCTCATCGACGTCGAAACTCGAACCGGATGTGATCGCCGCGATCGCGGAAGAAAGGAGCGGAGCGGACGACGCTCTCGCCCATGGCCAGGGCGCCCAGGGCAAGAGGGTGGCGCCGGGCGAAGCCTGCGTAACCGGGGCCAGGAACCAGACACCCCAGAGCCTCCACCCGGTCCACCGTCGCCGTCCGGGCCAAGGCCGCTCTCACCGCCCCCGCCGACTCATACTGAACCGACACCGACGAAGGCCCGACGCGGACCTTCGCGGCCTTCCCTCGGTCCGCCTCCCCGAAACCCCTTCGCACTCCTTCGGGCAGAGGCTTCCGACCCATCAAAACCACGAAGGCCCGACCGGATGGGGTGAGCAATCGCGGGACGAGGTCGGTCCAGGCGGCCAGAGGAACGCAGTTGAGCACGCCAAAGTTGGAGATGACCACATCGAAAGCCGCGGCCGGCCCCGAGAAGCTCTGCAGCGACCGGCACTCGAATGTGGCCTTCGAGCCGAGCTGAGCCGCCTTCGACTTCGCTACCTCAATCATCCGCAGCGACTCGTCGATACCGTGGACGACGTAACCCTGCGCGGCCAGCCACAAACCGTCCTCCCCGGTTCCGCACCCGATGTCGAGAACGCGCGCGGGCGGCGGAGCCTCGGTCCTCACCCTCTCGCCCAGCCGAAACCGAAACAAGCGGCCCGAAGGCGACGCGCCGAATGTCGCGTCGTAGCTTGCCGCCAGTGAATCAAAGGTCATGGCGGTCAGCGGCGCAGGGATCAGGCTGACCGCCGCTTGGCCACAATCATCGGAAAGCGCGCGGTTCGGCGGCCGTGCCGGAAGATCTCGATCAGATCGCGGCCCATCTCCCGAAGCCGGTTGGGCCATCCGACGATACGAACATCGAAACCGCTGCGATCGAAAAGGCGCGAAAGTTCGGCCACCGTGAAGTAACCGGCCGCCGCGTCCCGGCACGGCGCGTAGCCGTAGCGGGACAAGAAAGTCTTCTTCTTCATCTTGACCATCGCTTCGCCATCGGCGGAGCGGCGGTAGATGGGCGAGTCCAGGATCACCACACATCCAGAAGGCTTCAGGATCCGGCGCGCCTCCGCCACCACGTTCTGGGGACAGCGCGCGTAGTGGAGGGCGCCATTGAGGAGCACCACGTCCGCGCAATTGGCGCCCAGGGGCACGAACTCCATGTCCGCTTCGATCCGCTCGATACCGAGACCAAGGCCCCGCTCATCGCCGAGCGCGGTGAGGCCGTCCAGAGGATCGAGATTGATGTCGAGCGCGGCCACCGAATGACCCCGCTCGGAAAGACGCTGGGCCGCCCAGCAACAACCCGCTCCGATGTCGACGATGGATTGCGCCTTGGGCCGCTCGCGGGCGAGCCAGTCCATGAACCGGGCGAAGTGGCGAGCCCGCTGCTTCCAGATCCGGGCCTGAACATGACCTTTGGGAACCTGGGGGAGGTCGGAGGAGTGCTTGAATCCCTCATCGGCCCGCACCCGGCAATAGAAAGCGGTGGCCGCGGCCAGTTCGGCCTGCCGCTCGTGGCCGAGCAGACGATGGACTCCTGAGAGGGTAGCGAAGAAAGCGTGGTCGCGACTGCAAACCAGGCCGCCGGAGGATTCGCTCAGCGGACCTGCGCATTCCGGACAACACAGGGATTCCACCCAGGGGCTCTGGGCCGGGCGGGGCTGGAGTTGAGCCTCTAGATCCATGGCGGCGCTTCCATTCCTATTTTCTGCAAAGCGTCCTGAAAGAGTCCCCGCAGCCTGGCGCGGTGGTCGGTGGCGTGGAGTCGCACCACGTGATCGGAAAGCTCGACTCCGGTGCTTTGGGGAAGACGATGGCGGAGATAGGGTCGTTGAATCATGCGTGCCGTGGCCTCGAGAAGATTTCCTCTCGGTGCGGTGAGAATTCTGTTCGGCGGATTCTGCCTGTGAAGTCTTGACGGAAGGAAATTCGGAAACATGGGTTCGATCCACCCATTGGCCGCGATCAGTTCGGCAAAGGGCTCCTCCGCGGAGAGCGGCTTCAAGCTGATCAACTCAAAGCCTCCGTAGAAGTCCCGCCAGGGCAAGGCCTGGGACGTCACATCCACCAGGTAGTTCAGGCAGAGAATTCGCCGCCACCCCCGCGCTTTGGCGACCAGAGTCGCCCACAGCAGGGTCCGCCATAGGGCGCCGGCTTCGGTAACCGCAAAGACGTCGATGTCCCCATCGTCGGCGGCGTCGTGCGCGCAGCCTCCCGAGAGCGCGGCCAGGCGGACTCTCGGGAGCGACCTTACGAAGGCAAGGACTTCATGGTGGCGGAGTAGTAGCTCTCTGGTCGCGGTCTCGCGACGGGTGAACGCCTCTTTGACTTCGCGCTTTTCCGTTTGGCGATGCCAGATCAAGCCCTCTTCCTCATGCACCAGAGCGCTTAGAGCCGGGCCGGAGAGAGCCCGCCGCACTTCATCTTCGGTGGCGCGAACTCCTACCATCTGCGACCAGATCTTCGCGGAACGCACCGGAGCTCCGAAGATCGATGCATAGACCACCGGCCAGAGAATGCCGCGCTCCACCGGATCAAGATTCGAGGCCAGACGCAGCGCGTCCTTCACCATCGAGTTCACGCGAGCCC
The DNA here is from genome assembly GCA_031362685.1 of Vicinamibacteria bacterium. Classification (GTDB taxonomy): domain Bacteria; phylum Acidobacteriota; class Vicinamibacteria; order Fen-336; family JAGNNV01; genus JAGNNV01. The sequence continues at coordinate 16,533 of JANLSZ010000117.1, read as the reverse complement.
CCCCGCCTCGGTTCCGCGCTGAAGAATGGCCAGGGCGGCCGCAACAAACAGCAGGGCGCCGATCAGGATACTGAGAGGAAGAGATAGAGACAGGAGCGGAAGGGCCACCGCCATCGGAGCGCAGGCTAGAAGCGCCCAACCCACCGGGCGAATCACCAGGAGTTGGGCGTGTGCGCGGGTCTTGCGAACCAGGGCGCCAAAGAGAAAGAGCTCGGCCGCGGTGAACGAAAGGGCCCCTCCCATCAGTCCGAAACCGGGAACCAGCAGGCCTCCAAGCACCACCGCCACCCCGACCCGCAGACCGGTGAGCCTGGGAATGACCGCGGTCTCCGACGCGGCGATGAGCACGTGAAACAGCGCGGCGTTAGCGAAACAGAGAAACAGAGCGGCCGACAGGACCCGGAGGGCGGGCGCGCCCTCGACAAATCCAGGGCCCAGAACACCGAGCACGGCGGGTGCGCACAGGGCCAGGCCGACCGCGGAGGGCACGCCCATCCACACCACCAGACCGAACGTGCGCTGGGCCGCTCCTCGCGACCCACTCACCGCGTCGCGAGCCACCGAGGGAAGCGCCCCCGCGGCAATAGCGCTCGGCAGAGTCAGCAGCGATTCCACGATCCGCAGCGCACCGCCGAAAAGGCCCACCACCTGCCCGCCCTGAAATGCCTGAAGAAGAAACAGCTCCACCCGGGTGGAGAGGATCGCGAGATAGCCGTTGGCCCCCATGGGCGCGGCCTGCCGGATGATCGAACGAACATCCGCGCCCCTGGCTCCTCCGGCCTCGGTCGCTCGGGCGCGCAAGAGCAGTCCCCCGGCCAGCAGGGCGGGTCCAATGGCCAGAGCGTAGGCCATGGACGCTCCCGAAACGCTCATACCAAAGGGCGCGCTGATCACCAGCCCGACCAGAGTGAAGCGAAAGACCATGAGCAGGAGCGCCTCATCGATTCTTCGGCCGAGGGCGCGCAAGGTCGTCCCGGTCAGCTCGATCCAGCTCGCGCCGAGAAAATGAATGGTGCACAGGGCCAGCAGGACGGGTGCGACTCCTGAGATGCGTGACGCGAGCGGAATCACAATCACGCACAGCGCGGCCACCCCGGCGGTCATGACCGCTTTCATCTCGAGCAGGGTCCGCAGACTGCGCGGGCTTCTCACCAGGAGCGGAACCACGATGGCGTTGAGCCCGAGATCGCATAGCTCGGCGATCATCAGGCCGATCGAGAGGGCAATCAGGAAAGCGCCGAAGGTCGCGACGCCCAGCGACCGGGTCAGCCAGAGCGTGGCGATGATGGAAGAGAGCCGGACCACGATCTCGGCGGCGAGGCGAATGGCGCTCCCCATCGAGGCGTCCCGGGCCGAGGTCGACTCCGCCGCCACCGAGGGCCAATCCCCCGCCCGCGCCCCCTCGTCGGCTTCGGCCCTGGCCCTCACGCGACGCGCTCCTCGGCCCGGAGCCGCATTTTGAATCGAGCCCAACCGGCCCGGAGTGCGGGGGTCACGGCGGCGAGCGTTTGCCCAATTCTCCTCCGTCGATGCGCCTCGGCGTCGTTCTCAATCCAGGCCCGGGCCGCGGCGTAGTACTTGAGCGAACGGCGGCCCCGAACCACGGTCTCCCGATCGGAGGCGATCGCCCAGGGGCCCTTGTTGACGGCGCGGTCGGCGATATCGAGGGCATAGTCGGTACCCCGGATCGGATAGGAAGTCGTGGTGAGCACGATGTCGGGCTCGCTTCTTCGGATGTGATCCACGGTGGCCACCAGGTCCTCGTCCTGTTCGCCTTCATATCCCACCATGATGAAGAAGCCCACTTCGATGCCCTTGCTTCGGAGCAGGTGCGTCGCTCGCTGCACGGTTTCGACCTTCACTCTCCGGTCCATGGCATCAAGGATGCGCTGCGACCCGCTCTCCGACCCGATCCATACCCGGAAGCAGCCGAGCTCAACCAGCGCGTCGGCGACCGCCTCATCGACCCGCTCAGCGCGAGAGATGCATTCGAAAGGGATTCGCACGCCCGCCGCCTTCATGGCGGCCGCGAAGTCCAACGTCCAACCCTTGTGAATGGTGAAGACATCGTCCACGAACCAGATCCTCTCCGGCGCGTACCGTTTCTGGATGAACGCGATTTCCGCGACCACATCGTCCACGGGCCGGCGGCGATGCGATTCGCCATACACCGCCCGCGAGCACCAGCGGCAGGTGTACGGGCAACCGCGCGCGGTGATCAGCGAAACCGAGCCGTAGCCGTGATGCTTCCGCCAGGTCTCCAGATAGGGCTCGAGGGCGATGGCCTCCCGATCCGGCCACGGATGTCCGTCGAGCGACGGGATAAGTGCCCGATCCGGAGCATGGGTGATGGTCTCTCCAATCCTGACGCTGGTCCCGGCCACATCGGTGGGCGGTTCCTTCCCAGACCATCGACCCAAGAGTTCTACCAGGGTCGCCTCGCCCTCGCCCCGAACCACCACCGAGGCGCCGTGCTGGAGATACTCAAGGGCGTTGCCCGAAGCGTCCGGACCGCCCACCACCACGGGAATCCCGAGTTCGCGCGTCTGCTCCATCAAGCGGACGATCCGCGGACGGGTCATGAGGTTCGCATACAGTCCGAAGAGCCGCGGACGGGACTTCCGCAAAACCTCGACAAGGCGATCGGGCGTCGAGAAGGTGGAATCGAAGACGTTGACCGAGCGGCCCGCCTTCTTGAGATAGGCCGAGAGGTAGAGGAGTCCAAGCGGCGGATACGGGCGCCTGACCTTCCGCTCGACCGGGTCGAGGTCGAGGAAGTAACCGTGAGACAGGAGGATGTCCGGCGTCATCAAGGCTCGCCGGGCCCGGCCAGAGCCTGGGCGGAGGGAGCGGCCGCGCTCTCACGGGACAGTTCGGGGGGCAAGGGTCGCACCGGGATGCGATCGCGGGCAGCCAAAGAAACCGCCACCCCCATCAGTGCGCGCTTCACTCCGTAGCGCAAGACCAGAAGCAGACGGCGCGCGACGCCGTAGTCCGAAGCGAACCGAGCGCGGGCCAGGCGAAAGCGCGCGTGGGCATAGGCGTGGAGGCGGCGGTAGTAGGGGGTTCCGTGCTGACCGCTGAAGAGCATGGCCATATCTGAGGAGTCGCGCCAATGGGTGCTGCGGCTCATCTCACTCTTCACTCGGGCGAAGAAACGCGTGCCCGGCAGGGGGTAGGAGACCGAGATGCCGATGTCATCGGGAAGTACCTCATCCACCAGATTCAGAGTCGCCTTCAGATCCTCTTCGGTCTCGCCCGGATAGCCGAACTGCAGGAAGAGACCCACTTTCATTCCCGCGGAGCGCAGCCGGGCCGCGGCCGCATGGATCTCGGCCACCGTCGTGCCCTTTTCCATGGCATCGAGAATGTGCTGCGAACCGGACTCGGCTCCGATCCATACCATGTCGCAGCCTGCGCTCGACAGGGCGCGAACCGTGCGGTCGGTCAGAAGATCCGCCCGCGACAGACACCGGAAAGGAAGAACCGAGTCCAGGCGCACCAGCTCGGCGGCGAACTCTTCCATCCAACCCGGCTTTAGGCCGAAGATGTCGTCGAGCACGTTGACGTAGTTCGCACCAAGGCTCTTCACTGACTCCACCTCGCGCGCGGCGCGGGCCGGGGACATGGCGTTATAGCGCTGCCCCCAGATGGGTTTGGCGCACCAGTTGCAGTGAAACGGACATCCGCGGCTGGTAGCCACGGGCAGAGAGAAATGATGGTGTCGCCTTGTCCAGGCTCGGCGATAGGTCTCGAGGTCGATCAGATCCCAGGCCGGAGAGGGAATGGAATCCACGTCGCGGACCGCCGGGCGCGCGGGCCCTCTCACCATGGAGCCGTCCCCGGCCAGGGCGACGATCCCGGGAATGGTTTCCGTTCCCCCGCCGGAACTCGCGAGCCACTCCGCCACCGCGAACTCCCCCTCGCCCACCGCCACCGCCGAAGCGCCGGCTTGCAGGAAAAAGAGTGGCTCGTCGCTCGCATCCGATCCCGCCACTACCACGTTGAGCCCGCGATCGCGGGCCATGCCGATCATTCGCACCGCGGCCTCGCGCATCCGCTCCAGGCACATCTTGGTGAGGTAGTTGAAATTGTCCTCGAACAAGACCAGGGTGTCAGGCTTCTCCCTATCGAGGGCGACCGCGCATTCATCCTCGGAACCGGCGAGCATGGAGTCAAAGAACCGGACCTCGAAACCTCGCTCGCGAAGAACCGAAGCGCAGATCAGCGACCCCAAAGGAGGCACGGGCTGGGCCGCCGCCTCCAGTTTCGGATCGAAGCGCAGGAAATAGGACTGCGCCACCAGGACACGCCCAACGCTCATGAATGGCCTTCGATCATGGTTCATTGGATCCGCAGCGTCCCCGAGAGGTGAATCCCGAGCCTGGTTTCTCCTACTTCTTACCGCAGGTGGTATCGCCCATGCCCGACCCGCAGCGCCTTGTTCCATCCGAAAACGTCGAGCAGAAGAAACCCGCGCGACAATCGGGGTCGCCCGAGCAGGTTCCACATTCTTCGGTAGAGGCGCAGGACGACAGCGCCCCGATAAGCAGCGCGGCAAAGAGGGCCAGGACACGAATAAAGGAAAGTCGGGAAAAGTACGTCATCAACCCGGATTCTGGCAGGCCTTCATGGAATGAGAGAATTGTCGGATTGCAATGAGCGAAGCGAACGACTGGAAGCACACTCTGAACCTGCCGCAGACCGCTTTCCCCATGAAGGCCAATCTGCCCGACTCCGAGCCCAGGCGGCTGGCCATCTGGAAATCGAGGCACCTTTATTCCCGGATCCGTGAGGCCCGCAAAGGCCGGCCTCAGTGGATTCTCCACGATGGCCCGCCCTACGCGAACGGGCACATCCATCTCGGCCACATCGTCAACAAGACGCTCAAGGATCTTTCGCTCAAGCGCAGTTCCATGCTCGGCTTCGACGCGCCTTTCACCCCGGTGTGGGATTGCCACGGACTCCCGATCGAACTCCAGGTCGACAAGAGCCTGGGTTCGAAGAAGAACGAACTTTCCCCCGTGGCTTTCCGGCAGGCCTGCGAGGCCCACGCGCGGAAGTTCGTGGGCATCCAGGGCGAGGAGTTTGAACGCCTCGGCGTTTCGGCCGAATGGGATCATCCCTATTTCACGATGGCGAGGTCGTATCAGGCCACCATCGTGCGCGCGCTTTCGAAGTTCGTGGAGCGCGACCTCGTCTACAAGGCCCGCAAATCCGTGCACTGGTGCCTGTCGTGCAAGACCGCGCTCGCCGAAGCGGAGATCGAGTACGAGGAGGACCACGTCTCGCCTTCGGTCGACGTTCGCTTTCCTCTGAGTCCGGCTGGAAGAGCGCCCCTCTCGGCTCGCACCGTCGACCTCGGCCAAAGACCCGTGCATGCCATCACCTGGACGACAACCCCGTGGACACTGCCCGCCAACCGCGCCCTCGCCTTCAACCCCGACCTTGAATACGGGCTCTACGAAGAGTCTCCCGGTGGGCCGGTGGCCATTCTCGCCACCGGCCTCAAGGACGCGACTGTCTCTCGCTCTCGAACCGTTCAGGCCCTGACCCTCGGCGATCCCATCGCCATCATCAAGGGTGACGCTTTCGAGGGCCTCGAGTTCCGGCATCCCTGGATCGATCGCCCCTCCCCCGGCGTCCTCGCCGACTACGTAACCCTGGAAGCGGGCACCGGCATTGTCCACACCGCCCCCGGGCACGGCGCCGACGACTACGACACCGGCATCAAGTACGGTCTCGAAGTCGACTGCCCGGTGACCGATCGCGGCTTCTTCACCACCGACATCGAGCACTTCGCCGGCCAGAAGATCTGGGACGCCAATCCGAAGATCACCGAGTTTCTGCGCGAACGCGGCGCCCTCGTTTCGAAAGTCCCGTACCGCCACTCCTATCCGATCTGCTGGCGATGCAAGCACCCGGTCATCTTCCGGGCCACCGCCCAGTGGTTCATCGCCATGGACCGCCGCGGTTTCCGGGAGAAGGCGCTTTCCGAGATCAAGGCCACCCGCTGGATCCCCGGATGGGGTGAGGATCGGATTCGCAACATGATCGCGACGCGGCCCGACTGGTGCATTTCGCGGCAGAGACTGTGGGGGGTCCCCATCCCCGCGGTCTACTGCGTGGCCTGCGAGGAACCGCATCTCGAAACGTCGATCCTCAGTCGGGTGGCCGAGCGGTTCGACCAGGAAGGCGCCGACTCCTGGTTCGCCCGGGATATCGCCGACTTTCTCCCCGAAGGGTTCAAGTGCCGCAAGTGCGAAGGCACGGAGTTCCGTCGCGAAGTGGACATCCTCGACGTCTGGTTCGATTCGGGTTCGCTTCATGCCGCTCTCGAGGCTCACCCCGACCGGAAGGTCTCGGCCATCGCCGATCTCTATCTGGAGGGTTCCGATCAGCATCGGGGCTGGTTCCATTCCTCGCTGCTGGTCAGCGTGGGCACCCGCGATCATGCCCCGTTCAAAACCGTGCTGACCCACGGTTTCACCATGGATGGCGAAGGGCGCAAAATGTCGAAGAGCCTTGGGAACACGGTCGAGGCCGACAAAGCGATCAAGCAGTACGGCGCCGATGTGCTGCGATTGTGGGTCTCCATGGTCGACTTCCGAGAGGACATGCGGATCTCCGACGAATTGCTGAAGCGAGTGGCGGAGGCCTACCGCAAGGTCCGCAACACCTGCCGCTTTCTGCTCTCCAACCTCTTCGACTTCGACCCCTCCGCCGGCCATCAGGTCACCGAGCCTCTAGATCAGTACGCCCTGGCCCTTCATCACGAGTTCGAGACGAAGATCCGGAAGGCCTACGAAGAGCACGACTATCACGCCCTCCACACTTTGCTCGTTCACTACTGCACCGTCGATCTCTCGGCCTTCTACATGGACGTTCTCAAAGACCGGCTCTACTGCGACGCCGCCGATGGTCCGAGACGCCGTTCCGCCCAGGCCGCCATGTTCCGGATCGCGGATGGACTCGCTCGATACATGGCTCCGCTCCTCGTCTTCACCGGCGACGAGATCTACGAGTCGCTGCACAAGGCCGAGCCGGGAACGGTTCACGAACGCGAGTTCCCCGCGCCGGTAACCGCCGACCGCGCCGTGCTCGAGACCTGGAAGCCTCTTCTCGCCGCCCGCGAGGCGGTTTTGAAAGCGCTCGAAACCTCCCGGGCGGCCAAGGCCATCGCATCCTCTCTGGAAGCAAGCCTGGTCCTGAGGGGACCTTCGACGACCCTGGCGCGCCTCCGGGCCCATGACGCGCTTCCCGCGCCCTTCCCCGGAAATCTCGCCAATCTCTTCATCGTGAGCCAGGTCACCCTCGAGGAAACGGCCGGCCCGGATCTTCTGGTCGAGGTCAGGCGCGCCGAGGGGGTCAAGTGCTCGCGATGCTGGACGTATTCCGCGACCAGGGAAACCCTCGCGGGGGCGGATCCGAGGCCGCTGTGTCCCCGCTGCACGTCCGTGGTGCCCTCCGGGAACCCGCAATGAGACACTTCCGGCCTTTCGTTCTGCCTCTGTTCATCGTCGCCCTCGATCAGGCCACGAAATGGCTGGTGATCCGAAGGCTTCCGCTCTACGAGGATGTGCCTCTGATTTCGGGCCTTCTGAGCCTTCAGCACGTCCGGAACTCGGGCGCGGTTTTCGGCTTTCTGTCCGGAACGGAAATCCCCGGGAAGCCCTACGTGTTTGCCTTGATGAGCGCACTCGCTCTGGCCGCCCTCACCTACTACGCTCGGACGATTCCGCGCGACGAACGGCTCCCGCGTTTCGCGCTGAGCCTCGTGATCGGAGGAGCGATCGGCAACCTGATCGACCGCGTGCGTTTCGGATACGTGGTGGACTTCGTCAAGATGTACTGGGAAAGCCACATCTGGCCCAACTACAACGTGGCCGACTCGGCCATCAGCATCGGCCTGGTTCTTCTGGTCGTTGATTCGTTCCGGCCGCGTGACCGCGAATCGGCGGTGGCGCCCTCGGTCTCGTCCTCTTAGCATCCGGCCGTCTCTTCACTTACTCCCTCCAGCAATCACTGACCCAAGGCGAACTCCTCCATGTTTCCCAAACTCTTCACCATCCCCGCCTTCGACCTGCTGGGCCGGCACCTTGGCCCTTTCTCTCTTCACATGTACGGGGTTCTCCTGGTTACCGCCCTGCTCGCCGCCTTGTGGCTGGCGGGGCGCCTGGCCAAGGGGCAAGGCCTCGACCCGCAGAAAGTTCAGGACCTGGGAATCGCCGCGATCATCGCCGGCCTGGTCGGGGCCAAGCTTCTACTCGTCGTGGTCGATTTCGACCAGTACCGGGCCAGCCCTCGTGCGCTGCTCGACGTGCTGCAAAGCGGAGGCGTCTTCTACGGCGGTCTGCTGGGCGGCATACCGGTAGCCTGGTGGTACATCCGCAAGCACCGCCTGCCTCTCTTCCCCACCCTCGATGTCCTGGCCCCGGCGGTGGCCCTCGGTCAGGCTATCGGACGCCTTGGATGTTTCGCCGCGGGCTGCTGTTTCGGGTCGGTGTCGACGGCGCCGTGGTCCGTCATCTTCCACAACGAGGACGCTCATGCGCTGGTGGGCGTGCCCCTCGGTGTTCCACTGCACCCCTCGCAGCTCTACGAGTCGCTCGGCGCATTCGTGCTGCTCTTCGTCCTGCTCGGGGTTTTGAGGAATCGGAAGTTCGAGGGTCAGGTCTTCACCGTCTATCTCCTGAGCTACGCGGTTCTCCGCTTCGCCCTCGAGTTCTTCCGGGGCGATGTGGCCAGGGGCACGGTTTTCGGGGGCGCCCTCTCCACTTCGCAATTCATCGCCGTCATCGTCGTGTTCCTCACTCTCGCCGCCCTCCCCCTCATTGCCAAGCGCAAGCCCGAAGTCATCTGAACCTCGAACCGAGGAGACGCGTCTCCTCGAGGCGGGCGAGAGTCTCGCGGGCTTGCGGGTCGACAAGGCTCTGGCCGACGTCTTCGTCGATCTTTCGCGCTCCAGGATCCACGGCTTGATCGATATCGGCGCCATCCTGCTGAACGGCGAACGCCCCAAGCCCTCTGCGAAACTGCGCGAGGGCGACCGACTCAGTGTCGCCATCCCGGGAGCGGTTCCTTCGGCCCTGGAACCCGAAGCGGGTGACCTGAAGATCCTTTATGAGGATGAATCCCTGCTGGTGGTTGTCAAACCCCCCGGGGTGGTGGTTCATCCGGGCGCGGGCGCCTCCCGCGGAACCCTCGCCGCGGCTCTCCTTGACCATTGTGGGACGCTCTCCCAGATTGGCGGGGTCACCCGGCCCGGAATCGTGCACCGCCTGGACAAGGGCACCTCCGGCCTTCTGGTGGTGGCCAAGAATGATCAGGCCCATCACTCGCTCTCCGCCCAATTCAAGGCCCGAACGGTCACCAAGATCTACACCGGGATCTGTCTCGGAACACCGCGACCGGCCCGCGGTTCGGTAAAACTGGCCCTGGGGCGGGACCCGCGTCATCGGCAGCGCATGGCCGCCGTGGCCGATGGCCGCGCCGCTCACACCGACTACGAGGTCACGGAACTCCTCGGAGTGGCAAGCGTCCTGCGCCTCCACCTTCACACCGGGCGAACCCACCAGATCCGGGTGCACATGGCCTCGCTTAGGTGTCCTCTGGTTGGCGACAGCACTTATGGCGCCTCCGCCCTCGCTTCCCGTTCACCGCAGGCGGTTCGAGCCTTGCTGTCTGACTTTCCGAGGCCGGCGCTTCACGCGCAACGCCTCGGCTTCGTCCATCCCTTGAGCGGCGAGGCCGTGAGTTTTGAAGAACCCTGGCCCGACGATCTCGAAACACTTCGCCATCGCCTGCGTGAATCAATTCTGAAACAAAAGGGGCGCGAACGATGAGGACTGTCTTCAAGGGACCGGTCTTCTCGATCGAGAGCGGCATTCTCAGAGAACCGGGCGGAGTGCGGGCGCGACGGGACATCCTCCGGCATTCAGGATCGGTGGCGGTCCTGCCTGTCCACGACGATCATCGGGTCACCCTGATCCGGCAATACTATGCGCCTTCAAGGAACAGGTCATCGAGCTGCCGGCCGGTCGGATCGACGAAGGGGAGATGCCCCTCCAAGCAGCCAGGCGCGAGCTGCGCGAAGAAGTCGGCTTGGGCGCGCGCAAGTGGGAACGCCTTCTTCGCATCCTTCCTTCGCCCGGTTTTTGCGACGAGACCGTCACCCTCTACCGGGCCACCGGTCTGTTCAGCAGCGCGGCCGAACCCGACCCGGATGAGCGCATCACGGTCTTGACCATGTCTATCGCCGGCGCGCTGAAGCTGCTCGGAAGTCAGCGGATCGAAGACGCCAAGACCGTAGTGGCCTTGCTCCTGGAAAAAGGAAGACGCGCTTAGAGCACGTGCTCCATCACGATGATGTGTTTGACGCTCGACCAGGGCAAGAACACTTGACTGACCGCCGCCTCGATCGTACCTCCGCTGTCCGCGATCGCGCGCTCCACTTCAAAGGCGATGCCGACGGAATCGGAGTGAAGGACCCGGCAATTGTCCCAGGTGGCGGATACGGCCACGATCTGCTTTAGAACCACCCCGACTGAGAGCGCTGCCATTTTGGTTTTCTCCTAGGGGTCGGGGTTCGGGGTTTCGCCCGGGCCTCAGTCGTAGTACTCGAGGCCTAGATGAGTGATCAGATCCTCGCCACGCAGATGGCGGAGAGTGTTCTTGAGTTTCATCAACTGGATGAACAGATCATGCTCCGGATAAAGGCCGGGGGCGGCCTGCGGGCTCTTGAAGTAGAAGGAAAGCCATTCCTGAATTCCGCTCATCTCCGCGCGTTTGGCGAGGTCGAAGAAGAGGGCGAGGTCAAGAACGAGGGGCGCGGCCAGGATGGAATCGCGGCAGAGAAAGTCGATCTTGATCTGCATGGGATATCCCATCCAGCCGAAGATGTCGATGGCGTCCCAGCCTTCCTTGTTGTCGCCGCGGGGCGGGTAGTAGTTGATGCGAACCACGTGGTGGATCTTCCCGTAAAGGTCGGGATAGAGGTGCGGCTGGAGAATGTCCTCGAGCACGCTGAGCTTGCTCACCTCTTTGGTCTTGAACGACTCCGGGTCTTCCAGCACCTCGCCGTCGCGATTTCCCAGGATGTTGGTGGAGAACCATCCATCGAGGCCGAGCAGCCGCGCCTTGAGGCCGGGGGCCAGGATGGTCTTCATCAGGGTCTGACCGGTCTTGAAGTCTTTGCCGCCAATGGGCGTACCCGTCTTCTTGGCCAGAGCGATGAGGGCGGGGAAGTCAGCGGAGAGGTTGGGCGCGCCGTTGGCGTAGGGGATGCCCATCTTGATGGCGGCGTACGCGTAGATCATCGACGGAGCAATGTCGGGGTCGCTGTCTCGCAAACCCTGCTCGAACGCTTCGATGGTCTGATGAACCGCGCTCTCTTTCTTGTAGATCTCCGTTGATCCACACCAGACCATCACCAGGCGGGCGAGGTTCTTCGACTTCTTGAAAGACTCGATGTCGACCATGACCTGCTCGGCCAGATCCATCTTGTTCTTGCCCGTCTTGACGTGGGTCGCCTGGAGCTTCTTGACGTAGTTCTGGTCGAACACCGCCTTCCAGGGAGACACGGTTTCAAGAAAGGGCTTGAGCGCGTTGAGATGCTCGTTGTGGAGCACCCCCGCCTTCCGGGCGGCCACGTAGGCGTTGTCGGGGAAGCAGTCCCAACCCGCGAACTCGATGTCCGCGAGTTCGGCCAGGGGAACAAAGTCGCGAACCAGCGGCGATCGCTTGTCGGTTCGTTTCCCCAGGCGAATGGTTCCGGTCTGGGTCACGCTCCCCACGGGCTTCACCAGGCCGGTGCGAATGGCCTCGACCCCGGCGATGAATGTGGTGGCCACCGCCCCCATTCCGGGGAGAAGAACGCCCAACTGACCCTGCGCGGGGGCAATCGCCCTGCCTTTTCCTGAAGACATCTAAACCAACACCTTGATCGTGAAGACGAGTGAATCACCGCGAGCTGCCGGCCACCGAGGCCAGAGCTGAGGGGAGGAGGAGTTTAACACGCAGCCCGCTATCGATTCGCGCACGCGGGCGGGGCCTACGACCAGCGGTGAGGCAACTCAGGCGGTCTGTTCGCGCGGAAGGGTCGCACCCGACTCGACGCTGTGTATGAACTCCAGAGCAGCGTCCATGAGCTCCTGGTTCCGCTGCGGTCCCACGAAGCGACGCTCGGCCCGATCGAAGTTCAGCATGCCCGATCGCACGATCCTCGACGGGGTCGTGAACCGGAAAAGAACAACCACACGCCCTAGCTGGGGAAGGCCGCCTTCGAGAAGACTGAATGTGAGATCGAACATGAATAAGGCTTTGAGGGACGCGAAGCCTAGTGAGCGGTTCGAAAGGCTGTCAACCCTGCTCTCAGTGGGCTTTTCCGCCACCGGGCGCGCGCCACCCTCATTCCGACCACGCTCCTTGCGGCGAAGAAATTTTCAGAAAGGTTTGGGGACGCAAAACCCTTTATATAGTTTCTTGAGCGCCATGATTCCAAGGCTGTTTTTCGGGCCTGTCCGCCATCCAAAGTGCGCGCGCGGGAGCACCCGCCGCAAACCCTTGGTCACCCCCAAGTAGCAGCAGCGTCACCTCGAAGTCACGCCATGGAAGCTCCCAGCCATCGCGTCAGATCTTTGGAAGCCACCCCCTTGCGCCGGGCATAGTCTTCCACCTGGTCGTCGCCGATCGAACCCACGGTGAAATACCTCGCCTGGGGGTGGGAAAAGATCAGGCCGGAGACCGCGCTGCCCGGCGACATGGCATAGCTGGTGGTCAAAGTGATGCCGGTCTTGACGGTTCCGCCCAGCAATTCGAGGATGGTGGCCTTCTCCGAGTGGTCGGGCTGGGCCGGGTAGCCGGGCGCCGGCCGGATACCGCGGTAGCGCTCCCGAATCAAGTCAGGGGTGGAGAGATCGGTATCGATCGCCCACGCCCGACGCGCCTCGCGATGGACCCATTCGGCCGCGGCCTCGGCCAGACGGTCGGCCAGCGTCTTGGCGAGAATGGAGTGGTAGTCGTCGTGGTCTTTCTGGAAACCGGCGACCAGTTCGTCCAGTCCCTCGCTGACGCACACCGCGAAGGCGCCGATCGAGTCGGACACCCCGCTTTCGCCGGGCGCGATCAGATCCGAAAGCGCGGTGTACGGTTCATCGACCGCCTTCTTGGTCTGTTGGCGCAGAGTGTGAAGCTCCACCCGCCCCTTCGCGGTCTGAAGTTCGATGTCATCGTGGTGAGTCGCGGTCGCTCGAAAAAGGCCCAGACTGGCCTGAACCCGAACTGCTCGCGGGGCCGCCATGGTCGCAAGCAGGGTCTGGCCGTCCGCGAAGACCTCCTTCGCCCGCTCGCCCCACTTGGGATGCTCGAAGATCTTCGGATAGGTGCCCACCAGTTCCCAGGAGGCGAAGAAGGGAGACCAGTCGATCAACGGAATCAGATCGGCGACCGGGAGGTCGAGGTGCTTCACCCCGAGAAAGGAGGGGGTGGGAGGAACGTAGGTCTTCCAGTTCGTCTGAAGTCCCTTCAAGCGCGCTTCCGCCAGGGGAACCAGAACTCTTTGCGAGACCTTCCTCGCGTAATCGACCCGGAGGCGTTCCTGTTCCCGGACGTTCTCATCGACGAAGGTCTGCCGGCCCTCGGACTTGAGGTTGGTGAGGACGCCCACCGCGCGTGAGGCATCGACCACGTGAACCACGGGATGGTCGAAGGCGGGCGCAATCTTCACTGCGGTGTGGGCCTTCGACGTGGTCGCTCCCCCGATCAGAAGCGGCACGGTGAATTTCAGGCGCTTCATCTCGGAGGCCACGTGCACCATCTCGTCGAGGGAAGGGGTGATCAGTCCGGAAAGGCCGATGATGTCTACGTTCTTCTCCCTGGCCACGCGAAGGATCTCTTCGCACTGGACCATGACCCCGAGATCGATGATCTCGTAGCCGTTGCACGCAAGGACCACGCCCACGATGTTCTTGCCGATGTCGTGGACGTCTCCTTTGACGGTGGCGAGCAGAACCTTCCCCGCGGCCGAACTGGTGGCCTTCTCGGCCTCGAGGTACGGCTGAAGCCAGGCTACCGCCTTCTTCATGACCCGGGCGCTCTTCACCACCTGGGGCAGGAACATCCGGCCCGAACCGAAAAGGTCGCCAACCACGCTCATGGCGTCCATGAGCGGACCCTCGATGACCTGCAGGGGCTTGCCGTACTTCTGGAGGGCTTCCGCCACGTCCGTCTCGATGTGATCCGCGTTGCCCGCGACCAGGGCGTGTTGCAGCCGGCCTTCCAGAGGCAGGCTTCGCCAGGTCTCGGCGGCGATCTTCCTGGCCGCCCCGCCCACACTCATCGAGGAAGCGAACTGCAGCAGGCGATCGGTCGAGTCCGGGCGGCGATTGAGCAACACATCTTCGACCAGGTCGCGCAGTTCGCGATCGATCTCTTCGTAAACCCCGAGCTGCCCGGCATTCACAATGCCCATGTCGAGTCCGGCCTTGACCGCGTGATAGAGGAAGGCGGTATGCATGGCTTCGCGGACCGCGTTCTGGCCGCGGAATGCGAACGACACATTGCTGATGCCGCCGCTCACCTTCACGTGCGGGCAGCGTTCCTTGATGATGCGGGTGGATTCGATGAACGAAACCACGTAATCGGCGTGCTCTTCAATTCCCGTCCCCACGGTGAGAACGTTGGGATCGAAGATGATGTCTTCGGGCGGAAAACCGATCTCCTGAGTGAGGATCCGGTACGCCCGCTCGGCGATCTGCACCCTGCGCGGGGTGGTGGCGGCCTGGCCCTGCTCGTCAAAGGCCATGACGATGACGGCGGCGCCATAGCGACGGACCAGCCTCGCCTGTCTCCTGAAACTCTCCTCGCCTTCCTTGAGCGAAATCGAATTCACGATTCCCTTGCCCTGAAGGCACTGCAATCCGGCCTCGATGACCGACCACTTCGACGAATCGATCATGATGGGCACTCGCGCCACGTCCGGCTCGCTGGCCAGAAGGTTCAGGAAATCGGCCATGGTCCGCTCGGAGTCGAGCATGCCTTCGTCGAAGTTGACGTCGATGATCTGCGCCCCGTTGTCGGCCTGCTGTCGGGCGATGCGAACTCCCTCGTCAAGATTGCCTTCGAGGACCAGCTTCGCGAACTTGGGGGAGCCGGTGACGTTCGTTCTCTCGCCGACGTTGACGAAGTTCGACTCGGGCCGGATGGTGACGGCCTCGAGACCCGAGAGCCGCAGCAGCGGGACCTTGGTCGGCGGAACCCGCGGACTCACACCCTCGCTCAATTCCTTCAGCGCGCGGATGTGATCGGGGGTGGTGCCACAACATCCCCCCACCAGATTGACCCAGCCGCCCTTGACGAAGTCGGTCATGGCCGCGGCCATGGTCTCCGGCGTTTCGTCGAAACCGCCGAAGGCGTTCGGCAGGCCGGCATTGGGATAGCAGCTCGTCCGCACCGAAGCGATTTGCGAAAGCTCCTCCATGTACGGCCTCATCTGCGTGGCCCCGAGTGCGCAGTTGATCCCCACCGAGAACAGCGGGAAGTGCGAGACCGAATTCCAGAACGCCTCGATGGTCTGGCCGGAGAGGGTCCGACCACTCTGGTCGGTGATGGTCACCGACAGGAGGACCGGAACCCGGGAGCCGCGCTCCTCGAAGATCTCCTCGATGGCAAACAAAGCCGCTTTGCCGTTCAAGGTGTCGAAGACGGTCTCGACCAGGAGTAGGTCGGAGCCTCCGTCGAGCAGGCCGCGCACCTGATCCCGGTACGCAACTTTCACATCGTTGAAGGTGACGGCCCGCGCTCCGGGATGGTCGACATCCTGCGACATCGACGTCGTCCGGTTGGTCGGCCCGAGGGCCCCGGCCACGAATTTCGGCCCCACTCCCCCGTCGGCGAGGAATCCGTCAATCGCGGCCCGAACGCGTCGCGCGCCTTCGAAGTTCAACTCATAGGCGATCGACTCCAGACCGTAGTCGGCCTGCGAAATCGCCTGGGCACTGAAGGTGTTGGTCTCGATCAGGTCGGCGCCGGCATCGAGATAGGCGCGGTGGACCTTCTCGACCACATCCGGCCGAGTCAAAATCAGAAGATCGTTGTTGCCCTTGAGCAGCTTCTTGACGTCCTTGAACCTCTCGCCCCGGAAGTCCTCCTCGGTAAGGCTCTCCCGCTGGAGCATGGTCCCCATCGCCCCATCAATGATGGCGATGCGCTGGGCACACAGTTCCTCGAGCGTGCGTGGCGGTTTCATGACGTGCGGAGTTTACGACTCCACCCGTTCATCCGGTTAGTCGGATGGTTGGCGGTAGTGGGAGGAGGTTGCTTCGTCGCAGCACCAACAGACTGGCTCCTCGCAATGACGTACTGCGGTGCAGACGGACGGCACGGGGTTGGTGGGCATGGCGGAAGCGCGTGGGAATCGAACCCACCCCTCCGGGGAGACCCCGGACGTCAGCGGCTTTGAAGGCCGTGCTGGTCACCAGACCCGGCTCGCTTCCTTGTTTGACTGGGGGGCCGCAATGGCCGACGGACCTCCTG
>JANLSZ010000071.1:0-3492 GCA_031362685.1 Vicinamibacteria bacterium | reverse complement strand
CAGTACGCCTGGCGGCGTTGATTTGCCGGGGCCGTTGGATGTCGCGTCGAGCTGCCAACCACTGGCCGCGAGGCCCGAGAGTCTGAGATTGTTGGCTTAAGACTTGCTTCAGGCCGCTTAGCCAGACTGTGGCTGCCCAATTTGGGCACCGTCCCGGCCCCCCGAAAGGACAAAACCGCTGTGCTCAAAGAGCGAATCCATCGAAGGCAGGCCCTCAAAGCGATGGGCGGCGCAGGCCTTGGCCTGGCCTTCGGCTGTAGCAGCGACACGGGGACAAGCCCCTCTTCCGGGACGTCGACTTCGACCACGACCCCGTCGGCCAACGCGACCTGCGCAGTGACTCCCACGGAAACCGCCGGGCCCTTCCCGTCACTCTCCGACATTTTCCGCAGCGATATTCGCGAAACGAAGACAGGAACTGTCCTCACCCTGACCATAAGAGTGGTCAACGCGAGCGCTGGCTGCGCTCCCCTGGCAAACGTCAACGTGGAGATCTGGCACGTGGACGCGGTCGGCAACTATTCGCAGTACGGGACCCAGTCCGGCCTGACCTACCTGCGGGGAATTCAGACCACGAACGCGAGCGGAGAGGTGGTGTTCACTACCATCTATCCGGGCTGGTATCAGGGCCGCGCCACCCACATTCATGCCGAGGTGACGATCGGCAGCCGCTCGGTCAAGGCCACGCAGATCGCGTTTCCCGAGTCGGTCAACAACACCGTGCACGGCTCGGGCGTCTACGCCTCGCGAGGCACGAACCCGATGTCGAACCTGTCGGACGGCATCTTCTCGGACAGCCTGTCCGCCGAAATCGTGACGCCCACGGGCTCTCCCGCCAGCGGCTACACGGCGACCTTTCAGATCGGCATCAGCGCCTAGTCGTTCAGCGTTCCACGAAGCGATCCTGAAGAACGGCGCGCTGCCCCTGGATCTGCTCGACCGCCAAGTCACCGCTTGGATCGACGAAACCGCGGCCGCACGTTAGCGGCCGTCCCTACCCGATCTCGAGCAGGTCTTCTCTCAGCAGATCCAGTCCCCGGTCGACGGCTGCGGTATCCGTCAGGCTCAGGCGGGTGAAACAGCCGGCCGCAAATCCGGAGAGATCCCGAAACCGATCGAGCGCCTTCCGAAGGTCCTCTCGGATGCCGGAACCGTAGGCCTTCTCTGCCCGCTGCAGGGCGCCCGGAGGAATGGGTCCGCTCACTGCGCGGAGGACGGAGAGATCCAGAAGGTCGCGGGAACAGACATGCCGATCCGCCCAACGGTCTGAATTGGCCAGAAGCTTCTCGGCGAAGCAATCCTCGATGGAGAGACACTGAACGGGAGACCAGTCGGGACGAACGGAAGGCAGGAGTTCGATGCGACCCTCTCGGATGAACTCGAATTTGATGTCGCCCCCGGGTTGGTCGGTTCGGACGGCGAATCGAATCCCGTACTGATCGGCGCGAACCTCGGAGGGCTTGCCTTGGAGAAGCGCGCCCTCCCTGAACAGCGCTCCGGCCCCGTCGCGACGGGCCCGAGCGCGCAGTTTCGAATATCCGGCGGGATCGGAGCAGAGAAAGTCCACGTCGCGAGAGAGCCGGTACTCGGATAGGTCCAAAACGATGCGTGTCCCACCGCCGAAGTAGAACCCGCATTCGGCCAGAAGGTCCCCATCGAGAGCGGCCAGGCAGGCGACAATGGCGCTGTGCTCAGGCCGCTTCCAGATCACGAATCACCGTTCCGTAGCGTGCAGCCAGGTCTCGGATAAACAGAAGCTCTAAAGGCGTCGGCTCGCCAAGGACGCCACGCCACCTCCAACCCGACTCGTAACGTCGCAGCATGTCTTCGGGCGGCATCTCGGCATACCCAAGGTCAAACCATGAAATCGCACGGAGAAAAGGCAGGTCGAAGGGCGCCATGGGGGGACGTTACCAAGAACGGAACCCCCGATTGCAGCCGGTGCAGACTCGAGCCGTCCGGGAAGATCGCTTGACACCTGCCGGCGGGGCAGCGTACTTTTTCCCATGCGGAACCTGCGCCTTGCCCTGTTCCTCTCCCTCACCCTCGCCACGACGGGAGCCGCCCTGGCCCAGGACAAGGGAGAGCGAAACTTTTTCGCCTGCCGGGTTGGTTACTCGACCTGCAAGCCCGGGGAACTCACGCCGGAACAGCTTGAAGTCGTCGAGCAGGCAAGCCTGGCCCGGAATTTCTCCGCCTGCCGCAACGGTTATTCGAGCTGCAAGCCCGGCCTCCTCAATGGGGATCAGGCGGAGGCGGTTCAGACCGCGAACCTGGCCCGCAATTTCACCGCATGCCGGTACGGTTACGCGAGCTGCGACCGGAGCCTCCTGAATGCCGATCAGATCGAGGCGGTGGAAACCGAGCATCGCGCCCATAACTTCTCCGCCTGCTGGAACGGGTATTCAAGCTGCAACCGTGGCCTCCTTACCGCAGACCAGATTGAATCCGTCGAGACCGCGCGGATGGCGCGCAACTTCGCGGCCTGTCGGAGTGGTTCTTCACGATGCGATCCCGCTCTTTTGAACGCCGACCAGATCGAATCGGTGGAGACGGAACGCCGGGCGCAAAACTACGCCGCGTGTCGGGATGGGTACGCGAGCTGCGACCAGGGCCAACTCACCCCGGATCAGGGCGAGGCGGTGGAGACGGCTCGACGGGCCCGGAACTTCGCCAACTGCCGGAGCGGTTTCGTAGGATGCGACCGCAGCCTTCTAGGCGCCGACCAGGTCGAGTCCGTGGAAACCGAGCGTCGCGCCCAGAACTTCGCGGCTTGTTGGAATGGCGAGTCTCGGTGCGACCCGACCCTGCTCAACGCGGATCAGGCCGAGTCGGTGCAGACCGCGAGCGTCGCGCGGAACTTCGCATCCTGCCGCAGCGGCTCCTCCTCGTGTCGGGCCGGACTGCTCACCACCGACCAGCTCGAAGCGGTCGAAACCGAACGCCGCGCCCAGAACTTCGCGTGGTGCTGGAACGGGTACGCGAGTTGCAACCCGGTGCTGCTCACCCCCGACCAGGTCGAATCGGTCCGCACCGCTCGACTCGCCCGGAACTTCGAAGCCTGCCGCAGCGGTTCCGAAAGCTGCAACCAGAGCCTGCTCACCCCGGACCAGGCCGACGCCCTGAAGCGGTAGTTGGGGGGTGGGGTTGCTTCGTCGCAGTACAAAACGGACTGGCTCCTGCTGAGAAACCCGTGCGAGTAAGGCCCATTTCAGCCCCTTTTCGTCATTGCGAGGGACCCGTCGTTTTGGGGTGGACCGAAGCAATCTCCCGAGCTCGTGAGATTTCTTCATTCGATCCCGGAACTCCGGCTCATTCGCAATGACGACGGGGTTTCTCCCAACAGTCACGGAGCGCGCAGCCTGGCCTGTACAGTGTTCCCAAGTCGTTTTCGGATGTGAGCGCCAAAGCCTGGCATAGCGCCAAGAGCGCCCCCCAAGGATCTGCGCCGCATCCGAATGTCGATAGGGAATCACGTCCAGCAGGAAGTTT
>JANLSZ010000054.1:0-2166 GCA_031362685.1 Vicinamibacteria bacterium | reverse complement strand
CTCGGCCCCTGGATTCTTACCGTCGCCCTGGCCGCACTTCCGCAGCATGAGGCGGCGAAGGAGAGCACAACCCCTTCCGCCACGGCGGGGGAGGTGAGCACGCCGAGCGACGGCCACAAAGAAAGCGCGGCGGCCGAGACGGCCGGGGCGACTGCCAAAGCGCCCGCCGCCGAGGGAGAGGGCCACGGAGAGGGCCATGGTGAGAGCCCGGCCCAAATCCTCATGCACCACGTCACCGACCAGGCCGACTATCGCCCGTTTGGCCTGCCCATAGCCTTCCCGACCAAGCACATGTTCTTTCTGCTCGCGGTCATGGCCCTCGTCATCGTGGTCGCCCGGGTGGCCCTCGCCAGTTACCGGAATGGCGCGCCCAAGGGCGTGGGTTCGGTGGTCGAGACCCTGGTTGCGTACGTCCGGGACGAGATCGCCGAGAAGAGCATCGGCCACGGCGAGGGGGCAAAGTACACCCCGCTGCTCTTGAGCTTCTTCTTCTTCATTCTCTTCGCCGCCCTGTTCGGCTTGCTACCCTTCTCCGCCACCTCCACCGGCAACCTCTCCGTCACTTTCGCCCTGGCCTTGATCTCGTTCACGGCCCAGCAGTACGCGGGCATGTCCAAATACGGCGTGGTCGGACACTTCAAGAACCTGGTGCCTCACGGTTTGCCCGCCCCGCTGTTGCTGGTGATGATTCCCATCGAGTTCCTCGGCATGTTCACCAAACCGTTCGCGCTCATGATCCGGCTCTTCGCCAATATGCTGGCCGGACACATGATGATCGCGGCCCTTCTCATGCTGGTGCCTCTGTGCTACCCGATTTCTCAGACCCTGGGCATCGTGATGATTCCCATTTCCCTCGGGATGGCGCTGTTCATCATGTGCCTCGAGGTGCTGGTGGCCTTTATTCAGGCCTACGTATTCACGCTCTTTTCGGCAATGTTCATCGGGATGTACGCTCATCCTTCACACTAGAATTCCCCCCGCCCCATCCAACCACTTCTAAACAGGAGCAAACAGCACATGGACAATCCAGTAGGACTCGCGTATCTCGGCGCCGGACTCGGCAGTGGTCTCGCCATCATCGGTGGCGGGCTTGGCATCGGAAAGCTCGCAGCCTCCGCCATGGAGGGCATCGCTCGTCAGCCCAGCGCCGCCGGTGAAGTTCGCGGGGCCATGATCGTGGCCGCCGGCTTGATCGAAGGCGCCACCTTGTTCGCGCTCGTCATCATGATTCTGCTCGTCATCAAGTAAGACCTTGTTCTCGAACTTGACGCCTCTCCTCTTTCTGAAGGGGGGGTTGACGGACATCGACTGGACGCTCTCGTTCTTCACCATCGTGGTGTTCGTTCTTTTCGTCCTCGTTCTTTCGAAGTTCGCCTGGGGACCTCTCCTGGCCGCGATTGATGCGCGCGAAAAGTCGATACGGGACGCCATCGAAGCATCGCAAAAGGCCAGCGCCGAAGCGGCGGCTCTCCTTGCCCAGCACAAGGATCTGGTCCGCCAGATCGGGGCCGAGCGGGAAGAGATCATCAAGAAAGCCGCGAAGGAAGCGGAGGAGTTCCGGGTCGACCTGATGACCAAGGCACGGTCCGATGGCGAGGACATCGTGCGTCGCGCGAAAGAGCAGATCGCCCGAGAGGCCTCGGTGGCGATGGCGAAGCTTCGCGAAGAAGTGGCGGACCTCGCCGTGCTTGGCGCGGCGAAGATCGTGGCGTCATCGATGACCCCCGAAGCACAGAAGAAGCTGGTCTCCGAGTTCGTGGGGTCCCTTCCCCGGATCAAGAACTAGGCATGGCCAAGAGCGAAGTCGCCCAGATGTTCGAGTCGTTGCCTACGATGTTCGTCAAAGGCAGCGTAAAGACACCGCGCACCTTCTACTTCTCGCTCGACGAAGTGGAGAAGTGGACGGTGACCCTCGGTCCCGCCGCCTGCACGGTCAAGGCCGGGAAGACCGACGAGGCGGATTGTTTCTTCAAATCCACGTCGCAGATGTTCCTGGACGTGTGGAGCGGGAAGAAGACTCCATCTGCCATGGACTTCATCTCCGGAACGATCAAGAGCAACAATCCCCTGATGCTCAAGGAGTTCATGGGAGCCTTTGAGAGAAAAGGCTAGCCCTAGTGGAGGCCGGCGAAGGCCAGTAGCCTGGCCCCCAGGAGCGACAGGGCC
>JANLSZ010000047.1:0-11902 GCA_031362685.1 Vicinamibacteria bacterium | reverse complement strand
GCTCAGCCCTTCGAGCGCGGTTTTGGAACCACGGTCGGAAACGCCATGCGTCGAGTTCTGCTCTCCTCCATCGAGGGCGCGGCCATCACCGCGATCCGCATCGAGGGGGTGCTGCATGAGTTCTCGCCCATCCCCGGGGCCACCGAAGACGCGACCGACCTCATCCTGAATCTCAAGAAGCTCTCGCTGCGTCTGAACGTGGATCATCCGAAAACGATCTACCTCAAGACCTCCGAGGCGGGAGAGATCCGGGCCAAGCACATCACCCCCGACGCCGATGTCGATGTGCTCGACCCCGAGGCTTACATCGCCACCCTTTCCGCGGGTTCGTCGCTGAACATCGAGATGGTGGTGAAGCTCGGGCGCGGCTATGTGCCGGCCGAAAAGAACTTCGACGAGTCGCTCTCCATCGGCTGGATCCCCATCGATTCCGTGCACTCGCCGGTGCGAAAGGTGAACTACTTCGTCGAGGCCGCCCGCGTGGGCCAGGCCACCGACTACGAGAAGCTCACCCTCGAAGTCTGGACCAACGGCGTGACCACCCCGCGCGATTCCGTGGGCCTGGCCGCCCGCTTGATCCGCGAGCACATGCTGATGTTTCTCAACCTTCCCGAGGCGGCCGAGGCCGCGCCCCAGACGGCCTCCGAGTCGGTGCCGGTGCCGGTGGGAGACACCGATCGCGAAGCCCTGCGCGAGAAGCTCGGGCGCAAGATCGACGATCTTGAACTGCCGGTTCGCGCGTACAACTGCCTCACCCAGATCAACGTGAAAACGGTGGGCGAACTGGTGGTGCGCACCGAGAGCGAGCTGCTCCGGATCAACAAGTTCGGTCAGAAGTCGCTCAACGAAACCAAGGATCAGCTGCGCAAGTGGGGGCTCTCCCTCGGCATGCGTCTTCAGCCTGACCTTCTCCGGCGCGACTAATCAGAGACAATTCGCGGATTCTCTTCTGCACGAAGGGCCGCGAGGAAACACGAAAGACCAAAGACCATGAGACATCGGGCCGCCGGACGAAAGCTGGGACGCACCACCGCCCACCGCATCGCCTTGCTGCGGAATCTCGCCACCGCGCTACTCCGCGAAGAGCGCATCGAGACCACACTTCCCAAGGCGAAAGAACTCCGTCCCTTTGCCGAGAAGATCATCACCCTGGCCAAGCGCGAGGGAACGGCCGCCGAGCGCGTTCACGCCCGGCGTCTGGCCGCTCGGGATATCCACGATCCCATCGTGGTGAAGAAGCTGTTCGACGTGATCGGGTCGAGGTTCCAGACCCGGGCCGGCGGCTACACGCGTATCGTCAAGCTCGGCCACCGCGCCGGAGACAACGCCGACGTGGCTCTCATCGAACTCGTGGGCTACGAGTACAAAGCCAAGGAAAAGGCCGCCAAGGGCGAGACGGCCGAGAGCCCCGCCCCCAAGAAAGACGCACCCAAGAAGGCCGGC
The DNA here is from genome assembly GCA_031362685.1 of Vicinamibacteria bacterium. Taxonomy (GTDB): domain Bacteria; phylum Acidobacteriota; class Vicinamibacteria; order Fen-336; family JAGNNV01; genus JAGNNV01. Next base: position 10,459 of record JANLSZ010000047.1, on the reverse strand, counting down.
CCCAAGAAAGCCGGCGCTAAGAAAGCAACGAAGGAAGCCGCCGCCACCAAGTAGGGGGAGGCCGCAAGGCCGCCTCTACGGTTGTCTCTCCACCTTGGCCAGCGCTCGGTCGTTGCCGAACTTGAAGGTGGCGATGAGTCGGAGGCGATCGATCGCGGTGCGTCGGAAAAGCCACGTGCTGACCGCTTGAGCGGCTCCGTCTTTGAGCATTTCCGGACCCTCCGCCGAATGCACCGTCGCCTTCCCGGCCAGATCGACGGAGAAGCGCACTTCCACATCTCCAGTGATGCTGCCGAGGCGGGCCAGCGGCGGCCAGATCGGTCGTCGACCCTTGGCCAGATCGGGGATGTTTTCGCCAAGCATCACATCGGCAACCGCGGAGATGCCCTGTTCCTTCGCGGGCGGCTCCGGCCTGGCCGGAAGGACATCGGTGTCCACTGCGGGCGAGGGAGAACTGGCGGGTGCGCCGGGGCTTGAAGGCGCCTCCGCGGCCTTCGCGCCGGGTGTGCTGGCGAGTGCGGTTGTGGGCGCTGCCGCGGCAGCGAGAGGTGCCGCAGGAGGTGGAGGGCTGGTCGCAGCAATGAGCGGCGCCGCAGGGATAGCTGCGGAGGCCGGAGAGGGAGGACTGGCCGCAGGTGCCGTGCCGGGCGCCGCGGTGTTTGGGGGGCTCGCAGCCGCCGTCGCCGTCCCGGTCTTCAGATCCACCGCCAGGAGAGCGAGGGTGGACTGAGGCCCTGGAGTCCATTCCGCTCGTACGGTGAACGAGGGCGGCGTGGATCCTTCGGACACCACGAAACGCCACGACTTCACCGCGCGCATGAGCGCCTCGCTGAGGACCGAGTTGCCCTCGAGGACGGACGCTTCCTTGACTTCACCCTGAGATCCGAGCGTCACCTCGACCGAAGCGTGCTCGGGAGTCGAAAGGCCCGAAGGCGAAGGCGGCGCGCCGCCGCTCTTCAATTCCGGCACGCCGGGAGCGCGCCGCAGGTCCGGCAGTTTCAACGCGAAGGTGATCGACTGCGACAGGACAACCTTGACCGGCTTGCCGGAGACCTGGGAAGGCTCGTACTCCCACAGCCTCACCGCGGCGATCGCCGCTTCATCCAGGCCAGGTATCGATCGGGTGACTCGCGCGTTCAGGACCCGGCCGTCCTCGCCGATCACAACCTCGAGAATCACGATTCCCCGAATGCCCTGAGTGGCCGCGGCAGAAGGGTACTCGGGGGCCACGTACCTCTTGCGAGTGGGAACGGGAACGTCCTGGCCCGCCACCTTCGCGTCGGTGACCTGGGGCGTCTCAATTTTCGGAGCCGCCTCCTGGGCTCGCCCGGCCGGGGTGAGCAGCGACAGCGCGAGGATCGACGCCATTGCGGTGAGGTTGACGCGCCGGAGGGGCTCTTTCACATTCATCTACGATTCCTCTTCCTTGGGATGGTCTCCGGGCCGTCGCGCCCGGATCTCGGCCGCCACCTTCTCCAGAAGATGTCCCGGCACCTCATCGTACCGGATCAACTCCATATGAAAGGAACCGCGACCGCCGGTCAGCGAGGTGAGGTCCTGATCGAACGTCTCCATCTCCGCGAGCGGCACTTCAGCCCGGATCTTCTGAGCGCCCCGGAAGGGCTCCATTCCCTGGGGCCGTCCGCGCCGGCTCGACAGGTCTCCCATAACCGCCCCCGCGAATTCCTCCGGCATGACCACCTCCACCGACATCATGGGCTCGAGCAGGGTCGGCCGGCATTTTGCCACCGCGTCCTTGAAGGCCAGAGACCCCGCGACCTTGAACGCCATTTCGGATGAATCCACGTCGTGATACTGACCGTCGGTCACTTCGACCTCGAAGTCGACCATGGGACAGCCGGCGATGACCCCGCGCTTGCGACTCTCCTGGATGCCTTTCTCGATGGCAGGCAGGAAATTTCTGGGGATCGATCCGCCATGCGTGCCGTTCACGAAACGGAAGTCCTCGCCCCGCGGCAGCGGACGCATGGTGATCTTGCAGTCACCAAATTGCCCGTGGCCTCCGGTTTGTTTTTTGTGCCTTCCGTGGCCATCGGCCGAGGCCTTGATGGTCTCGTGGTACGGAATGGTGGGTCGCCTCAGATTCACTTCCACCTTGTAGCGTTTCGCGAGTTTGGCCACCACGGTTTCGATGTGCAGCTGCCCCAGGCCGCGAAGAAGAAGCTCGTGAGTTTCGGAGGCCTGTTCGAGGCGCAGAACCGGGTCTTCCTCAATGAGGCGGTGCAAGGCCACGACGATCTTGTCTTCGTCGCCCCGGTTCTTGGGGCTGATGGCAAAAGTGGTGAGGCTCTCGGGCCAGTCAATGGGCGGGAAGGTGATGGGGTTGGCCTTGTCGGAGAGGGTGTCCCCGGTGTGGGCTTCCTTGAGCTTGGCGATCACGCCAATGTCTCCGGCGATCAGTTCGGTCGCGGGCGCGAGCGCCTTCCCCACCACGTGAGAGAGCGCGCCCACTCGCTCCTGGACATCGCGGCTCGCGATGGTGATGGTGAGATCGTGATTGAGGCGGCCGGAAACGACACGCACGAAAGACAACCGGCCCGCATGCGGATCGGAGATGGTCTTGAAGACAATGGCCGCCGCGGGGGCGCGGGTGGACGAGGCTCGGGTTTCCTCGCCCTTGGGTCCCTGCCCCTTGACCGCCGGTCGATCGGTGGGGCCGGGGAGATAGGCGACGATGGCATCGAGGAGCTGGGGCGCTCCGATGTTCTTGAGCGAGGAGAACGGAACGGCGGGGAAGATCTGACCGAGATGACAGGCCTTCTTCAGGCCCGCGGCCAGGGTCTCGGGACTGAGTGTTCCCTTATCGAAAAACTCTGCCATCAGAGCTTCGTCGGTTTCCGCCACCTGCTCGACCAGTTCCTGCCGGAAGCGGGTGGTCGCCTCCTCCAGGTCTTTCCCCATCTTGAAATCGCTGAAAGCCCCGCTTTCGTCGTCCTTGAACTTGAAGGCCTTCTGGGTGATCAAGTCGACCACCCCCACAAATCCGCTGGCCTCGCCCAGGGGGAAGGCAATGGGCATCACGGTTCGGCCGAAAGCGGTGCGCAGGGCCTCGACGGTGTGGCCGAACGAGGCATTCTCGCGGTCCATTCTATTAACCACGAAGAGCCGGGGAAGGTCGGCATCCTCGGCGGCGTGGAACAGTCTATGAGTCTGCACTTCGGGTCCCGACACCGCGTCCACCACCTCGATGGCGGCGTCGGCCGCTCGTAGAGCCGACAGCGCTTCCCCTACGAAGTTGGCGTAGCCGGGCGTGTCGATGAGATTGATTCGGGTGCTCGACCAGTCGCCGCTGCCGACCGAAGTCTGAATCGAGATCTTCCGCTCGATCTCCTCCGGATCGAAGTCGGTGGCCGCCGTTCCATCGCTCACCCGGCCGAGCCGCGGCGTCACCCCCATGGCATGCAGGGCGGTGGCCACCAGGGATGTTTTTCCACATCCTCCGTGACCCACGAATGCCACGTTCCGGATCTGGGCGCTCTCGAAAGCCTTCATAGGACCTCCACATGTGGGCGGGCGTTCAACCCGTCCGGGATTTCAACGATGCGACATCATCGACCACGACATCTTAGCGAAGGGGGCAAGGGGTGGGGGGATGCAGGCGGAGCAGGATGGGTAACACTCAGGAACGGTCAAGACGCCCTAAGATTGAGCCTTCATGTGGCTCTCCGAGAAGGCGCTCGTCTTTGTCGACACCCGCAGCGCCGCCCTTGCCGTCTACCGCCGAACTCCCCGAGGCGTCCGACTGATGCGCTTTGCGTTCGAGCGGTTCGATTCGCGCGCGAGTCAGGCCGCCCTCTTCTCGGATGTCCTTGCCGACTCGAGAGACGGGGTCTCCCGCCTCGCGCGCGAACTGAAGGCTCCTTCAACCGACGCCACCCTTGTGTTGCCCCTCGGCGCTTCGTTTCCTTCAATGGTTGACGTGTCGGGGCTCAGAAAGCCCCTGGCCATCGAGGTCGATGAAGGAGAAGCGGTGCGTTTTCGGCTGGCCCCGTTATTGCCGTTTCCCATAGCCCAGGCCGAGATTCGAACCGAAACATCGCCGTCGGTCGGAAAGGGAGCCGTGCTTGCCCAGGCCATCCTCAAGGCCACCATCTCGGAGGGTGAAGCGGTGATGGCCTCCCTTGGCTTCCCCCGGGTTTGTGTGACCTCCGCTCTCTCGGCCGCTTTGCGCGGGCTTCCGCCCCAGGCGGGCGCGGTCGATCTGATCTTTGGTGACTCGGCCTGCGCGATCGCGGTCCGCGACCGTCGCGGTGTCATCGACGCCATCCACCTTCGCCTTCTGGTTGAGGGCGACGACCGGGCCCAGCGTACAGTCGATGAAGCCCTGCGGGCGGCGCCGGAGGTGCGCGAGATCCGAGTTCTTGGGGAGGACGCAGCTTCCCTTCGCGGCAAGGCGCGCGACGTCGCGATTCATCCGGTATTCGATCAGCCCGCGCCGCGAGGTTCGGCCGACCCCCAGCAGTTTCCCTTCCTCGCGGTTTTTCACGATCGGGTCTCCCGATGAGTCTCGGGCTTCCGGAGTTTGGCTCGCGTGGAACCGCCGACGGGCCCGGGGGAGTCTGGCGCACCGTGCGGATCATGGGTTTCGTCGCTCTGGCTTACTCCCTCGCCATTGTCGCGACCGAAGGGAGGGCCGACTATTCCGCGAGTCTCTCCATCGAAAGGGCAAGGGCGGAAGAGGCGCAGGCCGGGCGATTGGCCGAGGAGCTGCGGCGAAGCCTCCAGAGGAATCCTGATCTCCTCATCGTGACGGCGAGCGTCGAGTCCTCACCCGAACGTGTGCGGGAAGATCTCAACCAGGTTCTGCCTCAAGGTGTCTTCATCGCCGGCCTCAAGATCGACTACTTGAAGGACGCGACGACCCGACTGGAGTTCAGCGTAGTGGCTCGGGCTCCGGATGCCTACGACCGTTTCCTCAGCGCCCTTTCAAAATCGCCCCGGTTCAAGGACATCAAGCCCGGCTCCGAGAGCCGGCCCGGACTGGTTCGGGCCACCGTGACTGTGACCCATCGTCCGGGGGCGGCCCACCGATGATGAGGCATCGTCTGAGCCCGGAGTTGGCGGCGGTCTTACCCTGGGTGGGGGCGGCGTTCCTGTGGTTTGGGGTGATCGCACCGATGCGGGCGGATCAGGAGAACCGGCTGGCTCAGCAGGGCCGCATTCGGCGAGATCGATTGAAGTCCGACCGGGCGGTTCGGGAATTGCAATCGCTGAGCGCGCGGATCGGGACGGCCATCGATTCGGCCTGCCGGGCGTCCCCGGCTCCGGCCGCACTTCGTCAGCGGGCGGTGGCCGCGACCGCTGGTCTGTCCTTGTCTCCCTTTGCCCTTTCGGTGAGCAGTGGTCCCGAAGGGGGCGCCTTGGTTGAGGCCGAAGGAGCGAGGGGCGACGTGCAGGAACTCCTGAGACGGCTGGGCGATCCGGCCCGAGGCGGCTTCCTTCGATCGGTAGCCGTTCGCGACACCGGCGCTCGATGGCGCGTTTCTTTGACCACGGGCGTTCTTGAATCATTCCCGAACGGCATCGTCTCTCCCCCCGCTAACTGCGCTGGCGCGTTCGATCCTGGTCCGATCGGATCGCCGCCCGAGTCCACGAAGACAACGGTGCGACCGAAGAGCGGTGCAGCTCGGCCGTTGACGCCACCGGCCCGTGGTCTCGAGACAACGGCCGCGCCCTCGTCTGCGCCTGCTTCCGCGCCACCGTTCACCCTGGTCGCGTTCCTGATGGCGGAAGGGAAGAGCCGTGTCTCGCTTCGGGTGGGTGATCAAATACGCGTCGTCTCGGTGGGCGATCAGGTCGATGGCTGGAAATGCGTCTCGATCGACCGCGACGAGGGGGCGGTGTTCATGTCGCCCGTGCAGGGGCGGCTGATTCTTAAGGCTGGTTTACCATAGCAAAGAAGGCGGCGGGCTCAGCGGGCACGACGTTGACGCGCGCGGCTCCCCGGATTGCCTTCAATGATCGATAGAGGACACATGATTACAACTGCTGTCGCCGTAATGACGCTTCTTCAGGGGGTGCCCGCCGTGCCCAAGACCGCACCGCGGAGTGCCGCCGCCGATCCTTTCCTGGCCCGCGCCCAGGCCATTCTCAGGGTCTCGCCTCTCATCGACGGCCACAACGATGTGCCGTGGGCCATCCGCATCTGGAAAGACAAGCCCTTTGATGTCGAGGCCTACGATCTTCGCAGAACGGTGCCGGGTCAAACCGACCTTCCGAGGATGGCGCAGGGAATGGTGGGCGGCCAGTTCTGGTCCGTGTACATTCCGGGCGAGGAGGAGACGAAAAAGCTGGGCTACGCCAAGGTCCAACTCGAGCAGATCGAAATCGCGAAGCGGGTGATCCAGAAATATCCAGACCGCCTGGAGCTCGCGGTCAGTTCGTCCCAGGTCATGCCGATTTTCCGCAAGGGCAAGGTGGCCTCGATGCTGGGCATGGAGGGCGGTCACGCCATCGAGAATTCCCTCGGCGCGCTGCGGGCCTTTTACGCTCTGGGCGTCCGCTACATGACCCTCACCCACAACGTGACCCTCGACTGGGCCGATGCCGCGGCGGGACCCGCGACCCACGGGGGACTGACGAAGTTTGGCGAAGAGGTGGTGCGCGAGATGAACCGCCTCGGCATGATGATCGACCTCTCCCACGTGTCGCCCGACACCATGGACGATGCGATTCGGGTGAGCGCCTCGCCGGTTATGTTTTCGCATAGTTCGGCCCGCGCGCTCTGCGACGTCCCGCGCAATGTTCCGGATGCGATTCTGCGCAAGGTGGCGGCGAACGGAGGCGTGGTGATGGTGACCTTTGTTCCGGGGTTCATCTCTCCGGAAGTGGCGGGCCTGGAACGGGAGAGGCGCGAAGCCCTCAAGCCGCGGCTCGAGGGCTTGACCGATCCCGCCGAGAAGAAGCGGATCATCGACGAGGTGGCCGCTCGGTTTCCGTGGAAGAACGCGACCCTGGCCCAGGTGGCCGACCACATCGAGCACATCCGAAGAATCGCGGGCATCGACCACGTAGGCCTGGGCGGCGACTACGACGGCAGCGATGAGCAGCCCGATGGTCTCGAGGATGTATCCAGGTACCCGGCCCTGGTCGCCGAACTCCTGCGGCGCGGCTGGACCGACCTCGACGCGAAGAAACTGGTGGGCGAGAACATCCTTCGGGTGTGGGCGACCAACGAGCAGGTCGCGGCGCGCCTCCGGTCCGAACGCCCCGCCTCCATCGCCACTATCGAAGCCCTCGATGGAGCGGGCAAATAGACCACTTCGCGGAGCGTTCTCTCCAAACCCCGCGGAACCGATAAGATTCATCGATCACGATGAGCCGGGATCGCGTTCCGACGTATGCCGACCGTCTGCCCCCCGTGGCGCCGAAGGTCGAAGAGGATATTGACGGCATGTCGGACGAACTGGTGGAGATCCTCTATCCAGGGCGCCGCCAGAAACCCTTTGCCCTGTCCGTGGTCTTCGACGACTCGGAGGACGAGGTGGTGGCGAGGGCCAAACGGCTTTCCGCCCAGGCCACCTCCTTCCACACCTTCAAGGAGGGTTCGATTACCCGACACCGGGCCGACTTTCAGACCGAGCAGGCCTCACTTCTGCGGGACGTCGCCTCGCTGGTGGGCGCGCGCCCGGGAAGCGAGATCCTGATTGCGGGTAAGAAGGCTCCCTATGGCCACGAGCTGTGGCTGCCTCTCATGTCTTTCTTCGTGAGGGAGTGATGGCCCTGATCTGGTATGGCCACCGCAGGGCGCGCGCATGAGCGTGCTCGAAGAGGACCTGGCCAAGATCGAGGAGGGAACGTTCAAGCTCCAAAAGGAGTGGGATCGGTTCTTCGCGGGGCAGGAGCGCAAAGCTCCCTTCGAAGCCAAGCAACGCCTCGATCGTCTGGTTCGACGGTATGTGGGCGTCGAGATCCGGAACAACGTCGAGCGTTTCAGATTCCAGTCGCTTACCGCGAGGTACAACACCCTCTCCGACCTGTGGAATCGCAGGCTTCGCGCCATCGAGGAGGGACGGCCCCTCACCTCCGTGCAGCTCAAGCAGGTGCGCGAGGCCGCCGCGGCACCGGTCGCGGCGGACGCGGTTCAGGTGCTTCAATCCGCGGCCGGATCGAAGAGCACGGAGACGCCCGGTCCCCGCCGGTCGGAGGTGCGCCTCAGTACCCTGCGCGACGACGACGAGGGTGTCAAAGACCTGTACGAACAGTTCCGGGCCGCTCGGGCCTCGGCGGGCGAGTCGGAAGTGAAGTTCGAGTCCTTCCGGAAGCTGATCGCGCAGCAGCGGACCCGTCTGCTCGAGGAAAAGGACGCGGTGGCGGTCGACTTCCGGATCGCCGTGCAGGACGGGAAAGTGGCGCTCAAGGCGAAGCCTGTGCGGATCGATTGATCGCTTGACCCGAAAAGGCTTGATTGTGTTCGCCTTGGGCACGGTGGTACTTGGCTCTCCCCAGGTCGAAGCCTGGCCCGCCGACTTGTCTCAACGCATCGCGAAAGACGCGCTCAAACTGATGCCCCAGTCGCTGGTCGAGGTCATTCTCGCCAACGAAGCGGAGATCTTCGCCGAGGCCAGGACGTCGAAGTCGCCCTCTCTATCATTGCTGTACCTCGATCTTCCGAAAGGCCGGCTCGCCGCGCCTACGATGGCGGCCATTGGTCAAGACGTCGCGGAGCGCGCGAAAGCCCTGCACGGCCAGGATTTCAGAGGCGCGGTCATCGCGCTCGGCGCCGCGTACCGTCTGGCCGTGGACCTCGCCGATCCGGGGGTGGGGTCTGGGCTTGGAAACGACGCGAAGGCCAGGGCCATAAGGCGGGAGTTCTATCTGTTTGTGGCCGCGAACCGGGAGAAGATCCCCGTGGTGGTGGTCGAGCCGGACTCGATGCGACTGAAGCTCGAAGCGCTTCCCGGATTTCTCGGAAACGTCGTGGCGAAGACGGCGGCCCAGGGCGCCCTCCTCCGGGCCGAAGCGCAGGACGACGGTCGGGTTTTGCCCTACGCCGAGATCGATTTCAGAAGTCCGGTTTTCGCGGTGGCGTCCACCGCCTATTCTCGGTCCGTGAGCGCCGTAGCTGCCACCTGGCTCGCCATCTGGCGCAGCGCCGGAGGCGACTTGAACCGACAAAAGCCTCCGCAGATCATCAACCCCCGACCTTCCGAAATTGATTAGGAACAAAAACCTCATGACCCTTCAGAAGAAGCGCGCTCTCATCTCGGTCTATCGCAAGGAAGGTGTGGTGGAGCTGGGCCGGGGCCTTCTTGCCCTCGGCTTCGAGATCCTCTCCACCGGCGGCACCGCGGTGTCGCTCACCGAAGCCTCGGTCCCGGTGACGCCGGTTTCGGACGTCACCGGCTTTCCGGAAATTCTCGGCGGCCGGGTGAAGACACTTCATCCGAAAGTCTTCGGGGGAATTCTGGCCAAGCGCAACGATGAGCATCTGGCCGACCTCAGCGCGGCCGGGATTGGCGCGATCGACGTGGTGGTGGTGAATCTCTATCCCTTCGAGGACAAGGTCGCGAAGGGCGCGTCGTTCGACGAGGCCATCGAGAACATCGACATCGGCGGACCGTCCATGGTGCGAGCGGCGGCCAAGAACTTCCAATCGGTCGCGGTGGTGGTTGACACCGCCGACTATGGACTTCTTCTCGAACAGTTGGCGCGCCCTTCGGGGGTCGACCGGGCCACCCGGCTCTTCTTCGCTCAGAAGGCCTTCCGGCACACCGCGCGCTACGAGGCCGCGATCTCCCAATACATGGCGGAAATCGAGGCCTCCGAGGAGTCTTACGCCAAGGCTCACAGCGACAGCGTGTTCCCCTACCGCCTGAACCAAAGCTTCGAAAAGATTCAGGATCTGCGCTACGGCGAGAATCCTCACCAACGGGCCGCGTTCTATTCCGACATGGGTTCGACCATGTACTCGGTGGCCGCGGCGCGCGTGCTCCAGGGCAAAGAACTCTCGTTCAACAACATTCTCGACCTCGACTCCGCCTGGCGTCTGGTGACGGATGTCGATGGTACGGCCTGCGCGATTATCAAACACACCAACCCCTGCGGGGTCGGCCGCGGCGCCTCCCTCGAAGAAGCGTTTGGCCGAGCCTGGGACTGCGACCCGACCTCGGCCTTCGGTGGCATCGTAGCCCTCAGCACGCGTTGCGACGCGGCGGTGGCCACGAAGATCACGGGTTCATTCTTCGAGGCGGTCATTGCGCCCGGGGTGAGCGCGGAGGCCAAGGCGATTTTCGCGTCCAAGAAGAATCTACGCGTTCTCGATATGGACGTCACCTCCATTCATCGAGTGACGGGTTTCGATCAGAAGAGGGTGATGGGCGGCGTCCTCGCCCAGGAATGGGATATGTCTCGATTCGACAAGGCCGCCTGCGACCCGGTCAGCAAGCGCAAGCCGACGCCCTCAGAGTGGGAGGCGCTAGGCTTTGCCTGGAATGTG
>JANLSZ010000028.1:0-8324 GCA_031362685.1 Vicinamibacteria bacterium | reverse complement strand
TCAGGCACTCCTGATACTCGCTTTCGGTCCTTCCCGCCTTCGCCTGAGTCACTTCGATCGCGGTGCGCGCGACGGAAACCGGAGTGCGCAGCTCATGCGATGCATCGGCCATGAACCGCCGTTGCTGGGCGAGGACCGCCTCGATCCGTTCCAGAAGTCCATTGAAGGAGCGGCCAAGGTCTCCGAGCTCGTCGGACCCCGCGGCGGAGCCGAGGCGCGCCCCCAGGGTCTGGCCGGTCATGTCTCGGGCTTGCCGGGCCATCAGGATGACGGGGCGCAGCGCTCCGCCGGAGAACCAGAAGCCGAGGGCGATGGCCAGGAACAGGGAGGCGACCAGGCTCGCGGTCAGGGCGCGGCGCAGACTCGACAGTTCACGTTCGAGGGTGGCCAGAGAGTGACTGGCCGCGATCTGGTAGACCCAGGCTCCGCGCTCGTGACGGGCCCGGTAGCGGCGCGCCGTTCCGTGCGCGGTTTCCTCGCTGACTGCTTGGAGCGGCCGAGCGATGTTCACGGCCGGAACGTCCGGGTCGCCGGCCAGCCGCCGCCCCTGCGCGTCGAAAATCGCCACCGCGAGCCCGGGCAGTTCGAGGTCTTCCAAGGCCTCCCGCGACGCGGTTTCAAGGGCCGTCTCTTCGTCCAGGTCGGTATTGATCAGTTTCGAAATCATCACGTCGGTGCGAACCAGATCCTCGTCCATCTGCGCCAGCCGGGAGCGCTGATGGCCGAAGTAAACGGTGACGAAAGCGATCAAGAGAACAAAGCTCAGCAGCGCGGTGAAGAAGAGCGTGATGCGGGCACGCAGGGAGAGAGTCATGGAAGTACCGGGCCGGATCCCACCAGTTGATAACCCTCTCCCCGTCGGGTGCGAATCATGGAGTCGGTCCCGGGCGTGTCCAGTTTTCGGCGGAGACGGCGCACATAAACCTCGATCACGTTCGAGAAGGCATCGTAGTTCTCATCCCAGACATGTTCGGCGATCTCCGCTCGACCGACCACCTCGCCCTTCCGCCGGGCCAGACATTCAAGGAGTGCGAACTCGCGCGAAGTAAGAGTGATTTCCTTTCCCGCCTTTTGAACGCGGTGAGCGCGAGTGTCGATCTCCAGGCCGTCGATGACCAGCCGGTCGGGAAGGAGCGGACGGCTCCCTCGTCGAACCAGAGCGCGCAGGCGGGCGAGAAGCTCGGAGAGGGCGAACGGCTTGGTCATGTAGTCGTCCGCGCCGCTGTCGAGGCCGGCGATGCGCGACTCGATCGCATCCCGGGCGGTGAGCATGAGGATGGGAACGACCTTCCCTTCGCGCCGGAGTTGTTTGCACACCGCCACGCCGTCGAGCCTCGGAATCATGACGTCCAGCACGATGGCGTCGTAGTCGGCGATGGAAGCCTGATAGCAGGCCTCTTCCCCGTCCCTGGCGATATCCACCGCGTAGGCATTCTCTCGCAGACCCTTGGCCAGCATCCGAGCCGCATCGGGCTCGTCTTCGACCACCAGGATTCTCAAGCCGCTATTTCTCCGACGCGAGCCCGTACGAGACCAGCTCCAGGGATCCCTCCCGGATGAGCCCGACCCCGCGCGCGTAGAGCTTGTATTCCTTGGCGAACATCTCGAGCGGTGTGGTTTCCTTCGTCTTCAGGCAACCTTCGAATACGCCGGCCCTCGTCGTCACCCGCTCGCTGACACTGACAATCTCCGCGCGGTCCATGGCGACCTCGGGGGCCATCTCCTGGAAATGACGGAGACCGACCAGGGGCTTCCCCGGCATCATCAGTCCGAAGCGGGCCCCATTCGAACCATGAGCCCACGCCCCTTCGTGCCCGGTCAGTTTGCCGTGTTTGAACATGTCCACCTCTTCACCGAAATAGTAGACGTCCTTGGTCCGCGAGTCGATCGCGAAGTAGTTGCGGGAGATCTCGATGGGGAGGCCATCCTTGGTCTCCCGCTCCTCGACCACCCGGGTGTCGATTCCGCCCAGCGTCTTCGTTTCATTCAGAACGGTGATGACCAGCTGGACTACGCTGCCGCCTTCCTTTCCCTCCAGGGTGAGCCGGAAGCCGGGTTTGAGAATGAAGTAAGGGCTTTCCCCGACCGTCACCAGGTCGATCGGATCGACATCGAACGACTTCATCCACGGTTGATCGAGGGCGGCGAAGGACGGCGGCAGGCCGGCCAGAAGCCCGATGAGGCCGAGGCCTGAGAGATTGATTCTGGACATCATGTTGAGTTTCTCCTGAGTTTGGAAAGAAGCAGTGAAAGAACTATCGGGACGCGAACCGTAGTGTGGTTCAGGCCGACCCTACGGATTCGCAAATGAACACACGATGACGACGGGAGGGTTCGCGAGTTTCGGGATGGTTACTTCGATTCCGGGACTTGTCATCCTGCGTTCATGTCCCCCTGGCTAGATTCGAGAACGTGATTACCGCGAAGAAGAACCCGATGAAGTCTTACGGGTCGGCGAGTAGCCTCGTGGCGCTCTCGTTGCTGCTCTGCGCCTGGGGAGCTTCCGTGGCTGCCCAGGAAGCCCCCCACGGTGATGGACCGATTCATCTGATCCTTGATGCCGGAAGACCCATTCGCGTAGCGGTCGCGGAGCGGATCCGGGTAAAGACGGTGGGCCAGATCGTGAACGGGACGGTGGCGGAGTCCATCTATGCATATGACCGGATGGTCGTGCCTTCCGGAACCAAGGTTCATGGACACATCGACGGGTTGATCGAGGCCTCGCAACCGACTCGATATCGAGGCATTCTCTCGGGCGACTTCTCTCCGCCCCGCGCCGCGGTGTTGCAGTTCGATACCCTCGTGTTCGACGATGGGAGAGAGATGAAGATCGACACGTTAACGACTTCGGCCACCGTGCAACCCACCCTTGAAGAGGCGGGTGGCACACCGACGGAGGAGTCGAGTGGCTTCCGCGCCGCGGTCGGGCGGGAACTGACCGGGGAGGTCCACCGCCTGACCAAGGAAGTGAACCAAATGAAGAAGCCGGGCCGCCTGCAACGGCTGAAGTACGGCCTGATCGCTCGCCTGCCCTTTCACCCTCAGTACCTGCCGCCGGCCACGGTATACACCGCGACGCTGAAGTCCCCCGTCGATTTCGGGGAAGTGACGCCCCTCGAAAGGGCGACCGAGGGGACCCGCCCGCCGCCGGACAGCATTCTCCACGCCCGCCTCGTCACGCCGCTTCATTCCGCCCGCACCCTCCGCGGTAGTCCGGTCGAAGCGGTGTTGACGAGACCGCTTCTGAGCGGGGATAATCGCCTCATCCTTCCCGAGGGCGCCCGGTTCAGGGGCGAAGTGACGTTTGCAAAATCCGCGCGGTCATTCCATCGCAATGGCCAACTCCGCTTTCTCTTCGAGACCGTACAGGCGCCGGCGCGGGCGGAGGAAGCATTGCGCGGCTCTCTGCACTCAGTCGAGGCAGGTGGAGGTAATCGGGTGGCGCTTGACGAAGAGGGCGGGGTCAGCATTACCAACTCCAAGGCACGCTTTGTGGCTCCTGCGGTCGCGGGTATTGCCCTTGGTATTACTCTGAACAAGGGCCTCGACTACAACACGGACGGCGGACCTCCGGAGGTGAGGGGTGGCCTTGCCCAGAGCAACGGCGTGGGCGGCTTCATCGGCCTGGGTTTCCTCGGCATGGGGCTGGCTCAGGTGTCGAGACCGCTCTCGGTGGCGGTCGGGATCTTCGGCGCGGCCAAGAGTGGCTATAACAGCGTCTTCGGCAAGGGGCGGGACATTTCATTTCCGGACGGCACCGTGATCGCGGTTCGCCTGGCGCCGGAACCCGGAGCCACCAAATGACGGAGAGGGTCTTTCCATCCCGCCGAGCGATCGTTGTGCGCATCTTCATTCTGAGCGCTCTGCTCCTCGTCGATGCGGCGTTGGCCCAGACGAAGCCGAAGACCCCGGTTTTCTCCGTCGAACTCCGGATTGTCGCCCTTCAGGCGACGGTCAAGAACAACGCCGGCGAGATGGTGACAGACCTGAAACGCGAGGCCTTCACCGTCTTCGAGGACGGAAAGCGGCAGCCCATTACCCTCTTCAACCGTGAGGATGTTCCGGTCTCGCTCGGAATCGCCATCGACAACAGCGGCAGCATGCGCCTCAAGCGGGAGAAAGTCGAGGCCGCCGCGCTGGCCTTCGTCCGAGCCTCGAACCCGCAGGATGAGGTCTTCGTGCTGAACTTCGGCGACAAGGTCCGCGTCGACGTTCCCCTCACCCAGGATGTTGCCGTCCTGGAGGCTGGCATCGCCCGCGTGGACTCGATCGGCGGGACCGCGCTCAGAGACGCTGTCGAAGCGGGCGAGACGTATCTGGACCAACACGCGCGCCACAAACGAAGGGCTCTTCTCGTTATCACCGACGGCGTGGATAACGCGAGCACGATCACCGCTCAGGAAATTCGACAACACGCCGATCGAAGCGAAGTCGCGATTCACGCCATCGGCCTTTTGAGCGACGAGCAACCCGCACGGGCGAAAAAGGCACGTCACGATCTGGACGATCTCACCGAGGCGACCGGAGGGATCGTTTACTTTCCTTCCGGCCTCGATGAAGTGAGTGCCTCGGCCCTTGACCTCGCCCACCAGATCCGCTCTCAGTACACCCTCGCGTACACCCCCCTCAGGCAGGAACTCGACGGCTCTTACCGAAAGCTGCGGGTGGTGGCGAAGGGTTCCGTCGATCTGAAAGTGCGCGCGCGACCAGGCTATCTGGCCGTGCCTCAACCCACCTCACCGTAAAACCCAGTTAATTCGTTTCCGAGAATGCAACCAACCCGTTCACCAAATCGAACAAGGAGATCGTTTATGTCTATTCACATACTCGCGTCGTCGAAATTCATTCCGGGGCCGTTGGCTATCCTGGGTCTGTCATTGGCCATGGCCAGTTTCACCGCTGCCGAGGAGAAGAAGATCGCGCTCAAGGACGCGCCTGCGGCGGTTCAGAAGACGGTGAACGAACAGCTCAAAGGCGGAAAGCTCCGGGGGTTGTCCGTTGAGGTCGAGAAGGGCGAGACGAAGTACGAAGCGGAGATGACGGTGGATGGCAGGAACCGGGACGTGGTCATCGACTCCGCAGGAACCGTTCTGGAGGCGGAAGCCCTGGTTGAACTGAGCGCCTTGCCTGAGGTGGTCCGGGCCGGACTCCTTCGCGAGGCAGGCAATGGCTCGGTCGCGACCGTCGAAGAACTGACGCGCGACGGCGTTGTCTCGTACGAAGCCTTGATCAAGGAAACCGGGAAGAAGAACCGCGAGGTGGTGGTGGGGACTGACGGTAAGCTCGTGGGTGCCAAGAAGTAGAGAGACACAAAAGAGCGAATGAATAGACCGACGAGACCGCGAGTCACGCACCATTCCTTCCTCGCCGCGCTCGTCGTGGTCGTCCTGCCCTTGGGATACCCGGTCTCCGCCGAGGAGGTGCTCGCGAGGTCGGTGTCGTTGGACGAGGCGCTGAAAGCGGCTGCCCTGCTGCCCGATCTGAAGGCAGCGCAAGCCGCTCTGCGCGCCGCCGAAGCGGGGATCAAGTTGGCCGGTCGATGGCCCGACATGTCCTTCACTTTCGCGACTCGCTCCATCACCGCGAAGGAGTCGTACTTCCTCTCCGTGCCTCTGCCCTGGCCCGGTCGCGGCGCGAGGATCGAGGTCGCGAAGGCGGAGGCGGCAATCGTCGGGAGCGATCGCGAGAGCGTGCGGTTGATGGCCCGGCGTGCTCTACGGCTCGCGTGGTTCAACGTCGCGGCGCGCGAGGACATGGCGAAGGCGGCCATGGATCGGGCGGCGAGAGTGAAGGCCACCGCAGGCGCGGTGACGGCGCTCTACGACGCGGGCCGGGTGGCGTTGCTCGAGCCTTCGCGCGCGAAAGCCGACGCGGCGATCGCGGCCGCGGATGTCGCACAGGCCGAGCAGGAACATCGGATCGCGGAGAGCGTTCTGCGCCGCCTCCTCGGGATCGAAATCTCGCAGCGGATTCAGGTGGAGCGGCCCCTGCCTGCTTTCGAGATAGCACCGGATCTCGAGACCGCGTCGGCCGCGGCGTTCGCTCGCAGCCCGGCCGCGAAGGCGTCGGAGGCGCGGGTCCTCCGGGCGGAGGCGGCGGTGCGGCTCGCCGCCGCGCTCCGATTCCCCGGCCTCGTGGTGGAGGCGGGCGTCGATACGAACGATCCCACCCAGCCGGGATCCGACCGGTCGATCGGGGTGAGTCTCAGCGTGCCGATTGGAGCGGGACCCGCCCTCGACATCGCGCGCGGCGAGCGGGACCGCGCCCTGGCCCTGCGCGATCAGGCGAAACGCGAGATCGCGGACGCGGTGGAGCAGGCGTGGCGGACCGCGGACGCGGCGCGCGCGCGATATGAGACCCTCGAAAAGGATGCGTTGCCCGCGGCGCAGCAGTCAGCCGATCTCGCCCAGGTGGCCTACCGCGAAGGCCGGTCCGATATCTTCCGGGTCCTCGATGCGGAACGGGCGCTGGCCGAGGCTCGAGCGGGACTGGCGGAGGCGTATCTCGCGTGGGGCGTCGCTCATGCGGATCTCTTGAATGCGATGGGGGAGGATCAACCGTGAAGCAGTCGCGCGACGGGCGCCGGGTTCGCGCGGCGGTGCTCGGGCTGCTGGCGATTTCGACGGCCCTTTCGGCGGGTTGCGGCAAGGCGAACGAAGAGGAGAAGCCCGAGCCCGCCGCGGTCAAGACCGCGGTAGCGGAAGAAGGCGCGATCAAGGAGTGGATCGAACTTCAGGGAAAGGTGGCGCCGCCCTACGATCGAGACGCGGCCCTGGCTTCACTCGTTCCCGGCCGCATCGTCTTCCTGGCCGCGCGGGTCGGAGAGTTGGTGAGCGAGGGCGCGGTGGTGGCCCGGGTCGAGACCGGCGCCCTCGACGATCAATTGAAGTCCGCCGAAGCCGCGGCCCGAAGGTCGGAAGCGGATGTCGCCTTCAAGCGCGCGGTGGCGAAGCGCAGCCGGGATCTGGTCGCGAAGGGCGTCGCCTCGCGCGAAGAAGCGGAGTCGGCGGACGCCGCCACGGTCGCGGCGGAATCGGCGCAGGCGGAAGACGCTTCCAATCTGGCCACCGCGCGAAGGCGAAGGTCCTGGTCGGAAGTGACCGCCCCCTTCGCGGGTGTGATCGTGCGCGTTGACCGGCGCATCGGCGACTTCGTGGACGGCACGGCGGCGACGCCGGTGGTTGAGATCGCGGCGACCGATGGCTGGGAGGTCGTGGCCTCGGCCACCTCCGCGTCGCTTCAGCGATTGCGGTCGGGGCAGAGCGCCTCGATCAGCGGCCTGACCACCCCCGCTGAGGATTTGACCGCCACCGTGACCGGGATCGCGCGGGCCGTGGATCCTTCGACCGGCGCGGGAGACGTGCGACTGCGCCCGCTGTCTCGGCCCCCGGGCACGGCACTCGGCTCTCCCGTGCAGGTTCGGGTGGCCGTGCAGGCGCACCCGAAGGCCATTCTCGTTCCCAAGGCCGCGCTGCGCATGGCCGAAGACGGCAGTGCCGAGGTCGTGGTGGTGGAGGCCGGGATAGCCCACGTTCGCAAGGTCGAAACCGGCTTTACCGAATCGGATCGCGTCGAGCTGATCTCCGGGGTGGCCGCGGGAGCCCACGTGGTCATTGAGGACCCGGTGGGGATCGCGGAGGGCGCTGCGCTCAAGGAAGAGTCCGAGACGGAGGCCAAGGACCCGAAGGGCAAGGAGCCTGCGGCCAAAGAATCGCCGAGCGAAAAGAAATGACCGAGCCGTCGGGACTCTTCAAGATCCTCCGGCAGCAGCGCGCGCTGATCCTCACTCTCAGCATCGGCGCGGTGTTCGCGGGGCTCCTGTCTCTGTCGCGGCTGGGTTCGGGCATCTATCCCGAGGTCGACTTCCCCCGCATCGTGGTGGTGGCGCGCTCGGGCGACATGCCTCCCGAGCTCATGGAGGCCTCGGTGGTGCGGCCGCTCGAAGAAGCGCTCGCCACCGTGTTCGGGGTGCGCCGGCTGCGGACCCGCATCATTCGCGGATCGGCTGAGATCGCGCTTCAGTTCGAAGAAGGCGCGGACATGTGGCGCGCGCTTCAGTTCACCGACGCGGCCATTGCCCAGATCCGCGGCGCCCTGCCCGCGGATACGGAGATCGAGTCGCAGAAGGTGACGCCCGCGGATTTTCCGATCCTCTCCTACAACCTCGTGGGCGGGACGTCGCTCGGTCGTCGGGAGGCCGCGGACTTTCTGGTTCGGCCTGCCCTTTCGCGTGCGCCGGGGGTCGGGCGGGTGGAAGTGGTCGGTGGTGACCCGCGTGAGATCGAGATCATTCTGGATCCCTTGAAGCTCGCGGCCGCGCACCT
>JANLSZ010000359.1:0-4275 GCA_031362685.1 Vicinamibacteria bacterium | reverse complement strand
CCCTGCATCGGAACCAAGGACGCCGCCTGCGTCGAAGTTTGCCCCGTCGATTGCATCCATCCGAAGAAAGACTCGCCGGAGCACGCCGCCGCCACCATGCTCTACATCGACCCCGATTCCTGCATCGACTGTGGAGCCTGCGTCCCGGTGTGCCCGGTCCAGGCCATCTTTCCTCAGGACGAGCTTCCGGATAATTGGAAGCACTACACGGAAATCAACGCGAAGTATTTTCAGAAGTAAGCGACCTCTGGTTCGAGGCTGGGTCCATGACTGAAGTCCGGGTGAAGTTTTCAAAGCCCGCAAAACTCGGTCAGGATGCCGCCCTCGCCCTTGAGGACTACGCGCGTGTCTCTTCCACTTTCGATGCCGTGGTCGTGGTAGACGCTTCCCACCGCGTGGTGGGCGTTCAACTCGCCGCGGGCCCGAAGAAGTTGCCCGACGCGGTCGCCCAGGACATAGAGAGGTTCTTCGAATCGCTGACCTCGGACGAAGCGGACAAACTCGGGTGGAGTTGAAGCGCGTTCGGGCGCGCGCGCCGGTGCTTCGGCCCGGGCTGGACGCGTAGTGCTGCTGGAGAGTCTGGATTCCGGGCTGCGGAGCGCGCCCTTCGAAGACGCCGCCCCTCTCTACTTCGCTTTCTCGATCGTCCTGAGCCTCGTTTTCGTTCTGGTCTCCCGATTGGATCCGGCCGCCAACCTGCTGGCCTGGGCGCATTCATTCATCGCCCAGGTGCTTTGCAGCGGAGCACTCATTGCTTACGGCCTGTGGCATCACCCGGGGGCCCTGGTGTTCTGCCTCTTCTTCGGTATGGCCAACGCGGTTCTTCTCCTCGACGCCGCCGAAAGGTTCAAGTACACCCGCCACTCAGGGGCCACCCTCGGCCTCCTGGCCATCGCGGCCTCCGTCAGCATTCTTGCCTTCGCAACCCGCGACATCCGCTCCGGAGTGGTGCTCGCTCTCTCGTTCCGGATCGCGGCTCTGCTGATGGCGGCATGGCTGCTCTGGCGAACATCGCAGGGGCGGCCGGTCGGCCTGCGGATTTCGTCCTACACCCTCCAGAGCCAGGCCCTCCTCACCCTGGGCTGTCTGGTGGCCCTCATCTACTTCTCCCGAACCAATTCCGTGATCCCGCACAGCGAATTGATCCCGTTCGCCTTTCTTATTCTCGATGTGGTCCTTGCCCTCGGCCTGGTCCTCGCCACCACCGAGCGAACGAGAGACGCCCTGCTCCTGGCCAACCAGGAACTACGCGGCACTCGCAATCAGCTTGAAACCCTGGCCGACACCGACCCTCTCACCGGCTGTTTCAACCGACGGGTCTTCCGCACTCTGGTCGACCGCAGGCAGGCCGAGGGAAAGTCCGGCGAGGGCGCGCTGTTCCTGGTCGACATCGACGATCTGAAGAGCGTGAATGACGCTCTTGGCCACGCCGCCGGAGATGCGATCATCCGGAAACTCGCCGAAGAGATCAAGCGCGTCGTCCGATCGAACGAGCTGGTGATTCGTTGGGGCGGAGATGAGTTTCTGGTCGTCCTTGAAGGACTCGCCCGCGGGGAGGTGGAAGGGCGAAGAAGGGCCATGGCCCAATCGATCGCGTCCGCCGGTCTCAAAGCCAGTATCGGAGTCGCGCCTTTTGGCGGAGAGGTCGACCTTCTGGCGGCGGTGGATGTAGCCGATCGCGGAATGTACGCCGAAAAGACACGTCGGAAGGGCGCCCCGGGCTGATCGATCGGGTCGGCCGGGCGGCCCAATTGCTCATGAATACTGCGGAGCACGAGGCGGGCGGCCCGCCGGAGATGAGTATCATCCCGCGCAACGGAATGGGCTCTCAATCTCTCTTGCGCATCGCCCGATGTGTCTTTGCCGGAGCCTTGGTTGCGGCCTTCTCACCGCCGGCGCGCGCGGGCGCCAGCGAGTCCGCAGCGCCGCCTGCTCAGACTCTAAGCCGGGACGAGGGCCGCGTCACCCTCCAGGCCAATCCCCTCGGCCGTGAAGTGATCAAAGTCGACGGCAGGCTCGATGAGGCCATCTACTCGCGATTTAAACCCGCTTCCGACTTCATTCAGCAAGAACCCAAGGAAGGGACGCCCGCGACCGAGCGAACCGAGGCCTGGGTGTTCTTCGACGCCAAGAACGTTTATGTCTCCGCTCGCTGTTTCGACTCGCACCCCGATCGCATGGTGGCGAACGAGATGCGTCGGGACCACTTCAACCTCTTCGAGAATGAAAACTTCGCGGTGATCTTCGACACCTTCCACGACAAGCGGAACGCCTACATGTTCTACACCACCCCGCTCGGCGGCCTGTTCGACGGTCTCGTCACCGACGAGGGCAACACGAACCGCGACTGGAATACGGTGTGGGACGCCAAGGCCGCCCGGGACAGCAAAGGTTGGACCGTCGAATTCGTCATTCCCTTCAAATCGTTGCGCTACGGCGCGAGCGGGCCCTGGGGCATCAACTTTCGGCGGCGGGTTCGCTGGAAGAACGAAACTTCGTTCCTCGCCTTCATTCCCGCATCCTTCGGGCGGCGCGGCCTGAACAAGATCTCCTCGGCCGCCAACTTGACCGGGATCACCACCCCTTCGAACTCCCGGGCCTTCGAGATGAAGCCGTACACCACGGGCGGGCTCAAGACCGACACCGCCCTGCCCAAGCCCGACGAATGGAACGCAGAGTTCGGGGGGGACGCCAAGCTGACCTTGAGCAGCGCCCTCGCCGTGGACCTCACCTACAACACCGATTTCGCCCAGGTCGAGGACGACCTGCAGCAGGTGAACCTGTCTCGATTCAGTCTGGTCTTTCCAGAGAAACGCGACTTCTTTCTGGAAGGACAGGGCTTGTTCACGCTCGGGACTCAGGGCGGAGGAGGAGGAGGAGGGGGAGGGGGAGGCGGCTTCCGGCCGGTCGAGACACCCATTCTCTTCTTCAGCCGGAGGATCGGTCTCTCCGAAGGGGTCCTCGTTCCCATCAAGGGCGGCGCGCGAATCACCTCGAAGGCAGGCGGATGGAGCATGGGCGCGCTCCAGATGCGAACCGGCATCGACCTCGAGCGGAAGGCCGAACACAGCGACTTTTCCGTGCTGCGGCTGAAGAAGGATATTTTGAAGCGAAGCACACTGGGCGCCATCGCCACCCGGAGGGATGACGCGAACGGAACACCCACGAACTTCGTCTACGGCAGCGACCTCAACCTCGGACTGGGATCGACGGTCCGGATCACCGGGATCGGCGCCCGCAGCGATTCGGGCGTGGTCTCATCCGGCGACTTGTTCTACCAGGGGAGATTCGAGTGGAGCGCCGATCGTTACGGCCTCGAGGCCGACCACCATCGGGTGGAAGAGAACTTCAAACCGGAGGTCGGTTTCGTACCCCGGCCGAACATCGAACGGAACCAGTTGACGGCCCGCTTCTCCCCCCGGCCCCGGAATCCGTTCTGGCGCAGCGTGCGCCAATTCCGCTGGTTTGGGAGCTTCGACAACATCGCCACCGCCTCCACCCGCGCCTTCGAGAGCCGCGAGTTCCAGGGCCGGTTCGAGACCGAGTTCCAAAGCGGCGACCAGGTGAATTTCCAGCTCACGAACAGCCGCGAGACGGTGGCTGAACCGTTTGAAGTCGCGGGAGGATTAGTGGTCCCCGTGGGTTCCTACCAGTTCGGGGAGTTCGAAGCCCGGTATCGGATGGGCCAGCAACGAAAGTTCTCCGGCACCTTTGTCTTTCAGCGCGGCGGTTTCTATGGCGGAACCCGCACCGCCTTTCAATTCAATCAGGGCCGGATCGAAGTGAACTCGCGTTTGTCCATCGAGCCTCAGGTTCAGGTCAATCGTCTCGATACGCCGTTCGGAAAAGCAACCACGAAGCTCTTCTCCGGTCGGTTGAACTGGACCATGACCCCGCGCATGCTCCTCTCCGCCCTCACGCAATACAACTCGACCACGAGTCAACTGGCCACGAACATCCGCTTCCGCTGGGAGTATCAGCCGGGAAGCGATCTCTACGTGGTCTACGGCGACGCCCGCGACACCCTTTCGGAGTCGCGCCTTCCCGCCCTTGCCACTCGAAGTTTCGTGGTGAAGTTCACCCGGCTCTTCAGGTTCTAGCCAGCGGTCTTCACCCTTGCGGCCTGCCAGAGGTGGCCTTTTTCCTCCTCATGAGCGGAAAGGAAACCGGCGGTTCCGCCGACGAGCGCAGACGGAGGGCCGTGGTACGATTCCCGCCCCTCAAGCGACGTGTCAACCTTGAGCACGCACCCAAGCCGACGTAGCTCAGTTGGCA
>JANLSZ010000298.1:0-2105 GCA_031362685.1 Vicinamibacteria bacterium | reverse complement strand
CCGCCTCCGGCGGCCTCCTCGCAATGGCGGCCCCCGAATCAACATCTTTGAAAGCGCGGCTTCAGGCGCTGATCGACCAGCAGACGCGCGGGCGGCGCGGCGGCGGGATGGAGGTCGAACGTCCATCGTGTTTCGAACTGGACAGCGCTTCGACTTCGCTCAGCGCAAGCGCGGACTCTGGAACGATGGATCGTGGCGGATCGCAGGCCTTCCGGGGCGCCGATGGGGCCCGAGGCCAGGCTGGCGCGCTCTACGAACTCGATGGTCCTCCGGAAGACCTCGCCAAGCTCATCGGGGGCGAGATCGTCTCGTCCATCCACGGCGAGTTTCTCCTGCGCGACGCGACCTTTCGGCTCGACGCGCGGGTCGGCCGGACCTCGCTCGAGAAACTCGTGAACGCCCTGCCCGACGCCGCGCGCATCCTCACCGCTTCGGTGGACCTCGACAACTTCGATCCGCGCACCGCGGCCTTCATCGACACGGAAACCACCGGCCTCTCGGGCGGAGCCGGTACCGCGGCCTTCCTGGTCGCGGTCGGCTTCATCGAGGGCGACGCCTTCATCGTCCGCCAATACTTCATGCGCGACTTCCACGAAGAGAAGGCGCTCATCCGCGCGGTCGAGCGTGACCTCGAGCGCTTCGACACCATCGTCTCGTTCAACGGGAAGCAGTTCGACGTCCCGCTTCTCGAAAGCCGCTTCCGCCTTCAGCGACGCGTCTTCCGGCAGACCGATCGTCACCTCGACATGCTCCACCCCGGAAGGCGGCTCTGGAAGGCGCGTCTCGAGTCCTGCTCGCTCCAGTCGCTCGAACGCGGCGTCCTCGGCTTCCATCGCGAGGACGACATACCGGGCGCCTTCATTCCTGAGCGCTACTTCGAATACCTGCGTCGGAAAGACGGACGACTCATGGTCCAGGTCATGGAGCACAACCTTCAGGACATCGTTTCGCTCGCCGCCTTAACCGGCGAAGCGCTGGCCATGGTCTCCGAGCCCGGAGCGTTTCCGGAGGACGCCTTCGACGTCCTCTCGCTCGGACGCGTGCTGGAGCGGGCCGAGCTGGACGAGAGATCCGAGGAAGCCTACCGGGCCATCGCGGAAACCGGTTCGGGCCGAGCCCGCGTCGATGCCACGGTGCGGCTCGCGTACCGGGCGAAGGCGCGCAAGGAACATGATGATGCGGAGCGACTCTGGCGGATTGCGGCGGGTCTGGCGAGCGTGGTGGCCCACCGTGAACTCGCCATGCTGCTCGAACACACGCGCAAGAACAAGGTCGAAGCGTTGCGCATCGTGGACGACGGCCTCGACCTCGTCACCGGCCGATCGGGTTTCGCCAGTCTCGAAGACGACCTGCTCAAGCGGCGGGCGCGGTTGTCGAAGGAGAACAAGAAGAAACACTCGCGGACGCAGACAGAGCGTCCGCGCTAGGCCCCAGCGGGCGCCGGTGTGACGTAGGTGTCCAATGGGCTGGGTGGGGCTTCGCGTCACAAGCGCCGGGGCGACGGAGAGAACCCTAGCGGACTTGGGAGAACAATTTCCCTTCAGTACCGTACATCTCTGCAATGGGGACAACAACGCTCGGATTCCTGGTCAGCGGCGTTGTGCTGGCAGCCGGCCTCAGCGGTCCGGTCCTGGGGCCGGTTCGCACTCTCGACGGCCGGAAATTCCCCCCCATCCAGGTCGAGGAAACGGTGGCCGACCTGATGGCCAAGGGCCGGGTCACCGGCCTCGGTCTCGCCATCCTCAACCGCGGCGAGATCGTTTACCTAAACGCCTTCGGGAAGGCCGACGCCGATAAGGGCGCCCCCCTCACCATTCACTCCTCGATGTACGCCGCGTCTTTCACCAAGGTGATGTTCGCCTCCATGGTGATGCAGCTCGTTTCCGAAGGAACGATCGCGCTCGACACCCCGATCGAGCGCTACCTCAAGAAGCCTCTTCCCGATTACGAGAAGTACGCGGACTTGAACAGCGATCCGCGCTGGCGGATGTGGACGCCGCGCATGCTCCTGTCTCACACCACCGGTATGCCCAACTTCCGCTTCTTCCCGAAGACTGGAGGCTTCGATCCCAATCACCCGCTATGGATCGACTTCACCCCGGGCA
>JANLSZ010000280.1:0-2079 GCA_031362685.1 Vicinamibacteria bacterium | reverse complement strand
CAAGAACAATGAGCTGTCTTTCTCCGATTGGCAAATTCAGCCATTTTTCAGGATATTTCACTTCCCAATACAAAACCGGCTGAAGATCTGGTCGAGGACGTCCTCGACATCGACGCGGCCCGTGATGCGGCCCAGCGCATGAGCGGCGCGGCGAACGTCTTCGGCGCGGAGTTCCACGGCGTCTGCGTCACGCGACAGGAAGTCCGAAAGAGACGCGGCGGCGGCTTCGAGGTTGGCCCGATGCCGCGCCTGGGTTAGCACGGGCGCTCCGGTGTCCCCGATTCGCTCGGCGGCGATTGCACCGATCTGGGCTACCAGCTCTGCAACGCCCTCACCCGTCTTGGTCGAGATGGCGAACTGCCCCTTCATCTGCCCTTCGGGCATCTTCTCCCCAAGGGGAGAAGAGGGCACTTCCCCCTCTCCCCTTGGGGCGAGGGTTGGGGTGAGGGGGCTGTCAATCTGATCGTCCAACGAACTCAACTGCCCCCTCATCCGGCCTTCGGCCACCTTCTCCCCAAGGGGAGAAGCGCCCTGCCCGATAGACTTTTCCCCTGCTACAAGGGACGAGGGGGTCCTAAATATGTCCGCCTTGGTGCGAACCGGGACGAGCGTTTCACGTGAAATCGATTCTGGCGGCGTGGCGTCACCGCCGGGTTCGTGGAGCCAGAGCACAAGTTCGGCGTCTCGGGCCGCAGACATGCTGCGCCGGATTCCTTCGCGCTCAACCTCGCCATTAGCCTCCCGGATGCCCGCCGTATCCGAGACGATGACAGGCAGGCCGCCGAGGTCGAGACGCACTTCGATGACGTCGCGCGTGGTGCCCGCTTCCTGTGAAACGATGGCCACCTCGCGCCGGGCAAGCGCATTCAAAAGGCTCGACTTCCCGGCGTTCGGCGCACCGAGGATCGCGACACGGAACCCGTCACGCAGGATTTCGCCGCGATGGCCGTCGTCGAGATGCGCGCGAATTTCTGCGAGCAACGGTGTGGCCCGTGTCCGAGCCATTGCGAAGGATTTGGCGCCGACATCGCCCTCATCTGAAAAGTCGATAGCCGCTTCGACCAGGGCCGCGATCTCTATCAACCGGGTGCGCCAGCCCTCGTAAAGCGTCGAGAGGACCGCTCCAGATCGCAACGCCAGGCGGCGCTGGGCCTCCGTTTCCGCATCGACCAGATCGGCGAGAGCTTCGATCTCGACCAGATCGAGCTTGCCATTCGCGAAGGCGCGGCGCGCGAACTCACCCGGCTCGGCGAGGCGGCAGCCCGGAATGGTGCCTAGCGCTTCAAGGACAGCCCGAACCACCGCACGGCCACCATGAACCTGGAACTCCGCCACGTCCTCGCCCGTTTCGCTGCGTGGTCCAGTAAAGTAGAGAACCAGCGCATGATCGAGCACGGCGCCTGTCACGGGGTGGATGATGCGCCGGAACCCGGCCCGCCGGTCGAGCACTTCGGGGGCGGCCATGCGGGTCAGAGCTTCTTTGGCAGCCGGACCCGAGACGCGGATAACCGCGACCCCCGCTTTCCCGGGTCCGCTTGAAAGCGCGAAGATTGTGGAAGCGTCTGCCATCGTCATCGGGTACCCGTAGATCCGCCCGTCCGCAACCCGAACCCCACCGGATGATCAATGCCCAAAAATCGCCTAGCCCATGAAACCAGTCCCTACCTGCTCCAGCACAAGGACAACCCGGTGCATTGGTGGGCGTGGGGTCCTGAAGCACTCGCCGAAGCCAAGCGCACGGGGAAACCCATCCTGCTCTCGGTCGGCTATGCCGCCTGCCACTGGTGCCATGTCATGGCGCACGAGAGCTTCGAGGACCAAGGCACGGCTGATGTCATGAACGGCCTCTACGTCAACATCAAAGTCGATCGCGAGGAGCGGCCCGACGTCGACGCAATCTACATGAGCGCGCTGCATCGGCTTGGCGAACAAGGCGGCTGGCCGCTGACGATGTTCTTGGATAGTGACGCGAAACCTTTTTTCGGCGGTACCTATTTCCCGAAGCAGTCGCAGTATGGCCGGCCCGCGTTCGTGTCCGTACTCCTGCAAATCGCGCAGATCTATCAGGAAGAGCCGGAG
>JANLSZ010000274.1:0-36190 GCA_031362685.1 Vicinamibacteria bacterium | reverse complement strand
TGGTGAGACCCCTGGCCACGAGCGAGCGCAGCAGGTCGGCCACCGTCTTCACCGAAACGGGGTCGACGCCGTTCAGCGCTTCGTCGAGGAAGAGGACCTTCGGTTTGTGAATGAGGGCGGCGGCGAGAGCGAGTTTCTTCTTCATGCCCAGCGAGTACTCGAGCACCGCCTGCGCCCGCGCTTCGGTCAGGTCGAAGTACTCGAGAAGCTCCTCGCCGCGCCGCCGGGCCTCCGTGGTGGGCAGGCCGTGGATGCGCCCGGTGAAGAGCAGGGTCTCTTCGCCGGTGAGTCGATCGAAGAGGGGAAGATCATCGGGAACCAGGCCGATCGCCGACTTCACCCCCAGGGGATCGGCTTCAATCGACTGGCCGAGGATGAGCACATCGCCACTGGTTGGCTTCAGAAGTCCGGTCAGCATCCGCAGGGTGGTGCTCTTGCCCGCGCCATTGGGTCCCAGGAACGCGTAGAGCACTCCCGGCCGGACGCTCAAGGAGAGATCCCGCACCGCCGCCTTGTTCTTGTAGGTCTTGACCAGGTGTCGGGCCTCGATAGCGAGAGCGGTCATCTGTATGTCTGGATCGTGGCGATTGCCGGGATACGCAGGGTGCGGCTCGTTGTCGGCACCTTGCTAGCTTCCGATCAGGCGTGAGTAGATGGAGCGCGCCCGACCCAGATCGGCCGTGCCTTTGATCAACGCGCGCCCGTCGCGGAAGAGAAGCATTTCGGAATTCGCCTCGCGCAGCCTGACCACGTGCTCGGAAAGGGTCACATCGCCGAGCGCGCGCCAGGTCACGGCGAAATCATCGATGTCGAGGGCCATGCCCTTCTCGGGGGGACGGATCTGAACCGCGTCCCGACCGCACAGGAAGGCCTCGCCCGCGCCGTGCTCCCGGGTGATGAACACCCCGCTCACGCAGGCGTCGCAGGACGGCTCGGTTTGAGAGAGGTCGATCCGATCGAACTGCGACGACCAGACATCGATGCTCACCAAAGCCACCCTCACCGCCTCGGGATGGCCGGACAGAATCTTCAGCGCGTCCGCACCCTGAAGTCCGGCGATCACCTGGACAATGGGCGCGATGACGCCCGCGGTGTCGCAGGTGGGCGAAGAGCCGGCCGGGGGAGCGTCGCCCATGACACAGCGCAGGCACGGCGTCTTTCTTGGCCTGCGCAGCACCGGGAGGACCAAACCGTACGATCCGACGCACGCGCCGTAGATCCAGGGAACCTCGGTCTCGATGCTCAGGTCGTTCAGAACGTAACGGGTGTCGAAGTTGTCGGTGCCATCGAGGAACAGGTCGATCCCCTCGAGCATTGGGCGGGCGTTGTCCCAGGTCAGGTCCTCCACCCGGGCGTCGATGACCACGTCGGAGTTCACGGCTTCGAGTCGCGCCTTGGCGGCCAGAGCCTTGGGCCGCAGCGCGCCGGCGTCGGCTTCGGTGAAGAGAGACTGTCGCTGCAGATTCGACTCCTCCACGATGTCCCGGTCGATCAGTCGGATGAAGCCCACACCCGCTCGGGCCATGGTCTCCGCGAGCTGAGAGCCAAGAGCCCCGCAACCCACCACGGCCACGCGCGCGGCTCGGAGCTTGGCCTGGCCTCCTCGTCCGATGGGCGTGAAGATCTCCTGGCGGGAGTACCGCAAGGATGAAGCCGCGTCGGGTCTTTGGGGGGTCATTCGATGGAAAGGGAGACGGGTTCGAGGTTGCGGTGGCCGCCGGCTTGCCCAGAGGTTAGGCGCCGCGAGTCTGAGCAAGGAGCAGTGCGGCGGAACGCATGGCCTCCACCGGAGCCTCGGCTCCGGTCCAAACCTCGAACTGTGCCGCGGCCTGAGCCAGCAGCATTTCAAAGCCGCTGATGACGGTGCAGCCCGCCTCGGACGCCTCGCGCAGCAAGCGGGTCTCGAGGGGGTCGTAGTTCATGTCCAGCACGGTGGCGCCCTTTTTGAGAAGAGCCTTCGGCACGAGGGTCTGCTCGGCCAGGGAACTGCTGCCGACCGGGGTGGCGTTGATGAGAATGTCCCACTCGGAATTGAGCCCGCTGAGATCGCCGGCGGCGCAGCCCACTTCCGACCCAACCCGAACCGCCTTCTCGCGATTTCGCGCCAGCATGCGAACGCGCGCTCCGCGCTCCTCGAGGGCGACCGCGGCGGCGCGGGCGGCGCCGCCTGCGCCGAGAATCAGAATGGACTTGTCCCGGATTTCCCCACGCTTCCGCAAGGGCGTCACCACGCCCAGACCGTCGGTGCTGCTGCCATGAAGCTGACCGGTATCGTGGACGACCACGGTGTTGACGCTGCCGCACTGCGCCACCGTCGCGTCCACCGCCTGCATGCGGCCCACCATTTCAACCTTGTACGGCCGGGTGACCGAGAAGCCGGAGAGGCCGAGATGCGGAAAGGCCTGAAAGAAAGCGGCCAGCGAATCGGCCTGAAGCGGGACGAACACGGCATCGAGACCCATCTCTTTGAAGCCGCGATTGTGAATGGCAGGGGAGAGGCTGCGCGTGACATCGTTACCGACCAGGCCGTAGACCTTGGTCTGCGGGCCGATGGCCTTGACCCCGAAAATGGCGTTCATCTCCTCGGCGGGAATCTGGCCGGCGGCCGCCTCCTGGCCTTGGCCCGCGGAGGCGTAGACGAAGGGCGCGCCGTACTTCGGCCCCACGATTCTGGAGATCGCGCCCAGGGGACCGAGGGCGATGGCGATGAGGGGCGGCTTCGAGGTCGCGTGTCGCCGGACCAGCTCCATCAGGCGTCCGACCTCCGTAATGGAACGGGGGCTGACCGCAATCTTCACGACGTCGGCGCCGGTCTTGCACATTCCCTCGTAAAGGGTCTCCAGATCCGGCGGGGTTCCGGTCATGTCGTGGAACGAAACGATCAGGCCCTTGCCTGCCTTCTCCGTCATGATGTCGAAGAAGTTGCTTCGGTACTCGACGTCCACGTAGTCGTATCCGCGCCGGACCGCCTCGTGGAGAAAGCCGTGCCGCTTGGGGTCGTCGTCCTTCATCCGCCCGCCCTCGGAGGCCGACCGAGCCGTGAAGATGAGGGGTTTGGTACGCACGCGCAGGATGGTGAGCAGGTCGAGGTCGGTGACCAGATCGCCCCGAATTTCGAACATGTCGGCGAGCCCGGAAAGGTCGGACATGCGGTCGATCAGATCGACGGTCAACCTTTCGGTGAGCGAGATGCAGAGAGAGGCCACAGGGGCGGTAGTCTAACGCCGCACTCCCATGCAGGATCCTCTTCTTCTCTCTCGCCCGGACCTCGAAGTGGCGCTTGACTTCCCCTCGGCTCTCGCGGCGATTGAAAGCGCCTTTCACGCCGAACGCCGGGGTCTTTGGGACACGCCCAAGCGGATCACCGCCCGGACCCGGGCCGGCGGCCTGCTGGCCATGCCTTGCGGGGGAGGCTCGCCGGAAGCCCTGGGGGCGAAGCTCGTCAGCACGTTCGCGGGAAATAGCGCTCTGGGCCTGCCCAGCGTTTCGGGGCTCTACGCCCTGTTCGATCCGAGCACCGGCGTCCCCCAGGCCGTTATGGATGGCGCCTATCTCACTCTGGTCCGCACCGCCGCGGTCTCTGCCCTGGCCACCCGCCTCCTCTCGCGGCCGGATGCGAAGACGCTCGGCATCCTGGGCGCGGGGGCGCAGGCGGAGTTTCACACGCGGCTGATTGCCCTGGTAAGGCCGGTCGCAAGGGTGGTGATTTGGGCCCGACAGAGGGAGAAGGCCGCCGCTCTCATCGCATCGCTTCAAGGGCGGGAGGACCTTCGCCAGGTGACATCGTGGATGGTCGCGGGGGAGGCGAGGGAAGCCGCGGGGTGCGATGTCGTGGTGACCGCGACCGCCGCCACCGAGCCGGTTCTGTTCGGCCGCTGGCTCAGCGAAGGAAGCCATGTGAATTCAATCGGAGCGCATACCAGAACCACGCGCGAGATCGACACCGAAGCGGTGACGCGTGCTTCCGTCCTGGCCACCGAAACTTCCGACACTCTCCTGGAGGCTGGCGATTTTCAGATGGCCGATGATGAGGCGGCGGGAGGCGTGGCCAGTCGCGTGGTCACTCTCGGCGCTCTCCTTGATCCCGCTCATGCGCCGGTCCGGTCGCGCGACCCCGGGGCGATCACCATCTTCAAATCCTGCGGCGTGGCCTTCGAGGATCTGGCCGTGGCCGCACTGGCCCTCGGGCGAGCCCGGGAATTGAACCTCGGCAGCAGATTCGGTTTCTCTGGTGGGAGCCGACCCTGACTCGAACGCCCGAGTCCGGGCGTAGACTTCCTCCCAAAGGAGACGTTCTGTGAAACAACTCAAGCTGATGGGCTTCTATTTCTGGATTCTCGGCCTCTTCACCATTGGTCGATGGACGGTTTCATTCTCGGGGATGAGCTACGCCCAGGCGACGCCGATCTTCAGTCTCGTTCCTTTGGCGGTGATCGCGTCCGCTCATCACGCGGCGTTTGCCCGGGTGTTTCAGGGCTACAGCCTCAAAGACGTAGCCGTTCTGGGCGCTCTCATCGGAATCGTGACCCAGGTGATCATCTTCGCTTCGACGGCCCTTTCGTACGGTCTCGGACTTTCCACCCTATGGAACGCGCCGACCGCCCTCAATCAAACCGCGGCCGTGCCCTTCGCCGCGGCTATGGTGGCGCGCGCCGGTGGTCTGGTGGTCAACACCATCCTCAATGTCATCGCCGCGGTGATCGGCTACTTCATGGGTGGCAGCCTCAAGGCCAGCAAGTAGTTTGCACTTTCCGGGTCTCGTTCCTAAGATCCGCTCGTCGTTCCTTCCCTAAAAGACTCCGTACCCTTCCCGCCTGTCTCTCGCGCCGGTTGCGTCAGATCGAATCGATCCGCAGCCAAGAACCGCGAGCCCGAAAGAAAATCCAATGTCTGACGAACCGAAACCCAAAGGGTCCCCAGACCCGGGGTCGGCCCCGCCGTCTGATTCGCCCAATGGTGAGTCGATAGCGGCCGATCGCCCGAAAGGGGAGGGCGGACGGGGCCGGCGAGGACGACGTGGGCCAAGGGGAAGCGCTCCGACGGCGTCGCCGGGTGAGCCGATGGCCGAAGGCGCCGCGCCGCGAGGAGAGCGAAGGCCAAAACCCGAGGGCGGAGCGTCGCGGCCGCCGAAGCCCCGCCGAAGCGATGGCCGGGCCAAGCCACGGCGGGCGAAGCAGGACGTGTCCGGAGGCCGGCCGGTCGGTCCGCCTCCGCGTCGAGAACACAAGCACCGCGACGATGTCCGAACCAGGGATGGCCGTCTGATCGACGTTGAAGACGATCCCGATACCGCGAAAGCGATCGCGGCGGCCGCCGCCGCCGCGGAAGGCGCGCGGCTCGATCTGGCCCAGCTCAAGGAGATGCCGATTGGCGATCTCGCTTCGGTGGCGAAGGATCTCGAAATCCCCGGCGCCCTCAACATGAAGAAGCAGGAACTGGTTTTCCAGATCCTGCGCGCTCAAGCCGAGCAACTCGGTCTCATCTTTTCGGAGGGCGTGCTCGAAATCCTGCCCGAGGGTTTTGGCTTCCTGCGCGCTCCCGAGTACTGCTATCTGCCTGGCCCCGACGACATCTATGTCTCGCCCTCCCAGATTCGCAAATTCAATCTCCGCACCGGCGACACCATCAGTGGTCAGATCAGGCCCCCCAAGCCGGATGAGCGATATTTCGCCCTGATAAAGGTCGACGCGATCAATTTCGAGCCGCCTGACCTCACTCGCGACAAACCGCACTTTGATTCGCTCACCCCTCTGTATCCGCTGGAACGTCTCCGCATGGAGACCGGGCCCGAGCAGATCTCGAATCGTGTGCTTGACCTGGTGGCGCCTCTCGGTAAGGGTCAGCGTGCTCTGATCGTCGCTCCTCCGCGCACCGGCAAGACGGTTTTGCTTCAGCAGATCGCAAACGCCGTGACGCGCAATCATCCCGAAGTCGTGCTCATCGTGCTCCTCATCGACGAGCGCCCCGAGGAAGTGACCGACATGCAGCGCTCCGTCCAGGGCGAAGTCATCTCCTCCACCTTCGACGAAGCGGGGGAGCGGCACGTGCAGGTGGCGCGCATGGTGCTCGAGAAGGCCAAACGACTGGTTGAACAGCGCAAGGACGTCCTGATCCTTCTCGACTCGATCACCCGTCTTGCCCGGGCTTACAACACGGTGGCGCCGCAGTCGGGCCGCGTTCTCTCCGGCGGGGTCGACGCGAACGCGTTGCAGGAACCGAAGCGTTTCTTCGGAGCCGCCCGCGCGGTGGAGGAGGGCGGATCGCTCACCATCATCGCCTCGGCTCTGGTGGAAACCGGTTCCCGCATGGACGAAGTGATCTTCGAGGAGTTCAAAGGCACCGGCAACGCGGAGATCGTTCTCTCCCGCAAGCTCACGGAGAAGCGGATCTATCCGTCCATCGACATCGAGAAGACCGGGACCCGCAAAGAAGAGCTCCTGGTTCCCAAGGAAGAGCTGAACCGCGTCTGGGTGCTTCGGAAGGTCCTTTCCGCCATGTCGCCGGTCGAAGCGATGGAGCTTCTGATCGAACGGCTGTCGAAGAGCAAGTCGAACGCCGCCTTCCTTCAGAGCATGGGCAGCGGCTCCTAGTCCCACCGGAGCCTTCGTCTTCCGGAGCGGCCTCCGGTGGTCGTGGAGTCTGAAGAAGAGGCGCGGGCCTCGGACCACGGTCTTAAGACGTTGGGAAGCCCGCGAGTTCGGAGGTTCGGGGAGGGGGCCCGGATGGGCCCGGTGGCCTATTACCGAGGCATTCCGGCGCGACGACGCTGGTCTTCGAGGTCGACCAGCGATTGCTTCAGCGCGGCTATCTTCTTCTTGTCCCCTTCAATCGCGGTGATCATGTCGGCCCGAGCCGGCGTGATGTTGTACATCGACGCGAGGGCCCTCTCGTTCCTTGCCAGAGCGTCTTCCGCGGCCTTGATTTCGTCCTGCGCCTTCTTCAGCTTCTCCGCCCATTCCTGCTGTTTTTCGGCGCGCATCTCGTCGGTGGTCTTCTCCTTCTTCTTGGCGCCGTCGGCCCGGGCCGGGGCGGCGCCGGTCGCGTCGGTCATCGTCGTCGGTTCTTCCGCGGCGGCCGAGCCCATCCTTTGGCCCTCGGTGTAGACCGTGGCCGGTGCGCCCCCCGCGCGGATCTTGGCCCGTCGCTGCTTTTCCTGCTTTGCCGCTTCGACCAGGCTCTGCGCGTGCCCGAGGGTGGCGGTGGTGAAAACGATCGCGGATACGAGGCACAAAAGGTTCTTGGCGTTCATGGGTTTGGTTCCTCCAGAGAGAACTGAACTCCCGAAGTATAGAACGCAACCGGTGTCAAGCTGCGTGTTAATGTCCGCCCTTGACCGAGACGAACCGCCAAGGGCTTTCGGGCTCCCGGAAGGAACCCGCACGGTCGAGGGCGACTCGGAACGCCAACGTGGCGGCGGTCATGACGTTCGCCGCCTTCCTGGGCCTGGGCTTTGTCCTGCCATTTCTCCCGCTATTCGTTGAGGAACTTGGGGTTAAGGACCCGGCTGACGCCGCCCAGTGGGCCGGCTTTCTGATCGGGGTGGGCCCGCTTCTTGCCGGGCTTCTGGCCCCTTTTTGGGGAGGCCTGGCCGATCGGTACGGCTACAAGCGCGTTGCCCTGCTGGCGGTGAGCGCCATCGGCCTCAGCCAGATCGTCGCTTCGGTGGCCCAGCGCCCGGCCCATGTTCTCGTTTCGCGGATTCTCTCGGGCCTCTTTGGCGGGGTTGGCCCTCTCGGGCTCGCCATGGCCTCCGGCACAGGTTCAGAAGGCGGCGGGTCATCGAAATCGATAGGAAAGATTCAGGCCGCACAGATCCTGGCCGCGGGCTTCGGCCCCCTGATGGGTGGAGCCCTAGCCTCCTCGGTGGGGATCCGGGCCGCCTTCTGGGGCGCCTCGTTGTGCTGCCTGTTCGCAGCCGGTGTGGTCGGAGTCTTCTACCACGAGGAACGACCAGCGCGGGATCCTGGGAAGCCGGCGATCTCCGGCCCGGGGGCCGAGCACGATCGCTTCTTCTCCGCTCTGGTGTTCACGGTGTTCTTTGTCAACTTCGCCGCACGATCGTTTACGCCGATTCTCCCCGCCCAGCTCGCGACGTTTGGGGTCGCGCGCTCTTCGCTCGCGTTGAGCACCGGCATTCTCATTTCGGTCTACTCGGTGGCGGCCGCCGCGTCATCTTTTGGCTTCGGACGCCTGGCCGTGAAGAGCGACCCGGCCCGACTCATCAGGGTTTCCCTGTTTCTCTCCCTCCTGGCCGCCCTGGCCATGGCTTCGGTGTCCACCTTTCAAGCCTTCCTGGGCGTCGCCCTCTTGTATGGTCTCGTTTCAGGTGGTTCGCTGACTCTCGGCTACAGCATCGGAGCCCGGAGGTTCAGTGAAGCCGCACGGGGCGCCTCCTTTGGAAAGCTCTCCGGAGCCGCTCTGGTGGGAGGCGCGGTGGCCCCCGCCCTCGCCGCCCTCATCGCCCGATCATCGATCGAGAACGTCTACTGGATGAACGCCCTCATCTATGCCGCGCTCATGGCCGCAGGGGTGCTGTTTCTCCGCGATAAGTTGCCCTTGCCCCGGAGTATTCCCCATGAATAATCTGCGTCAACCACGCGGGGCTCCGGCCAGGGAGGTCCGGTTGCGGCCAGTCTCCTTGGAGGCGTAGAGCGCCTCGTCGGCCGAGTGGATGAGCGTTTCCGGGGTTGAATATCCAAGGTCCGTCGCCGACACTCCGCAACTCCCGGTGATTCTGATCTGCTCGTCCCCGACTTTTATCGGCCGTTCCGAGAGCGCCTTCCGAACACGTTCGGCCATCCGGAACGCCGCCGGACCATCGGTGTCCGGGAGAATGATCGCGAACTCCTCGCCGCCGTAGCGTGCGGCCATATCGCCTCCTCGAACCTGCAGGAGGATTTCCGCGGCCGCCGCCTGAAGAGCCACGTCGCCCGCCGCGTGACCGTACGTATCGTTGAGCTGCTTGAAGTGATCGAGGTCGATCATCAGCAGCGACAATGGCTGTCCCGCGCGACTGGTTTGAGACACCGCCCGCTCCAGGGATTCGTCGAAGGCTCGTCGGTTCAGGAGGTTGGTAAGACCGTCGTGCAGGGCAAGTCGGCGATTCGCCTCCAGCAGTTCGATCAGATCGATCGCGGCCGCGGCCTGGTTGGAGATCAGCGAGAGCACGCGACCCACGCTCGCATCGAAGGCCGACTTTTCGCCGATAGCCACCAGGGCACCCTGGAGCCGATTCCGGAAACGCAGAGGATGAACCAGGAGGGTTTCTCCGGGCAGCCCGCCGCCCGGTCGGAACAGAGGCAGGCCGCGATCCTTCGGGACGTCGATTCGCAGCGGTTCGGCCGCTCCGGTGAGGTACCACGCCATCCACGTCCGGTCGGAGATGGTGGTCCCGGCCCCCATCCATTCCTGGAACTGCTCTGACATCCCGGGCAGGCCTTCGATCAGCTCGCCCCGTAGCCGCACAATCCCCGCGTCGATGGTGCGCGCGGCCATGTCTTTCACCGCCCGGGTCACGAACTTGTGGATCTCCGGCACTTCGGTAATCACGGCCAGGCTTTGCGACGCATGCGCGGCGGCCTCGAACTCCACTTCGCGCTCGGCGTGGGCCAGGGTCTCGCGCTCGTTCTCGACCGCCTGGGCGATGAGGTCCGCGAGTTTCAACAGCATGGGCTCGGCTTGGGAGAGGGCCTGGGTCTCCTCGTGATCCACCAGCAGGACCCCGCTGATCATGCCGCGGACCAGCACGGGCACGGCAAGCAGAGAGCCGATGCGCACTTGAGTCTTGTAGTACGGCAGCGACCAGAGCAAGGTGCGAAAGTCGGTGGCGTAGAAGGCGCGACCGCGCTCCAGCACGAAGCCCACTGGATCGGTGTTGAGCTTCAGGACCGCGTCGCCCCAGATTTCGTCGGGACCGGCCTTGGCTCTGAGGAACGCCCCGCCCCTTGAATGGTCGATGTCGAAAAACAAGGCGGAGTGGGCCTGGTTGATCCCGACCGCAAGTTCCAGGAACGGAGCGAGGGTCTTGGTCAGGTGAGCCGACCGGTCCAGGTCTCGCAGGGTGCGCGCTTCCTCACTCACCTTCCGGAGGCTGGGACCGTCCATGCGCCGCACCGAGCCGCGGAACGTCTTGTCGGGATCGATCTCGGTTTCAAGAAAATCGGCGCCCTGCCGCATCTTGGTGATCACCCGACCCAATTCCACGCTGCGGGCCTTGACCCTCGCCAGGGCCAGCCCCGACGCCAGCGCGGTTCCGCCGAGGCCCAAAACCGCGGAGAGAAGATCCAGCGGGGTTTGCGCCCGCGTGGCCCCGGCCAGAAGAAGGCCGGCTCCCAGGCCCAGAGAGACCGTCCAGCGCAGCGATTCCTGAGAGCTGACGAAGATCAGAAGAACCGCGAGGGGGAGCCACAGGGGCGCCACCGCGGGCAGGATGGTGACGCCAAGGCAGACGAGCAGGGCGACCAGAGTGTGCTGGGCAGCGCGGGCGAACCACGGCGCCTTGGGAAGGGGCACCACCAGGAGGCTCACCAGCAAAGCGGCCGAGGTGATCAGAACGAAGATCGCTCCGAGCGCGGCGCCGATCTTCAGGCCGGGTATGAAGGGGCCGACGAGGAAGAGCGCCGATAGCACCAGGGACAGAATCCAAAGTCCCTGGGCAATGGCCGGAATCTTCGATCGCTGTGCGGCGGTTGCGTGCTTCGTCACCCTGAGTTCCTTGTTCCGTTACTTCAGCTCGGGTCCCAGCACCAGAGCGTAAGAGACGAGGTCGTCTTCGGTAAGGCCGAGGTTGTTGAGATTGTGATAGTACGTGCGGATCTCGTCGGCGTGATCCGCCTGCGCGGCCCGCCGCTCCCGGATGTCCTTGATCAGTTTAAGAAGGACCTGCACGAGCCTGGGCGAGATGTCGACCCCGCCGCGCGTGAGCTTTGTCTCGTTCCGTTTGAGCACGGCCTCGATGGCCACCGCACCCGAGTGCTTGCCGAACAGGAAGCGCAGCTCGCCCCCCACCATCTCGGGGGGCACCACCTGATAGATCGCGGGATGGATGGTGATGCCGGCGGTGTGGATTCCGGTCTCGTGAGTGAAGACGTTGTGGCCGATGATCGGTTCGCCCGCCCCCACGGGAAGGCCGCTCATCTCTTCGACCTTGCGCTTCAGCTGCCAGAGCATGTCGTAGCGGAAGCCGGGGATGGTGACCCCGTAAAGCTCCTTCAGGATCATCACCGTGGTGTGGAGCGCCGCGTTGCCCGCCCGCTCCCCCACGCCATTCACGGTGACGGTGGGGATGGTGGCGCCGTGATGGAGTGCTCTTACCGTGTTGTAGGCGCCGAGGCCGAAGTCGTTGTGGAAGTGGACGACCAGGGGCTTGTCCGGAAACGCGCCCACGATCTTCGGAATGTAGTAGTCCACACCCTCGGGCGCGAAGTACCCGACGGTGTCGGGGTACGCGTAGCGCGCGCCGCCCGCCCGGTAGCAGGCCCCGGCGAGCTCGATGAGGTAGTCCACGTCGGCTCGCGAGCCGTCCTCTCCTCCGAACTCAACCACCTGCACCCCACGGCCCCGCGCATGCTCGATCGCGCGGGTCGACATCCTGACATTCGCCTCGCGATAGAAGGATACCGGGAGATCCAGCCACTCCTCGGGCTTGCGGCCTTCGAGCCCCAGCAGGGTCTTGCCGATCTTGTACTTGAGATGGAGGTCGGAACCCGAGGTGAAGACGAAGAGGCTGACGTCGCTCGGCTTCGCGCCGATGCCGGCGAGGAAGTCAAGGGTGACATCGATGTCCTTGGCGCTCGACCGGCACATCACCACGATTTCGCTCTTGATCCGGCCCCGTTTTTTCGCGTCCAGGATCAGTTGAAGCGACTTTCGTTCGGAAGGGGCGGCCGAGGGAAAACCGACGTCGAGCATGTGAACGCCCGCGTCTGAAAGCATGCAGGCCAGCTCGAACTTCTGTTCCGGGGCGAAGGCCACGCCGGGGGTCTGCTCGCCGTCGCGCAGGGTGGTGTCGTAGAGCCGGATTTCCTGGGCGCGAGGGAACGTGGTGCCCGCGGTGAACTGTCGGGGCGAATGAATCAGCTGTTCAAGTGGTTCGCGCAGTTCAACCATGGAAATTTCTCAGTCCGGAACGGAGGGGATGCCGCGGATGATAGCCCGGGGCGGCCGGATCCTGGCGCGACCCGGGGGTCAAACGATGCCCATATCGTGAGTTACCCGACCCTGCCCTCCCCGTGCTCGCGCGCCTCGTCGAGGGTGTCGATGGCGGTCTTGAGAATCAGGACCAGGCTGCCCTTCTCCTCGGGCGACATTACGACCGGCTCGTTCTCGGCTTCCTCCGCTTCGGCGATGGACTCGAGCACGTACCGGAACACCGCGGGCTGGCGGGTGAGCCGGGCGATGGCACCGTCATCGATGAGTTGGGGATCCGTCCCGTCCAGACGCATCAGCTCCTGCTCGTTGTGTTCCAGCCTTCGCTGAATGGCCCTCCCGGTCACGGGCTTCATCCGGCCCCGGGTGTCCACTCGGAACGTTCGCCAGATGACGATGTAGATGAAGCCGGCCAGCTCGCTCACCCCCGCCCCCATCCCCTCGGTGGCCCCGAGGATGAAGGCGAGAAGGTCGGGCTGCTCGCTCCTCGCTCGTCCCATCTCGATGGAAATGCGCGATGGTTTGATCCGGGCAATGTCCTGCCCGGCCGCTTCGACTACGGAGGCTTCGATCTCGCTCAAGCGGTTCGTCTACTGTTTCTCGTCGAGGTGAAAGCGATGCATGGCGCGATGCGCCACCGGGGCCAGCACCATGCCGATACCCAGAAGGAACACCAGGCCCGAGAAGAGCGCGTAGGCGCCGGCGAACAACTTGCCCGCGCGGGTGTGAAGGGTGTCCACCGGTCCCATGCCGCCGAGAATCATCGCCGCATTGACATACGCGTCGATCCAGGACAGTCCTTCCAGCCGGTGATAGCCCGCCATGCCGAGGCCCAGGGTGGCCAGCAGCAGGGCCAGGGCGCCCAGAGCATGCCGGGTCAGACGACCGACGAACCGGTGATGGGGCAGGAGAGGCTGATGTCGATGTTCGTACATATGAGGACCAGAGCCTATTCCCGTTCGAGCATTCCGAGCTCTCTCGCGAATCCTGCGTAGGTGAAGCCGGCGATGACGTCGTACGCGAAATGCACGACCATGCCGACGTAGAGCGAGCCTGAGACGAAGACCAGGGCATGGAAGGCGGCGGCGATGGTGGCGATGGCCAGGACGCTTCTCAATCCTTGAATGGCGTGGGCCAACGCGAAGGAGACCACGCTGAGCGCGATGGCGATGGCCACGCTGCCGGTCAGCAGCTCCAGCAGGGCGGGCAGAACGCCGCGCCACACCAGTTCTTCCCCCACTCCGGCCGATAGCGAGAGTGCGACCCACATCCTTCGCTCGAGACGGTTGGTGGGCGCGAAGAGCCGCCAGGTCGGCTTGTGCTCTTCCACGGATCGCCGCCAATGGGGCCGCACCAATGCTATCGCCACGACCAGAAAGGCCGCACCCGCGACCCACGCAGTGAACGATGGCGCGCGTAAGGGAAGAAGCTCCACGCTCTCCGCGAATCCGGTGGCCAGGGCCAGGACACCGAGAATGATCTGAGGCATCAGCATGGCGTAGAACCGGCGGGCCAGGGGGATAGCGGCCATGGCGAGGGCGCTTTCGCGGTTTCGGAGCACGGCCCACGGCACGATCACGGTCACGAAAACGACGAAAGCCCAGCCGAGCACGGAAATGGGGCCGAGGATCACCGGGTGGCGCCTCGAGCGATAGCGCAGGCGGGATTGACTCCCGCCGGAGCGCGGGGGTGTGGGGGGCAGAGCATGGCGTCGAGGTGACTCCTGCGGCCCCCCAATTCGGAGATGATTACACTCTGCAAGTGCGGCGGATTGTAGGCGAGACCAAAGGCCCGGGCCTGAGTGCCCAAGGTTCGTCCTTCCATCCCGCCACCCGCGATTGGTTCGCCCGTCGCTTCGAAGCGCCCTCGCCCGCGCAGAAGCGGGCCTGGCCTCACATCATGGCAGGCCAGTCCACTCTCATCTCCGCGCCCACCGGTTCGGGGAAGACCCTTGCCGCCTTCCTGTGCGCCATCGACCGCATGGTCTTCGACGGCTCACCGGCCGTGCCCGATGCGGCTCCGACCCGCAAAGGCGGAAGGGCTCCCCGGCCTCCCCGCGGGGTTCGCATCCTCTACATTTCTCCGGTCAAGGCTCTGGCGAAGGATGTTGAGCGCAACCTGCAGGAACCCCTGGCCTCCATCTGCGCCATGGCCAGCGAACGCGGCGATGTGTTCCGCGTGCCTCGGGTGGCCGTGCGGTCGGGCGACACGCCTCAGAGCGAGCGGCAGAAGATGCGGCGCGATCCGCCCGACATCCTCATCACCACCCCCGAGTCGCTCTTCCTGATTCTGACCTCACAAGCGCGCGAGATTCTCAGCAGCGTGGACACCGTGATCGTGGACGAGATCCACGCCATCGTCGGGACCAAGCGCGGCGCTCATCTGGCTCTCTCCATTGAGCGCGTGATGAGACTCGCGGGCCAGCCGATTCAGCGCATTGGTCTGTCGGCCACGTCGCGGCCCCTCGATCTGGTGGCGCGTTTTCTCGCCGGGTCGCGAGGTCGCAATGTGGAGATCGTCGATGCGTCGGTGAAGAGGGCCTTCGATGTACGGGTTGAGTCGGCGGTCCTCGACATGACCGCGCTGCCGAGGGAGACCATCGAGGCGCCCGGGCCGGAGTCGGGGGAACGCGAGGTTGGGCGGCCGTGGATGGGATCGGGGACGTCGGCGTCCGGAAAGGGTCTGGTGCTGCCCGGGACACCCGAGGGCGAGCGGCCGCCGGTCAAGGGCGCGCCTTCGATCTGGCCGGCCATTCACGAGCGTGTTCTCGAACTCATCCGCGGTCACCGCAGCACCATCGTCTTCGTCAACTCCCGAAGGGTGGCCGAACGAGTGGCCTCCGCGCTGAACGACCTCGCGGGCGAACCCCTCTGTCGAGCCCATCACGGTTCGCTGGCCCGGGAGGAAAGGGAACTCGTCGAGGCGGCGCTCAAGGACGGGAGCCTTCGCGCGGTGGTGGCGACCTCGTCGCTCGAGCTTGGCATCGACATGGGCGCCGTGGATCTGGTGATTCAGATAGAGACGCCTCCCTCCGTCGCCAGCGCCACCCAACGCGTGGGCCGGGCCGCTCATCATCTGGGTGGAGTGCCCAAGGCTCTGGTCTTCCCGACCTTCCGCGGCGATCTGCTGGCGGCCGCGGCCACCGTCGACGCGCTTCAGAGAGGGGATATCGAACCCGTCACCCTGCCCCGCAATCCCCTTGACGTTCTGGCCCAGCAGATTCTGTCCATTCTCGTCACCGAAGAGATGAACATCGACGATCTCTTCGCTCTCGTCCGAACCGCCGCCTCGTTCTCGGCCCTCCCGCGTTCGGTGTTCGAGGGCGTCCTCGACATGCTGGCCGGCCGTTACCCGTCGCACGAGTTCAGAGATCTCCGTCCGCGGATCGTGTGGAATCGTGACACCGGAGAGTTGCGCGCGCGCGCCGGGGTTCGAATGATGCTCTTCGCCAACGCGGGCACCATTCCGGATCGGGGACTCTTTGGTGTTTACCTCGCGGGGAGTTCCAAGGGCGATCCGCTCCGCGGCCCGTCGCGTCGGGTGGGCGAACTCGATGAAGAGATGGTGTTCGAAAGCCGTGCCGGCGACATCGTGATGCTCGGCGCGTCGTCATGGCGAATCGACGAGATCCAGCGCGATCGGGTGATGGTGACACCGGCTCCCGGCCTGCGCGGACGCATGCCGTTCTGGAAGGCCGATCGTCCACCGCGGCCGGTGGACAACGCGAAACGCATAGGGGCCTTGTCCCGAAGAATTCTGACCCTGGGCCGGAAGAAGGCGGGCGAGATGCTCACGGGCGCGTACGCCCTCGAAGAAAGCGCCGCGACCAATCTGACCGCGTACCTTTTCGACCAGAAGGCGGCCTCGGTGGTTCCCACGGATCAGACCCTCGTGCTCGAACGGATGCGTGATGAGATGGGAGATCTGCGGCTGTGCCTCCTGTCGTGTTTTGGCGGCCGGGTCCACCGACCCCTCGCTCTGGCCATCGTCGGCAAGATGAAACGCGAAGGACTCCAAGAAGTCGAAGTGGTGGTGAGCGACGAGGGCATTATCCTCCGGTTGCCCGATCGGGAGCAGGCGCCCGCCCTTCTCGATCTTTTGCCTTCATCGGGCGAACTGGAACGATTGGTGCGCGAGGAGTTGTCGGATTCGACCCTCTTCGCTGCTCGCTTTCGGGAGGCCGCGGGTCGAAGCCTCCTCCTGCCGCGCCGCCGACCCGGTTCGCGTTCGCCCTTGTGGGCACAGCGACACAAAGCCCACGCCCTTCTTGCCGTCGCCTCGCGCTTCCCTTCGTTTCCGTTGATCCTCGAGGCCTATCGAGAGTGCCTGACCGAGGACTTCGATATATCCGCCACGGCCGACCTCCTCCGCCAGGTTGAGAAGCGCGAGATCAAGGCGGTGACCCTCGATGTCGACCGCCCGTCTCCTTTCGCCACCGCACTCCTCTTCGGCTACGTCGCCACCGTGATGTACGACGACGATGCGCCCCTGGCCGAACGTCGCGCCCACGCCTTGTCGATCGATGAAACGGAGCTTCAGGCCCTGCTGGGCGAGACCGCTTTCCAGGATCTCCTCGACGAGGGGGCGATCGACGAAGTCCACGACGAACTTCAAGCACTTCAGCCGGGCCGGCGGATCCGAACCGCCGATGGATTTCACGAGACGCTGCTGCGTCTCGGCGATCTCTCGCTCGAGGAGGTGGCGGCGCGGGCCGCCGATTCGGAGGTCGCCTGGATCGCCCGGATCCTGGTGGACGAGAAGCGCGCGGTCGAAGTGCAACTCGCGGGAGAGGGTCGTTTGATCGCGGTTGAAGATGCGGCTCTTTATCGGGATGCCCTGGCGATCGCCCTGCCGGGAAGTGTTCCCGAGGCGTTCCTCGGTGAGACCGATGGAGGTGTGGCCGCCCTCATCGATCGTTTCACCCGGACCCGCGGGCCGTTCACCACCGCTGATCTGTCGGCGCGATTCGGACTCGCGCGCGAACGTGTCCTGGCCGAGCTCGGAATCCTGGAGGCGAATGGCCGGCTGATTCGCGGTCCCTTCAGGCCCTCGCCGGCCGATGTCG
Source organism: Vicinamibacteria bacterium (assembly GCA_031362685.1). Taxonomy (GTDB): domain Bacteria; phylum Acidobacteriota; class Vicinamibacteria; order Fen-336; family JAGNNV01; genus JAGNNV01. The sequence goes on along the minus strand of JANLSZ010000274.1, from coordinate 18,978 downwards.
AGTGGTGCGATGTGGATGCCCTGAGGCGCATCCGACGACTCTCTCTGGCCAGGGCGCGGGGCGGAGTCCACCCTGCCCTCGGACGCGACTACGCGCGTTTCCTCGCGGCCTGGCACGGCCTCGACATCGACCTCGATCGCGAAGGTGCGGATCTCGGCGTGCGAGATCCTGGCGATATCCTGCTGTCCGCGATCGATCAACTCCAGGGTTGTCCGGTGCCGGCTTCGGCACTCGAGGTCGACATTCTCCCGAGCCGCGTGCCGGGCTACCGGTCGCAGGACCTCGACCTGCTCGTCGCCCGCGGCGAGGTGGTGCTCGAGGGCCGGGGCCCTCTCGGCGCGCGGGACGGGAAGGTGGCGCTTTACCTGGCGTCCAACCGCGTTCTGCTGGGTCAGTCGCCGAAAGAACCCCTGAAGGGAGACGTCCATGCGCGGGTGAGAAGCGTCCTTCGATCGAGAGGCGCCGTCTTCCTTCCCGAAATCGAGACGGCCTGCTCAGGGGTTCGACGGAGCGATTTGGTCGATGCTCTATGGGATCTGTTCTGGAATGGCGAAGTCACGAACGACTCAACCGGATCCCTTCGCGCCCGCGCCTTCGACCCAACCCGCACGCCGGGCAAGCGCTTCGTGGCCCAAAGGCCAGGCTTCGCGCTGGCCGCGCGGAGGGGCCGATACCGGTCGCGTCTGGATGTCCCGGCCGACGCGGTCGGACGTTTCTCCCTGCTGCCTTCGCCGCCGGCCGCATCCACGCCGAGCCGGCTTGCCGCCCTGGAACAATGGCTCTGCCGGCACGGCATCCTCACCCGCGAGGCCATCGCCGCGGAGGCCAGAGAAGGCGGCTTCAGCGCGGTCTACTCCATCCTGAGAGCGCTCGAAGAGAGAGGACAGGTTCGGCGTGGCTATTTTATCGAGGGCCCGGGCGCGCTTCAGTTCGCCGACCCCGCGGCCGTGGATCGCATGCGCGAACTCAAGGCGGCCGGGCCGGGTGAAGTCGCCGTGGTCCTTGCCGCCACCGACCCGAGCAATCCCTTCGGCGTGACGCTGCCCTGGCCTGCCTGGTGCGAAGGTCAGGGCGAGAGGCGAGCCCGCGCCCACGTGGTCATCGCGGACGGAGAACTGACGGCCCTTCTCTTTGGCGATGGCGCCCGCGCGATCGTCCACCTTCCCGAGGCTCCCGGGGAGAACGATCGTCTTGGCCAGCTGAGTGGCCACGCCATCGCATCATGGATGCGCCGACGAGCGCTCCGCATCATCGGCCACGAGAACACGGAAGCCCCCCTCAATGCGAGCGTGATGACCCGAGCTTTATGCGAGGCTGGCCTGATCCCTTCGGGCCCCGGCTTCCGGATCTAACGCTCGCTACCGCGAGAGTCGTTCACGGTTCGAACGGGGCGATCAGCTTGTCCTCATCGCCGTGCCGATTCCCGACGAGGCGCGGCGCTTTTGAAGGACACGCGCCACCAGCCATCCAAAAATGGCGCAGGCCACCAGAATGAGACTGATCCCGAGGACCGGCCGATGCGCGACCCAGGCCAGGGCGATGGTCATCAGCGACAGGGGTGCGGCCACCCCGAAGGCGATCAGTCCCAGACCCATGCCGACGATCGTGCCGAACAGAGGCACGACATCGGCGAGCACGCGGATCGGCCGGAGCAGGAGGGCGATCCCAAACGCCATCAGGAGGAAGCCACCCAGCCGCAGCGCCCAGGTCAAGAGAGTGTTGGCCTGCTCCGCGCTTGCGAACATGGCATCGGCCGGGGCGATCCCGGTCTGAATCATTTCGAGCGCGTCCCCCGCCATCGTCTGGTAAGGCCCGAGGCGCCCGGCGGTCTGCTTGCCGATCACGCTCACATCGCCCGGAGGGACCTTGGTGAAGGCAATCCGAACATCTCCCACCGCGGGCGAGGCAGGATCGCGTCCGATGTAGAGCTCGTTCCCGTGGAGCCGCGTCCGGTCCTTGAGGTTTCCAGTGATGGCCTTGATCGTCTCCTGGGAAGCTGGAACATCAACCGCGCCGCGGATGCCGCCGATGAGGCCGTCCGACAGCTGGAAGGCGCCGACCCGAACGTCGCTTGCCTGCCAGGAGCTGCTCTCCACCGCGAGGCTGCCGGGGTTCTCGTGGCCGGAGGGCTCCTTGAAATCTGCCGAGTCGATCTTGCTGTCCCGCCAGTCCTTGGAGTAGGAGTAGGTCGTGACCGTCTCCTCGCCGCCCCCAAGTTTCTTGCGGGTCTCGCTCTTCTTTTCCTCGACCCACTGATAGGTCTTCGCCTCGCGCCGGAGCCGTATGGCCGGCTCGGTAACACCGAAGACAGGGTCGGTTAGTGTTCCCGCCGGCGCGGCGTGTCCGCTCAGATGGACCAGGCGCGACTCGTTCGTCGGATCCACCCGGTCGGCGGTGACCGATACCAAGGCGCCCCTGCCCTCCTGCAGACTCTTGTAGGTCTGCACCGCCCGGCCCTCGTTCCACCACAGGAGAGGGAACGCCCCCAGGAACAGAAGACCCCCGAATAGAAGACCCTTGATGGACTCGCCAATTCTGGCCAGCCATCCCTTGGAACTCACTTCCTGAAACTGATCGCTCATGGGAAGGTACCTCGTTATTTGATTCGACGGCGATCGCCATGAACCTGACTGGGAGAACTCGGAGTCGGAGGCCGCCTCGATTGTGTCGCCGATCATACTGGCTTTGCAGAAGAAGGAGCGCGACTGCGACCTCGCGCGCTGCATCTCAACGAGGGTCGGTGCGCTACGATCCATCCGGTGCACGTCCAAAGGAATCTCGTATTTGCGCTGTTTTCCGGCTCCCTGGGCGCAGCCTGCGGAGGTTCGGGACTGACGTCGCCCTCCGGCCCCTCGCCCTCGCCGACCGTGACCGCGACTCCGGCCGCCGCCCGGCCCAACATCGTCTTTGTCCTTCTCGACGACGGCGAGGAAGCCATGACCTCGAGCATGCCGCGTATCCGCGCGAATTTCATCGACCGGGGTCTTCGCTTCACCAGCGCGTTCGCCAACACACCCCTGTGCGGCCCCTCGCGGTCCAACATCCTCGCCGGCCAGTTCAGCCACAACACGCGGGTCACCGGGAACGTGGGGAGCGAAGCCGGCTACGCCGCCTGGGCTGCCGGCGGGTATGACACCAACAACATCGGCCCCTGGCTCAAGGCGGCCGGCTACAAGACCGGCATCTTCGGGAAGTACCAGAACGACTATCCCAACAACGGCTCCCCCGGCTACTTGGAGACCTTCATCCCTGCGGGATGGGACGACTGGCGGGTGGTGATGTCGGATCGAGAGGCGAACAACGATCTCTACACGCTGAACGAGAACGGTATCCTCAATCGCTACACCTCGGCGACCAACGGCTATCAGGCGGATATTCTTTCCGCCCGCATGCAGTCGTTCCTGCTCAGCGCCGAAACCAACGACGCGCAGCCCTTCTTCGCTTTCCTCAGCCTGGGCGCGCCCCACACGCCCACCGCTCCGGCGGCTCGGCACCTCGCCGCTTATCCAGGAGCTACGGCGCCGCGGGGACTCTCGTTCAACGAAGCCGACATGTCGGACAAGCCCCGCTGGCTCCAGGACCAGACTCCCCCCATCGACGCCCCCACCATCGCGGAGATCGATGCCGACTATCAGGGTTCCCTCCAGGCCTTGCTGGCGGTCGAAGAGGCGGTGGACGCGCTTTTCGTAACCCTGGACCAGTTGGGTGAAAGCTCCAACACCTACGTCTTCTTCACTTCCGACAACGGCCTTCATCGTGGCGAACACCGCCTCCGCGGGGGGAAGAACACTCCCTACGAGGAATCCATCCGAATGCCGTTTTATGTGCGTGGTCCGGGCGTGCCGGCCGGCCGCACCATCGACCATCTCTCGGGCCTGGTCGACCTGGCGCCCACTTTCCTCGCCCTGGCCGGGGCGGTGATCCCTTCATCGGTGGATGGCATGTCTCTAGCCCCCCTGCTCTCCGCGACTCCGCCGGCGCTAGCCGCGTGGCGGCAGGAGATGCTGATCGAGCACCCCGGAGGCGCGGGGCTCCCCATTCGAATCCCCGCGTACTACGGCGTTCGAACCCAGACCGAGCTGTATGTGGAATACGACAACTTCGAGAACGAGTACTACGATGTGCGCACCGACCCCTTGCAGCTCAGCAATCTCGCGCGCCAGGCGCCGTCGTCCACGCTGTCCCGATTGAGCGCCCGCGTCGCCGCTCTTAAAGGGTGCCGGGGCGCTTCCTGCCGCCCGTAGGCGGGTCCCCGCCGAACGAACTCGTCAGTACTCGGAGAGGATTTTGGAATACGCCTTCGTGATGGCGTCGAACCAGGTCTGGGCCATGATCCGGTAGCCCGGCTCGGTCGGGTGCAGATGATCCACGTAGAGGGCGGAGCCGGAGAGGCCCGAACGGGCGAACGCGCCGTACAAGTCCACGTAGACCGCGCCTTCCTCGTCGGCCATCTGTTTGATCAGCGCGTTCATCTGGATCACCCAATCCTGGCGCGAAGGGGGAGTCCGATTGTCGTACCCGACGTTTACGGGAAGGATGGCTCCGACGAAGGCATGACCGCCGCCGCTCTTGATCTGCTGCACCATCGACCTCAGACTGGGAACGGTGACGCAGGAGGGCGGCTCGTTGCACTGGTTCCAGTCGTTGGTTCCATAGAGGACCAAGGTGAATGAGGGCCGGACCCGCGACAGGCTGGCGCCGATCCGGGCCGCGCCCTTGTCCGAGTTCGTGCCGTCGAGGCCCTCGTTCGCAATCTCTCCGGTCGCGAAGTGCGCCCTCAGCATGCTCTGGAGGAACCCGCGGTAACCGTTCCCGTCAGGCACTTCGGGCTCGCCGTTGGTGATGCTGTCGCCGAACCCCATGAAGACCATCGGGCGATTGGAACCGGTGGACAGGGTGATGGGCACGTTCGCCGTCCCGCTCGTGGGAATGGTGACGGTACCGGCCGCCGGCGGACGGAAGAAGGGAGGCAGGGACGAAGCCGTCACATCCAGGGTCTGCGTTCCATCCGGGACCTGAAGCGTGGCCTGTCCGGTGAGGGTTGAGGTGCGGCCCCTGGCCGAACCAGCCACGAGCTCGATGTTCGGGATTCGGGTCAGTTCATTCGATTCGAGGGCGCCGTTGCCGTTCTCATCGAGAAACGCGGTGAACGAGACGGCGTGGGTGTTTTGCACCGGTGTAGGGGCGGGCAGACTCGTGGGCCCGGTGGGGGCCGCGCCCTTGCCGCAGGCGGGAAGCAGGCCCATCAGACCGACTCCGGCGAAAAGGGCAAGGGGGCGCAACCTCATAAACAAGCCCTGTATTCTAGCCGTTTCCCGCGTGCGGACCTCCTCTTTGAAGGGCGGCGCGGCGGGGGTTGGATTTCGTCCCCACAGTCTCCGCGCCCGGTAGGTGGAAAAGTGTGACGAGGCTCGGTCCCGGGGCCCCCTTGGGCTAAACTATCAATCCTCCCGTTTTCCAAGTCACCGGTCATTCAGAACAAAACTATGGCGTTGAAGCCTGCGGCCCCAGGGAATCCCAAGCCCACCACCACCGGGTCGATCAAGCGTCCGAACCGGCGCATCACCGCGCGGATCGCCTGCCGATTGAGCGTTTCGTACGCGTCCACTCCCGGTGAATGGCGTCCGGCCACGGCCATGGATCTCTCGCGTCTGGGTTGTCGACTACGCACCGGCGAGGACCTCCCGCGCGAAACGAAGGTGTCGGTGCGCGTCGAGTTCCGAATGGCGGATGAGCCGGTTCTTTCCGTCAACGGCGCGGGCATTGTGATGTGGTCGCGCCTCGAGGGTCTCTCGTACCAGACCGGAATCCAGTTCGACCGCGAGCCCGAAGGCCTCTCCGACCTTCTCGGCATCGCGCGATAGGTCTGCCCGCCCGCGCTAGAAATTCGTTCGCGCTTCGAGCCGAAGACGCTTCACCCAATGCGATCGCTCGGCCAGGTTCGCTGAGTCCTTGAACTGCTGCATCTGACCGATGATGTGGAACGATGCCTTGGGTGATTTCGCGAAGGCGAGCTCGGCGCGATGTCCAAGCCAGCCGGTGCCCCAGATGAAATCGTCACCCGCGTGGGCCGCCACCGTCACGTCCCTGTCCACTTTCGCGTATGTGTATTCGGTCTTGAACTTCGTTTCGCTAAGGGAGCCCAGCACCACCGAGGTCCAGAACCCATTGTTCAGGTTCTGCGACTTTTGATTGTGCGCCCAGTCCGCCACGACCTGAATGGGCATCGGCGAGTTGGTTCGCAGACGCAGCGCGATATCGATCACCTCATACTCTTTGACCAGGAGGCCCGCCACCCGCGTGTTCTGACGCCGGATCTTTGGCTCCAGGAACCGCAAGTCGTCGAAGACCATATAGCTGCCGCTAAGATCCAGTCTCTTTCCCGACCCGAACCCGATGTCGAGAGAGCCGCCGGTCATGGTGGCGCCGTCGCCCAGGCTTGACCCTTCGGGGTCTTTGGAGTCGACGAACACGTGACTGCCCCGCGAGTAGACGCCGGAGGCCCTCACCGTAGGCTCCTCGGTGGGTCCCTGGAAAAGGGTCCAGACCAGCGAACCTCCCTGAATCCGGAGGTCCCGATCCCAGATCATGTCGGTGAGCCGGAATGGCATCTTCATACGACCGGCATCCAGCTTGATGGCCGATGAGATGTTCAGGCCGAGATACGCGATGTCCAGCCGGATGCTGCGCGAGTCATAGTTGTCCCGGATCAGGGTGAGGGGGAGAGGAATGTCCTCTGGCTCGAGATTGTTTTTCGGCGAATAGTTGATGTCGGCGCCCAGGCCCATGCGGAGGACCTTGGTATCCACCTCGAAGCGCGGGCGGAGCCGGAACAGCGTGCGGCTCGAAGGGACCGGATCGGGTGTGGTGAAGAAGTCCTCGTTCCATTCCGTACGGACCAGAATGTCACCGGTGATCGGCGCCTGTTTTTGCGGCTGCGCGCCGGCCGGGGAGGCCAGAACGCCCAGAACCAGAACCGGAGCGAGGCAGGAAAGGCGTCGAAGGGCGGTTTTTATCTTCATCCTGAAGAGAGTCTAACGGTGAACCGCGAGATTCGGGGCCCCGAGCGCCCCGGGGTTGCGGTGAGCTAAGTCCGCCGAAAGGGCTTTCGCTTTCCCGCACTAAATGAACTGCCGCCATCGCGCCGCGGCCGAGAGAAGCCCGCTCCCTCACCTTCGGCCCGCACGCTGCGCGTCGCCTCTGCTCCGCGCAGAGCCTGACGGCTGTTGGTGGCGGCTGCCTGGGCGAATCGGTCCGCTCCCGCCCTCGGTCCGGATGAACGCTCACCGCTGTCGATTCGGATCCCCGAACCCACAACTTGTGCGCGCGCGGGTCGAGCGTGATCGTCGTGCGGACGGCTTTGCGGGCGTTGTCCGCCCTGGCCTCCACGTCCACCCGACGCTCCCTGACCGCCACGATTCGCGCCGAAGCGCGTGTAGGGCTTGGGGCTCGAGGAACGTCCACGCCCGCCGCCCTCCCGATCGCCGCGGAACTTCGCCGCCTCGGGAACGGCCGGACGTCCAGCCTCGTAGTCGAAGTCGGGCAGGGTCACGCGCGGCATGCGGTTGCCGATGGCGCGCTCGATGGCGCGCAAGGCCCCTTCTTCCTCGGGCGAGACGAAAGCGAAGGCATCTCCCTGGGTCTGATTCCGGCCAGTCCGGCCGACCCGGTGGATGTAGTCCTCGTGGGTGGGCGGAATGTCGAAATTGATGACGTGGGAGAGGGCTTCGACGTCGATGCCGCGAGCCGCGATGTCGGTGGCCACGAGGACGCTGAACTTGCCTTCCTTGAAACGACGCATCGTTTCGGTTCGCTGGGACTGCGAGCGGTCGCCGTGAATGCGCCCGGAGGAAACGCCCATGCGAACGAGATAGTCGGCCAGCCGGTTCGCGCGCGACTTGGTCCGGGTGAAGACAATGACGCTGCGGATGATGCCTCGCCTCATCAGCTCGGTCAGAAGGACCGGCTTCAGGTGTTGAGCTACCGGATAAGCCGCCTGGGTGATGCCGACCGCGGGCCCCGATTGCCGTTCCACGCTGATGGAGAAGGGATCGTGGAGCATCTCGCGCGAGAGTTTGGCGATCTCAGCGGGCATGGTGGCGGAGAAGAAGAGAGTCTGGCGCTTGGTGGGAAGGTACTTGAGGATGCGACGGATGTCGGGCAGGAACCCCATGTCGAGCATGCGATCGGCCTCGTCCAGAACCAGCACTTCGATGTTCTTGAAGTTCGCGTACGAATGGCGCATGTGATCGAGGAGACGGCCGGGGGTGGCCACGATGACGTCGGTGCCGCGGCGAAGAGCGTGCTCCTGCGCGCCCATGCCCACGCCCCCATAGATCGCGGCGCTCGAAATGGGAGTGTGGACGGCGAGCGCGTTGAGATGCTCGTCGACCTGGGCCGCCAGCTCACGAGTGGGAGTGAGGATCAGGGCGCGGATCATGCCCTTCGACTTGCCCAGGCGGTGAATCAGGGGAAGGCCGAAGGCGGCGCTCTTCCCGCTGCCGGTCATGGTGCAGGCGAGAACGTCCTTGCCAAGAACCGCGGGCGGGATGGCCTGCTCCTGAATGGGGGTGGGGTTCTTGAACCCGAGTTCTTTGATTCCGCGCAGCAATTCTGCGGAGAAACCATATTTGGCAAACGGCATAGGGAGTGAAAGGTCCTGACTTTTGGGGCATTCGCCCGGATAGGTTGTGGCCGCGAGCGGAAACGAATACGTCCCTATCGCCTCAAAAAGCGGCCTTGGACCGGCGATTTCGCGATGAACGACGTGTCGAAATCGGATCCTTGAGCCTCTATTCTCTCACGGCTTCGCAGAAAGGGCCGAAGGGCGCACGATCCCTGTCCACAACCGTTCGTTGGCGAAGCCGCTGAGCGCGTCGATTTCGTGCGGGGTCGGAAGAATGCCGTCGAGGGCGAGCATGGCGACACCGTGGACGACGGACCAGACGAAGAGGGCCTGCTGCTGGGGCTCGTCGGGGCGGACCAGATCCTTTTCCTGCATCTCGATCAGCGCGGCCACCAGTACGCCGAAGGCATCGATGCTCGGATCATCTGGAGGCAGGGCGGCGCCGCTCGACTTGAGAACGCCTCCGAACATGACCCGGTAGTGAGACGGATGCCGCACCGCAAATCGGACATAGGCGGAGCCCATGGCCACGAAACCGGGACGCCCTCGCCCCCCTTTGTCCCAGGACGCGAGGAGCTCATTCGTGAGCTTCCGGAATCCGTCTTTGGCTACCGCGCCGAGAAGCGCCTCCTTGTTCGCAAAATGCCGGTAGAGCGCGGTCCGCGAGACCCCGAGCTTTTCGCCAACTCCGCGCAGGGTCACCGCCTCGACACCTCGCCGATCTATGGTCCGCACCGCTTCCGCGAGCAGGGCCCTCGGCAGGTCGCCGTGGTGATACGGGTGCGTCTTCCCGCGGGCGGCGCTCTTCGATTTCAGGACCGGCACTCCGGCATTCTGATCTTTGGTGTTGACAGTGTCAACATTGAAAGATATATTCATGTTGACAACGACAACATTGCGCCGCAAAAGGCGCGGGAGAAAGAATCGACATGAAAGCTGTGACTCAGAAGAATGCGCTCCCCGGAGCCCCGGTTCACGGGCTCGCCCGAGCCCAGACGGTGATCGAGAGGGCGAAAAGCCTCATCGGGGGTCTATGGCGGTCCGATCCGCTTCTGGTGGGCGCCGGACTGTTTCTGCTGCCGGTGTTCGCGGCCTTTGGGACGGGGATGGCGCTGGATCCGCGCACCCTGCTGGGCGCGCCGGTCTGGCTGAAGCCGGCCAAGTTCGCGATTTCGGCGGCGATCTACTCGCTCACCCTGGCCTGGGTATTCACCCACTTGCCCGCGTGGCCGAGGACGCGCCGCATCGTGGGGCGCCTGACCGCCGCGGTGATGCTGATCGAGGTTGCGATCGTCGCGGTTCAGGCCGCGCGAGGCACCACCAGCCACTTCAACGTCGGCACCGCCCTCGATGCGGCGCTGTTCGGCATCATGGGCGTCGCCATCTTCGCGCAGACCCTGTCGACCATCGCGGTCGCGGCTGCGCTTTGGCGGCAGCGTTTCGAAGATCGCGCGATGGGATGGGCGCTCCGCGCGGGTATGACCCTGACCATCTTGGGCGCATTGGTGGGAGGCATCATGACGTCGCGCCCAACCGCGGCTCAACTCCAAGAGGCCCGGGTCACGGGGCGTCTGACCACCGTCGGCGCGCACACCGTGGGCGGGGAGGACGGCGGAGCGGGCCTGCCCGGCGTCGGCTGGAGCACGGTCAAGGGCGATCTGCGCGTGCCTCACTTCTTCGGGCTCCATGCGATCCAGGCGCTTCCCCTCTTCGCCTTCCTCCTTCGACAAAGGCCTCGTCCCCAGCGGGCCTCCCTCGTGGTGGCGGCTTCCGTGGCTTACGGGCTGTTGTTCGCATTCCTCTTGAACCAGGCGCTGCGCGGGGTTCCTCTGGTCGCGTTCACCGCGGCGGTTCCGGCGGTGGAAGGAGGCCTGCGGTGACGCCCCCGCAGATCTTCCCGGTCGTGAACCTGATTGCGCTGCTCGCCTGGGTCGCTCTTGCCGCGCTGCCCCGGCAGCCGTGGGTGGCAAAGACCATCGCCGGATGGGCCGTCCCGGCCGTCCCTGCCATGGTCTATGCGGCGCTCATCGTCTCGAACTGGGGAGGTCCCGGTTCCTTCTCCTCGCTCGACGGGGTGGCCCTGCTCTTCAGTAACCCCTGGCTCCTGCTTGCCGGATGGGTGCACTACCTCGCCTTCGATCTGCTCGTGGGCGCCTGGGAAGTGCAGGACGCCCGCGCGCGAGGGGTCTGGCACCTGCTCGTCCTTCCGTGCCTGTTCCTGACTTTCATGTTCGGACCGGTGGGATGGCTTTTGTACCAGGGCATCCGACGAACGGGGACCCCTTCAGCTAGGCCGTAACCTTGTTTCCGCAGTCGCCGCAGAACTTCGCTCTTGGGGCAAGCTTCTTGCCACATCCCTCGCAGAAGCGCGCGGTCTCGATCTTTTCTCCGCAGTCCGGGCAGAACTTTTGTCCGAGGGTGGCCGCCCCGCACTTGGGACAAGGCGCCTGCACCGCTTTCGTCTTCGCCGCGAGCCGCGCCTCTTCTTCCACCGCGACGTCGTTCGAGACCTGGGTGGTCACCGAGGCGGCGCGGAGGGATGTCTCCTCCTCCTCGGCCACCGGCGCGCAGTTCTTGCACATGTCCGCCTTGCCATTCCAGCAGGTCTTTTCGCAAAGCCAGTTGCCGCATCGCCGGCACTTCTTGAAGAGAGGCTTTATCTCTTCGACCGCGGCCTTCAGGGCCGCGTCATGGGCGGCGCCGCCCACCGCGCGCTGGATTTCATAAGCACTGTCCGCTGCCCGCCCGAACATGTCGCCGAGAAGGCCGCTCGCGCTTCGGAGCAGGCCGCCCGCGGTTCCCAGCATGTTTCGATCGAAGGTCGACATGAAGCCGTCGCCGCATCTTTCGCAGAAGAATTTGAACTGAAAACCGACATCGGTGGAGAGATCCTGGTGGTTCTGGGTGAACTCAATCGGGGGCATGGGGGGGATCTTATTCCGAGGCCCGAGGGGGAGGACTTCTAGCGCGACTTCCGGACCAGCTCGCCGTCCTTCAGCGCTCTCAAGGTGGCAAGGGGACCGAGGACGATCTCCGCGCCCGCGCTCGCCCCGCTGATTTCCACGTCGAGGCCGGAGATAAGACCGAGCGAGACCCTGGTGAAAACCGCACGGCTGTCCCTGACCAGGAATACGCCCGTCTCTTCGCGATCGGCCAGGTCGCGCGTCACCACGGCCTGCAGCGGAGCGGTCAGGACACCGTTCTTCTCCGCGGCCAGAATCTGGGCGTCACAGGAGATGCCGGGGCGCAGGGTGCCGTCGTTGTCATTGAGCGACACCACCACCCGGAACTCGCGAGCCGAAGCGGCCTGCGCGGAGACAGGGGGAAGCGACGACGCTCCGATTTCCGAAACCACACCGGCGAACTCGCGGCCTTGAAGGGCGTCGAGGGTGACCCGCGCGGTCTGCCCCACCTTCAGGCGCAGCGCGTCGGCCTCGGCCACCTTCAACTCCGCGTTGAGCCCCGATGTCCCCACCAGGCGCATCAGGGTGGTGCCGGGTTGGTTCTGGAGACCAATCACCACCATCTCGCCTTCGCGCACCTGAAGGCGGGTCACGATGCCGTCCATGGGCGCCACCACCGAAGTCTTGGCCAGAACGTCGCGCGCTCCGCGCAGCTGGGCGCTTGCCTGGTCGATCCGGCTCTTGATTGCTTCGACCTGCGCTTTCAAGGCATCGAGAGCGGCCTTCGAGGCGTCACTCTGGGCCCTGGGCAGAAGGCCCTGCTCGACCAGAGAGGCGTTGCGGTCGGCCGTCAGTTTCGTTTCGATGAGCCGAGCCTCGGCGGCCTTGAGATCATCGCCGAGCGCGCGCACTGCAGACTGCGAGGCTTCGACATCCGAGGCGGCGCGCACCGGGTCGAGGCGGGCCAGAACCTGACCGGCCATCACCCGGTCGCCTTCTTTGACCCGGAGGCTGATTACCCGGCCCATCACCGACGCGCCGATGTCAGCGTAGCGTTTGGCCACGATCTCGCCCGAGGCGGTCACGTAGGACCGGAGAGTTTCGCGCTTGGCCACCAGGGTGGTGTCGACCACGGTGCCCCGCGGCCGCCGGGAATTCACAACAAAGGCGATCAGACCCAGGACGGCGAGAAAAAAGAGGGCTTTCCGTAACATGTTCAAATACTATACAAAATAGTTGAGCGCGCCGCCCGCTTTGGTAGGATTCACCGCAGCTGTATGCGCAAAGAGTCTGACACGCCCTCCGCCCGTTTCCTGATCCGCGAATCTTTCTCCCAGGCCTTCGCGGTGGTTCGCGAGTATCGGCTGCGCTCGTTTCTAGGCGCCCTGGCCATGGCCGCGGCGGTCACCGCACTGGCCGGCATCTCTACCGGCCTCGAGGTTCTGGAGACGTTCGCGGCCCGCGCCACCGCCCGCAGTATAGGAAGCGACGTCTTTACCGTGGCCAGGGTCGGGCCACGCGGACGGCTGGGTCGGCGGGAGTTGGCTCGGAAGCTCCAACGAAACATCGGTATCTCGCGAACCGACTCACACTTTCTCGATGAGTTCGGCGGAGACGTGGTCGCCTACGCGCCCTCCGCCCAGCGGATCGTCGATGTCTCCTCGATCGAGGGAAAACTCGAATCGGTGCCGGTGACCGGCACCACCGAGGCCATCACCCGGATCCAGGAGATGGCCATCGCGCAAGGGCGGTTCTTCGGTGAAGACGAGTCGCGGCGGGCCGAGTCCGTGGCCGTCATCGGCGATGAGATTCTGAAGGCTTGTTTCCCCAGCGGCCGCGCTCTCGGCGGCACGCTCAGAATCGCCGGCCGCGCCTTCAAGGTCATCGGCGTCCAGGAGGGCCTTGGGCAGTTGGGCGGCCAGAGTCAGGACCGCTACGTGTGGATCCCCCTCGGCGCTTACGAACGGGCCTTCGGTCCGGCCCCGAGTCTTCAGATCTTCGCGAAATCGCAGAAGGAGGGAGAGACGGTTCACGCCGAAGACCGCGCGCGAGCGAGCCTGCGCGCCCGCCGGAACCTGTACCCGAGTCAGGAGGACACCTTCGATCTGGTGACCCCGGATGCCGCGCGGAATTTCGTGTTCAGTCTTTCGCGGTCGCTCACTGCCGCCTCTCTTCCCATTTCTCTGGCCTCTCTGCTCGCCGCTTTCGTGGTGATCACCAATACCACCCTGGTTTCGGTGGCGCAGCGAACCCGGGAGATCGGGATACGTCGGGCGGTGGGCGCACGCAAGTCGAACGTCAGCGCGGAAGTCCTGGCCGAGTCGTTCATCGTAAGCGTGATCGGGGCCATGGCCGGTCTTGCTTTCGTGGCCGCCCTGGCCAGTGTCGCCTCGGCGGTTTTGAGCCTGCCCCTCTCCCTCGCCCCCGCGACCCTGGCGCGCAGTCTCTTCATGGCCGCCTGCGCCGGCCTTCTCTCCGGCGCCTTGCCCGCGTTGCGCGCCGCGCGGGCCGACGTCCTGACTTCCCTTCGGGCCGACTAGAACCCCTCGATGAACTTCAAGCCGAAGCCCCGACTCTCGTTGCTGGCCGCGTCCGATCGGATGGCCTTCGGCTTTGCCATTGACTCCCTTCTCGCCAACGGAGTGCGCTCCCTCCTCGCCATCGCGGGCATTGTCATCGGGATTGTTACGGTCGTGCTCATCACCTCCGTACTCTCGAACGCCAAGAAGCAGGTGGCGGCGTTGTTCGAAGGTCTCGGCACCAGTAACCTCCTCGCTTTTCACCTTTCCCAGGATCCCTATTCGCCTCCCAGCGACAAGGAAGCAAATCGCCGGCCTTTCGAGATCGGCTTCGCCGACGTGGTCAAACGTCTCTCGCCGAACATCGAGGAGGTGGGAGTGCAGCTCATTGTGCCCGCCGTTGTGAACGGCCGGCCGCTGGTGGCGAGTGCTGGTCGTCTCGACAACGACACTTGTTTCGCTGAAGGCTCGGCGGCCCGGACATTCCGGGTCATTGATGTGGCCCTGACCGAAGGGCGCCTCTTTACCCCCATCGAGGAGGAGACGGGCGCACGAGTGGCCATCCTCGGAGCCAGCGTTCGCGCATCGTTGTTCCCCGGCCTTTCCGTGCTGGGCAAGGAGGTGCGGGTGAGCGGCGTCTCGTTCACGGTGATCGGCGCGGTGGCTCCTCGGCCCGGCGGGGTCTTCGGAGAGAACCGGCAGGACAACGTGATCTCGATGCCCATCCGCACGGTCCAGTCCCTCTTTCCCGATGCTCGGAACGTTGTCTTCTATTTGAAGACCAAAGATGGGCGTCGGGCGGAAGCCCGGCAGGATGCGGAGACGATTCTGCGACGGCTTCGAGGTCTGGCCCAAGGTTCGCCCAATGACTTCAATCTGACCTCTCCCGATCAGGTCATCGCCGTCTTCAATCAGGTGGGCAACGCGATTGGGGCGGCGACCATTGCCCTCGCCGGCATCAGCCTGTTCATTGGAGCCATCGGCATCGGCAACGTGATGATCATCAGCGTCACCGAGAGAACCCGCGAGATCGGGATCCGACGGGCGCTCGGCGCCACCCAGGGTTCGGTGCGGCGTCAGTTTCTGATCGAAGCGGGGGTGTTGTCCGGGATGGGCGGAATCCTCGGCGTTCTGGTCGCGCTGGGCATCGGCTTCCTGGTCACCCTGGTGTTGCCGCGCTACGACGCGCGGCCGCCCTGGACGGCCGCCCTCGCCGGGGTGGCGGTTTCGGTGGTGGTGGGCCTGATCGCGGGCTACGTCCCGGCCGCGCGAGCGGCTTCGGTCGATCCCATCGAAGCGCTGCGCCGGGACTGACCACAAGGTCCGGTCCGTTCAAGGGCCGGCGCATCCGCTAAGCTCAACGGCTCAAACCCAGGAAGGCCCCCATGTTGCTCGAAGGAAAAAACGGTCTCATTCTCGGCGTCGCCAACAAGCGCTCCATCGCCTGGGGCATCGCCCGGGCCTGCGCCCGCGAGGGCGCGCGCCTCGCCCTCACCTATCAGGGCGAGCGGCTGAAGGAGAACGTCGACGATCTTTCCAAGGACCTCAAGGACCCGGTTCTCTACCCTTGCGATGTCAGCAAGGACGAGGACATCGCGGCTCTGGCTCAGAGCGTCAAGACGGATTTTGGCTCTCTCGACTTCGTGATCCATTCGGTGGCGTTTGCCCAGCGTGAAGAACTCACCGGCCAGTTTCTCAACACCTCGCGCGAGGGCTATCGCATCGCGCAGGACATCTCCTCCTACTCGCTCACCGCGGTGGCCCGAGCCACGGCACCTCTGATGGAAGGCCGGGCCGGTTCCATCGTCACGTTGTCGTACCTCGGGGGCGAGCGGGTGGTGCCGCACTACAACGTGATGGGTGTGGCCAAGGCGGCGTTGGAGATGTCGGTTCGCTATCTGGCCGCCGACCTCGGCCCCCAGGGCATTCGCGTGAATGCGATTTCCGCGGGCCCCATCAAGACCCTGGCCGCCGCCGGAGTGGGCGGCTTGTCCAAGATGATCGACTACTACCGGCAGCACGCGCCCCTGCGGAGGGCGACCGACCAGGAAGAAGTCGGAGACGCGGGCCTGTTTCTGGTGTCGAACATGTCGCGCGGCATCACCGGCGAAGTGCTGCATGTGGACAGTGGTTTCCACGTCATGGCGATGGCCGCCGATCTCGTTTAGCCGAGGGGAACACCGTCGTTATGAGCACAGTTCAGATTGAAATCAAGGACGGCATTGGCGCGATCCGTCTGGCCGGACCTCGCGGAAATGCGATGAGCGAGAAGCTGGTGGCGGATCTCTCGTCCGCCCTGCGCACCGTGGGTGGAGATCCCTCGGTGAGAGCGATTCTGCTCGCCTCCGCTCATCCCAAGCTCTTCTGTCCCGGTCTCGACCTGGTGTCGCTTTCCGAGGTCGGTCGCACCGAGATGGGCGCCTTCATGCTGGATTTCTCGACCCTCATGACCGACCTCTTCGCGCTCAAGAAGCCGGTGGTGGCCGCGGTGAACGGCGCGGCGGTGGCGGGCGGATGTCTTCTCGCCCTCACCGCCGACTGGCGCGTGGTCAAGCGGGGCGCCCAGATGGGCCTGAATGAAGTGAAGGTGGGAGTGCCCCTCCCCTGGTCGGCAGTGATGTTGCTCCGGACGGCGGCTCCGGCGTTCGCGCATGCCGCGGTGGCTCTGCTCGGACGCAACTTCGAAGGCGAGGCTGCGGTGACCTCCGGCCTTGCCCACGAGATCGTGGAGGCCGAGACATTCGAAGCCACGGTCGCGGAACGGCTCGCCGAGTTCGCGGAGAAGGATGCCTTCGCCTTCGGCGTCACCAAGGGGTATCTCCGTGGCGCCACCGTGGCCTCGATGCGAGACCGCGAGACCGCGCTCCTCGATGAGTTCCTGGACGGCTGGTTCTCGGAAGGCACGCAGGCGCGAATCCAGAAGGCCGTGGCCGGACTCAAAGCCAAGGGGTAGCGGGCGCTGGTGGTCGTCTGGCCGACCCGTGGTCAGGGTTTTGGTCGGGCCTTCTTTCCCGCGCGCCACAGCAGGTACAGGCCGATCGCCGCGATGGCGAAGCCCAACACACCCAAAGCACCCGTCACCCTCGCCACCGTGCTCTTCACCTCATCGTAGGCGAGGCCCAGAGCCGAGCCGGCGAAGACAAGGGCCGAGTACCAGATCAGCGACGCGAGGGCCGCGGGCCCCAGAGCCTTCATAGGCGACAGGCCGTTGACGGCCGCGAAAGGGAGGACACCGGCGCGGAGTCCGGGGAGAAACCGGCTCAGGAAGACGCCCATACTCCCAAAGCGCTCGATGTGACCGTGGACCACCGGCTGCATCTCGGCGGGCAGGAGAGATTGGAAGGTGGGCGATTGCAGCAGCGCCTTTCCCTTCGCCCGCGCCCAGAAGTAGACGCCAAAGGCCGAGAGCTGGTTGGCGAAGAAGCACAGCAGGCCGACAAGGATCGGCGAGATTCCTGCATGAATGGCCCAGAAGGCTCCAAGTGCCGTGGCCACATCCGCCGGCACCGGAGGGAAGATGTTCTCGAGCGCCGACACCAGCATCAGCAGCAGGATCACGGCTACTGGATTCCGGGCGAGGATGAAGTCGAGGAAAGCGTCCATGGCCTACCTGCCTTTCAAGCCGAGGGCGCGGTATACGAGGTGGGCCGCGGAGACGTAGCTCAGGCCGGTGGCCCGGGTCATTCCGATTTCGCAGGTGCGGCAGGTGGAATACGCGGTCGCGTTCTCGCCAACCAGGGCGCGTACGTCCTCCGTTTCAGCTCGGGTGGCTCCTTCGGTGATCTCCGGTCGGACGAATCCCTGGTTGCCCGCGAAACCGCAGCAGGCCGCGCGCAGAGGCACGACCGCGTCCTCCGCGTGAGCGGCGGCGACCGCCTTCAAGTCCTCAACCGCGCCCAGCTTGGTAAGCGAACAGGTCGGATGAAGGATGGCTCGACCGGGGAGCACGCCCTGAGGCGAATCCTTTCGGGTGAGTACTTCTTGCGCCCAGAACTGAACGAAGTCGAGAACGTGGATGCCCTTCTTCTCTCCGTGTTCCGCGAAGGTCAGAGCGCACGGTGAGGCGTCGGTCACCACCAGGAGCTTGCCCCCACGGGTGAGATCGGCCAGAGCCTGCTGGGTGACCTGCATCGAGGCATCGGCGGCTTCCTGTTGAGACTTGCTGGAGAAGGCGAGACCACAGCAGAGTCCGTCGATACGTTCCGGAATGGATACACGGTAGCCCGCGGCTTCGAGGCATCGCAGGGTTGCTTCCATCGTGGAAAGTTCGGATTCACCGGGCAGCGCGCCGAAGATCCGGGAAACGCAGCTGGGGAAGTAGACGACTTCACGTAGGCCGTCGCCCTTAGGCGTTGGCACCGGTGGAGCGGGGAGAGGCAGCGGCGTTTTCGCGTCCACCTTCGGCATCAAGCTGGGGGCGAGCGCATTCAGAACCGTAGAACCTGCACTCAGCGCCCCCCGGGTTGCTGCGTTTCCGGTGGCCAGGGCTGCTGCCGTCCCAAGCGCGCGGCGGGCCATCGCGGCCGTGGTGGCGAAGTTGGATGCGGCGAAGGAGGCGGCGCGTCGACCGACGAACGACGCCTCGGCGCGATCGAGTTCCTTCATCAAGGCTCCGGTGTCGATCTTCACCGGGCAAGCGGTGACACACATCGAATCGCGAACGCAACTGCGGCGAGCGGATTCCGTGTAGTCGGAGGCGAGTCCTTCGGGCATGGGCTCTTTCCGGAGACCGATCTCACCCATCTCGCGCAGCAGGATGATCCTCTGCCGGGGTGAGAGGCCGGACGCACGGGTCGGGCACACCGGTTCGCAGAAGCCGCACTCGATGCAGCGATCCGCGGTGGCAGTGATTTCGGTGAATGGTTTCAGGTTCTTGATGTGTTCGCCCCGGTCATCGCTCAGCAGGACGCCGGGGTTGAGGATGTTGTAG
>JANLSZ010000032.1:0-1574 GCA_031362685.1 Vicinamibacteria bacterium | reverse complement strand
CCCGGGCCCGCAAGCTCGCACGCGAAGTCATCGAAGTCGACGACTTCGAAACCGGGACCCTGTTCCAGACCATGCAGGACGCCCAGTGGCGGGCCGGTCAGGAACAAGTTTGAGTTTCGGAACCGCCTACGGCCTCGCCGTGGGAGCGCTGGTGATCTTCAATCTCGGCCTGCTAATCAGGCTCGGCGCGTTCCGTCGACGCTTTCCGACGCTCCGCGAATGGGACGGCCCCATGCTTTCAACCTGGCCCACGGTGAGCGTGATTGTCCCTTGCCGGAACGAAGCGAATGGAGTGGACAAGGCGATGTCGTCGCTCCTCGCTCAGGACTATCCGAACCTCGAGATCGTGGGGGTCGACGACCGGTCGGAAGATGAGACGGGCGCCTTGCTCGATGCCCTGGCCGCGCGCGATCCTCGACTCACCGTCCTTCATCTCAAGAGCCTTCCCGAGGGCTGGCTGGGGAAGAACAACGCCATGCATCAGGGCGCCACGCGGGCACGGGGGCCCTGGCTCCTCTTCACTGACGGTGATGTGGTGTTTGAACCAGGCGCACTGAAGCGCTCCGTCGCCTTCGCGGAGGCTCACGGTCTCGGGCACTTTGTCGCCCTGCCGCAATTCGTGGCCGGCGGATTCTTCGAAAGAGCATTCGTCTCCACCTTCGCCATCGCCCTAGCGATCAAGATCGATCCCTCGCGGCTGTGCGTGCCGAAATCGCTGGCCTACGTGGGTGTCGGAGCGTTCGGCCTCGTGCGCCGTGAGGCCTACGACCGGATCGGCGGCCACCAACGCCTGGCCTACGAAGTCGCCGACGATCTCAAGCTCGGCCTTCTGCTGCGACGCAGCGGCGTGGCCCAGGGCTGCCTCGACTCCGACCGCATGGTGAGCGTGCGCTGGCAGACCGGTCTCCTCGCTTCCCTGCGCGGTCTCGATAAGAACGCCTTCTCCGGCTGTGAATGGAACACCGCGATCGCGGCGATCGCCGTCGCCGGAGTCGTAAGCGCCGCGCTGCTTCCCTATCTGCCCCTGGTGGTGACTCTGCCCGCCTGGACCTACCCCCTCGCCATCGTCGCGGCCGTCCTGCCTGCCCTCCTTGTCGCCGGCTCCGCGCAGAGGATGTCCGGGGGCACCGGACTCGAAGGCCTGGTGACCCCGCTGAGCGCGCTTGCCCTCGGCGCCGTAATATCCTGGTCAACCCTGCTGGCCCTCGCCCGCGGAGGCATCGTGTGGCGAGGCACCTTCTACCCGCTCGGCCAGCTGCGCAAGGGCTGTGTGCGGGAATGGGGCATGAGCGCTTCGGGAGCGATCGGCTGGACGCCACCGAAGGCGCCGCAGCGGAAGAAGTCAGGTTGGTAGTGGTCGAAGGGGTTGCTTCGTGGCCCGAGGCCAGGCTTCGCGCTCGCGGTACCGAAACGAGTGGCTCCTGCTGAGAAACCCGTTCAAGAATGGCGCATTTCAGCCCATTTTCGTCATTGCGAGGGACCTGTCGTTTTGGGGTGGACCGAAGCAATCTCCCGGTGTCGTGAGATTGCTTCATTCGATCCCGGAACTCCGGCTCATTCGCAATGACGATGGG
>JANLSZ010000232.1:0-46857 GCA_031362685.1 Vicinamibacteria bacterium | reverse complement strand
GTGGAGGCGAAGGAGAAGGTGAAGATCGAGCGCGAGAACCAGACTCTCGCCACCATCACCCTCCAGAACTATTTCCGTATGTACTCGAAGCTGGCGGGCATGACGGGAACGGCTGAGACCGAAGCTCCGGAGTTCGAGAAGATCTACAAGCTCGAGGTCCTGGTCGCTCCCACCAACCGGCCCATGATCCGGCTGGAGAATCCGGACATGGTCTACCGCACCGAGCCCGAGAAAGATCGCGCGGTCCTCCGCGAGATCAAGGAACTGGCCGAGGCCGGCCGGCCCGTTTTGGTCGGGACGATCTCCATCGAGAAGTCGGAACATCTGGCCGCGATGTTGAAGCGCGAAGGCATCAAACACGTCGTTCTCAATGCCAAGTACCACGAGCGTGAGGCCGACATCGTGTCCCAGGCCGGGCGCTTCGGAGCGGTCACCATCGCCACCAACATGGCCGGCCGCGGCACCGACATCATTCTGGGCGGCATCCCCGATGTCCGCGTCCGCAATCTCCTTATCGAGGGCAAGATCAACCCGGACACCGCCTCCCCCGCCGAAAAGGCCGCGGCCGAAGAGAAGGCGCTCGCCGAAATGGCGGCAGACTTCAAGAAGGAAGTCGCCCACCGGAGGTTCGACTCGGCCTACAAGGAAAAACTGGCCGAACGCTATCTTGGCCTGGTCGCTGCGTTCCCCAACGATCATCCGTCCTTCCAGGTGGTATCGGCCCTGGCCGCTCATGACGCCCCCCTGAAGACCTATCTCGAAGCCGCCGAGGCCCTTCCGCGCCTCAAGCGAAACAAAACCGCGAAGTCCTTCTTCCCACACTGGGATGTCGAGAAGCCCATCGATTTCCTCGCCGTCCACCCCCTGAAGGCGGAACTCACCACCGTCACCTCGAACCAGCGGACCATCGCTGCGATCGTGAATCTCCTCGACAACAGCGAGCGCGAACGGGTGGTGGCCCTCGGGGGTCTTCACATCCTGGCCACCGAACGTCATGAGGCGCGACGCATCGACCATCAACTGCGGGGACGCGCGGGCCGTCAGGGCGACATCGGCTCGTCACGCTTCTACCTCTCGCTTCAGGACGACCTGATGCGCATCTTCGGCTCCGATCGAATCAGCGGCCTGATGCTGAAACTCGGCATGGAGGAAGACATGCCGGTCGAGCACCCCATGGTCTCTCGCTCCATCGAACGCGCGCAGAGACAGGTCGAGGCCCAGAACTTCGCGGTTCGCAAACACCTGCTCGAGTACGACGACGTGATGAACAAGCAGCGAGTGGCCATCTACGGCACGCGCCGCATGATTCTGGAGGGCAAGGAAACCCGCCAGTGGCTCCTCGACCTGTCCGAAGACGTGATCGATTCGTTTCTGGAAAACGCTCTCGATCCCAAGGTCTCGACGGAGGGCGCCAATCCGGAGGGATTGTCGGTAATGCTTCGCGACACCTTCGGCCTCGACGTCCCGGTCAGCGAGATCACGGGAACGCCTCAGGCGGAATTGGCCGCGTCTTTGAAGGCCCGCGCCAAATCGGTCTACGAAGCCAAGGAGCGGCAGATCGGTCCGGAACTCATGCAGTTCCACCAGCGCGTCCTGCTCCTGCAGATCGTGGACGCCCAGTGGAAGGATCATCTCCTCTCCCTCGATCACCTCAAGGAAGGGATCGGCCTGCGCAGCTACGGCCAGCGTGACCCGCTGGTCGAGTACAAGAAGGAGTCTTACAACCTCTTCCAGGCCCTGATGGATCGGATCGAAGAGGAGGCTCTGCGCTGGGTATTCCTGTATCAGCCGGTGATGCGCACCGACGAACGTCCGCGTTCCCTCGAAGCATCCGATTCCTCCTCGCGCTCCGAGGGGGGGCCGGAGTCCGATCGCTCGATTCCCGAGCGTCATCCCGACCCGGTCTCAACCTTCGGCAAGACGAGAACGCAGCCTCGCAACCTGACCTTCACGAGTTCGACCGATGCCCCCGCCAGGCCCTTTGGCGCCGGTGCGGCGGCGCCCGAGGCTCATGGCGGTAACGACGGCACGGTGAAGACGGTCCGGCGCGAGGGCGTGAAGGTCGGTCGCAATGATCCCTGCCCCTGTGGCTCCGGCAAGAAATACAAGAAGTGTCACGGGACGGAGTAAGGCAAAGCAACCATGAACCGCCTGGAAACCCGAATCAGCGAGGGCCTCACCTTCGACGACATTGTTCTCGTCCCCCAATACTCGGAGTGCCTGCCCTCCGACGTGGATGTCGTCACCCGCCTTACTCGCGGCATCGCTCTCAACATCCCTATCGTGTCGGCGGCCATGGACACGGTCACAGAGTCGCCTCTCGCCATCGCCCTCGCCCAGGAAGGCGGGCTCGGTTTCATCCACAAGAATCTTCCCATCGACACCCAGGCCGCGGAGGTCGACAAGGTCAAGCGGTCCGAGGCGGGGATGATCGTGGATCCGGTGACGGTGTCGCCAGAGGCCCCCGTATCGGACGCGCTGGCCCTCATGGCGAAGTTCCGAATCAGCGGGGTTCCGGTCACCGACGGCGGCAGACTCGTGGGTATCCTGACGAACCGCGATCTGCGATTCGAGACCCGGACCACCCTTCGAGTAGCCGAACTGATGACCCGGGATCCGCTGATCACGGTTCGAGTGGGCGCTACCCTCGATGAGGCCAAGCAACTTCTCCACAAGCACAAGGTCGAGAAAGTCCTGGTGGTGGACGACGCGAACAATCTGCGAGGTCTCATCACGGTGAAGGACATCCAGAAACGCATCAAGTACCCGAATGCCTGCAAGGACTCCGCCGGGCGCCTCCGGGTGGGCGGCGCCGTCGGCATCGCCACCGACACCCTGGACCGGGTCCGCGCGCTGGTGGACGCCAAGGTCGACGTGGTCGTAATCGACACTGCCCACGGCCATACCAGGGCAGTGATCGAAATGATCGCCAGAGTGAAGAACGCTTTTCCCGATCTCGAGCTCGTGGCCGGAAACGTGGGAACCAAAGAAGGGGCCCGGGACCTGGTCAAGGCGGGCGTTTCCGCCGTGAAGGTTGGCATGGGACCGGGATCCATCTGCACCACGCGCGTCGTCTCCGGAGCGGGAATGCCCCAGGTAACCGCCATCGCCGAAGCCGTGGAGGCCTGCGCCGACGCGGGCATCCCGGTGATCGCGGACGGCGGCATCAAATTCTCGGGCGATATCACCAAGGCTCTGGCCGTGGGCGCCGACTGCGTGATGATCGGATCCCTCTTCGCCGGAGCGGAGGAAAGCCCGGGCGAGATCATTCTCCGCCAGGGTCGCAGCTTCAAGACCTACCGAGGCATGGGATCCATCGGTGCCATGAAGGACGGCTCGATGGACCGCTATTTCCAGGCCGACCGCGCCCCGCAGAAGCTCGTCCCCGAAGGTGTCGAGGGAATCGTCCCGTATCGCGGGCTGCTTTCCACCATCGTTCAGCAACTCGTGGGTGGAGTGCGGGCGGGCATGGGCTATTGCGGCGTCAAGTCCATCCGGGAACTGCAGCTGGGGACACGCTTTACCCGTATTTCCGTCGCGGGCCTCAAGGAAAGCCACGTGCACGACGTCGTGATCACCAAGGAATCGCCCAACTATCGAGTGGAGTGATATGGAACTCACGGGCCGCACCTGCGGCCCCCCCCCAGCCTTCGCGCGCTCCTGGCCACCGTCGCCATGGCGATTTCCGGGTGCAGCCCTGCCGAACCGTTGCTCTCATTTATCGACGAAGAGTCGAGCCTTTCGTTCACTCATCCGCCCCGCTGGAGCATCGGATTCGCCGAACAGAATGGGATCCGGTACAGGTATCTCACTGCCCCGTTGCTCGTGACCGACAAGGAGGCCCTGTCGGTGACCCTGATCTCGCCCACCGTGGCAGAATCGGCCGAGGCGGTGTCCCTGGCCTACCTCTCCGGAGGGTCAAGCGTGGTCCAGGCTCCGGCCTTTTCCGGTTCGACTGAGTGGTCCTTCAAGGATTCGAGTGGGGTGTCGTCGAGGCTGCGCCTGGCCTCCGCGGGAGGCGCTCTCTATTTCGGAGCCTGGGTCCGGGGGCCGGACGCCGCGCTGAAGAGCTACCAGGCGCGAATCGACACCCTGCTCGACTCGCTCCGGGTCGAGAACACCTCGCAGTGGCCGGAGGAGAAGTTCGCGGGCATGGTGGCCCGGGCCCCTTCAACCTGGACCCGGGGGAGCCGGCTTTCGAGCCCCACCAACGCGACCATGCGGTTCAAGTCCCTGGCCCTCGCGGTCGACAAGGGAACCGACACCATTCACGGCTTTGTCGCGGTGTCGAAGGAACCGGTTCCTCCCCCCGGCGATTTGGAGACATTCGTTCGGCTGCTCAAGGATCGAGTATCGGACACCGTGGCGGTCATGGAACATAAACCCTGGCCGTCGAAGGGTCTGGACCGACCCGCGGGATACAGGGACTTCATGCGGAGCGGGACCACCCTCACCGCCACCCGCATAAGGCGCTGGATCACCGTGAAAAACGGCGTCGGCCTGATGTTCTTCTGCGAATCCAGGGCGGACGCCTTCGATCGTCTGGATCCCTGGTGCCGGCGCATGGCCGAAACCGTTCGCTTCGAATAGGCGGGTCTTCGGTCCTATTTACCCGGCGTGACCACGATGGTGCCAGTCTCGGCCGTTCCCGGCGACTCCGCGCAGCAAAGAAACGGTAGCTCGCCCACCCGCTCGAAGGTCACATCAACCTCGAGGGGATTCGCGGCACGGACTCGTTTCTCCACATCGAGAGCGGGAATCGAGAAGCAGTGGTCTCCCGCCCGTGAAGTCACCACGAAGCGGACGGTGCCAAGGGGCACGGAGACACGCTTTGGCTCAAAGCCCGTGGTCCCGACGGTCAGTCTGACCGTGTAGGCCTGGGGGGCCTCGACCTTCGCGGTGGCCGCCGTATTCACCCATCCCAAGGTCGCTACCACCCCCAAAAGAAACGAGACGATCCTAAGATCGCCTCGTCGCCCCGATGGAGTGTTCTTCACTCCCCCAGATTAGCGCCCTCCGCGGTTTCCTCCGAAACCGCCGCCTCGGCCGCCGCCGCCGCCGCTTCGCGGTCGGTCGCCCCGGGGGCCGCGGTCGCGATCACCACCGCCCTCCCGGCGCGGCGGGCGATCGCTGCTCCCCTCGGGAGGAGCGACCATGCCCTCGGGCAGCGGAATCAGCACTTTCTTCGAGAGCCGCACCTTGCCCATCGGATCGATGGTCAGAACCTTCACCATGATCTCATCGCCTTCCTTAAGGACATCGCGGACCTCGTTGACCCGCTCATGGGCGATCTCGGAGACGTGGAGCAGACCGTCGGTGCCGGGCCTGATCTCGACGAAGGCGCCGAAGTCGACGATGCGGACAACCTTGCCCATGTAGGTCTTCCCGAGCTCGACGCTGGCGGTGAGCTCTTCAATGATGGCCACGGCCTGCTGAGCGGCCTGCAGGTCGGTCGAGGCGATGAGAACGCGACCGTCATCTTCGATCTCGATCTTGCAGCCCGTGCGCTCGGTGATGGAGCGGATCATCTTGCCGCCGGGTCCGATGACGTCGCGGATCTTGTCGACCGGGATCCTCACCGTGATGATACGCGGTGCGTAAACGCTCATCTCGGCACGATGGGTAGTCAGCGTCTCGGCCATCTTGCCGAGGATGTGCAGACGGCCTTCCTTGGCCTGGGCGAGCGCCTTCGCCATCAAATCCGCATTCAGGCCGTCGATCTTGATGTCCATCTGAAGAGCGGTAAGGCCCTTCGCGGTGCCCGCGACCTTGAAGTCCATGTCGCCGTAGTGGTCTTCTTCGCCCGCGATGTCGGACAGGACGACGAACTTCTCGCCGTTCGAGACCAGGCCCATGGCCACCCCGGCCACCGGAGCCTTGAGAGGCACCCCGGCGTCCAGCATGGAAAGCGTTCCGCCGCAGATCGAAGCCATCGACGACGATCCGTTGGATTCAAGGATGTCCGACACGATACGAATGGTGTAGGGGAAATCCTCTTCGGAGGGAAGCATCTCGCGAAGGGCGCGCTCGGCGAGAGCGCCGTGACCGATCTCGCGACGTCCCGGCCCGCGGTTCGGCTTCACTTCGCCCACCGAGAACGACGGGAAGTTGTAGTGGAGCATGAAGCGCTTCTTGTGCTCAACTTCCTGAACCCGGTCGATGATCTGAGCGTCCTCGCTGGTACCCAAGGTGGCGGTTACCAGAGCCTGGGTCTCGCCGCGGGTGAACAGAGCCGAGCCGTGGGTACGCGGGAGCACCGTGACTTCCGACGTGATCGGCCGGATCTCGTCGAAGCGACGGCCGTCAAGCCGCCGCCCCCGCTCGAGAATCTCGCGGCGGAGGATGTGTTCTCGGAGGGAGTCGTAGACGTGCGCGACCAGGGCCTTCTTCGCGGTCTGATCCTCGGGGATCGAGGCCACGTAGGCCTTCTTGACCGCGTCCATCCGGGCGTACATCTCGAGCTTGTCGCGCTTCTGCATGGCCTCGTAGAGACCGGGTTCGAGCGCCGAAGCGATCTCGTGAGCAAGGGCGTGATCGATTTCCTTCTTTACCGGCTGGCGCTTGGGCTTTCCGATCTCGGCCATCATCTGCCGCTGAACCGCGCAGATCTTCTTTATCGCCTCATGGCCGGCCACCAGGGCCTGGACCATGTTCTCTTCCGAAAGTTCGCGGGCGCTCGACTCCACCATGCAGATCGCCTTCTCGGTGCCGGCGACGAGCAGGTTCAACTCGCTCTTCGTGTTCAGGTCGGGCGTGGTCGGATTGATGTGGCACTGGCCGTCCCAGAAACCCACCCGGACGGCGCCCACCGGCGTGTCGAAGGGGATGTCGGAAATGCAGAGGGACGCCGAAGTGCCGATGAGGGCGAGGGTGTCCGCCTCGTTCAGCGGATCCGCAGACCAGAGCAGAGCGCTGATCTGGGTCTCGCAGCCCCAGCCTTCCGGGAAGAGCGGGCGCATGGGTCGATCGATCAGGCGGCAGGTGAGGATTTCCTTCTCGTTCTGCCGGCCCTCTCGTTTGAAGAATCCGCCCGGGATCTTGCCCGCGGCGAAATTGTTCTCGCGATAGTCGACGGTCAGGGGCAGGAAGTCGATTCCCGGCTTCGGTTCCTTGGCCGCGCAGGCGGCCACGAACACCACGGTTTCTCCCATACTGACCAGGGTGGCGCCGTCGGCCTGTTTGGCCATCCGGCCAGTTTCAATGGTGATCGGCGTGCGGCCAACCTGGATCTCATACCGTTTCATAGCCATGTGCTTTTCTCCAGCGGCTAGGCTGTCGGAGGAGTGTGAGGTGAGGGTCGAAGACCAATGGGAACGAAACTCCCGAAGGCCCGAGGAGGAATCTCGGTGAGCGGGCGCTCAGTCTCTTTCGCTGCGGATGCCCGGGGTCGCTTGATCCTCTGGACGTCCTGAATCAGGAAACTCAGAGGGCGACTTGGGTTGGGCGCTCGCCCCGAACGAGCGGCGAACCCTTCCGCGGCCCGGACTACTTTCGCAGTCCGAGTTTTACGATCAAAGACTGATAGCGCGACGGCGTCTTCGACTTGAGATAGTCGAGGAGACGGCGCCGATGCCCGACCATCATCAGAAGTCCGCGACGCGAGTGGTGATCCTTCGCATGCGTCTTGAGATGTTCGGTCAGTTCGCCAATGCGTTCTGATAGAAGCGCCACTTGAACCTCGGGAGACCCGGTGTCCTTGGTGTGCGCACGGTTTCCCTCGATGAGGGTTGTCTTCTTTTCCTTGGTAAGGCTCACGACTCTTTTTGCTCCTCCGAGCCTGCTTTGTTGTTCTTACAGCGTGATTTATCTTTGTTTGGAACTTGCAAGCTTACCACAGGCATCACCCTCAAAACACACAGAATGGATGCACCCGGGAGCCTTCCACGCGGGCCAGAGCCACAAGTTCCCCCTGTACGTCGCATACCCGGACTCGCGTCGGCAGCGTCTCGCTTCTCTTGCCGAGATTGACGGCCCGCCCCAGCCGAATATCCGCGACTTCGGGCTCGCCCGCAGTTACCCTTGGCCATGTTTCCAAAGCGGAGGCCATGGCAATGAGGGCGCCCGGCAGGGACTGAGCAGTCAAGGCATCGAGCGGTATCGCGCGATCGAGCGCGGCCACGCCCGACCGGGTTCGCCGCAAGCCTACGAGGTGCGCGCCCACGCCCATGGCCCGCCCCAGGTCGCGGGCAAGGGCACGAATGTAGGTGCCGCGTGAGCATGCGAACCGCACCCGCGCGACGTCCCCATCCAGCCCCAGCAGCTCGGCCTGGCCGACCTGAACGGTCACCGCTTTCAGATCCACGGCTTCGCCCCGTCGAGCCACCGCATAGGCCCGCTCCCCCGCGACCTTCTTGGCCGAGAAGGCCGGGGGGACCTGCTGGATTTCGCCGATGAAGGATTCGAGCGCCGCGGAGACTCTCCCCGGCGTCACCACGTCCAAGGAGACCATCTCGCCCCGGGGCTCTCCCTCAGCGTCGTCGGTGGTGGTCTCGAATCCGAAGCGAATGTGCGCTTCATACTCCTTCGCATCGACGCCGCCCACCTCCTCGATATAGGGGATGAGCCGAGTCGCCTTGCCGAGACACAGGACCAGAACTCCGGTCGCCAGGGGGTCCAGCGTGCCGGTGTGGCCCACGCGCCGAGTCGCGGCAATCCTCCTCACCCGCGCCACCACGTCATGAGAGGTCAAGCCCAGAGGCTTGTCCACCACGAGCAGACCGCAGACGCCGGGGTCCGGTTCTTGCCTGGGCCTGGTCAAACGAACTCCGGAAGGTCAGTCATCCGCGCGAGGCGTGGTTCCAGGATCAGGCGAATCCGCCTCTGATCCGGAGCCTTCCCCCGCATGAGCGGCGGCCTCCGCCGCGGCCTCGTCGGCCTTCCATCCGGCCATGATCTCGCCTACCCGCTCGGCGTTGTCAAGCCCTCGGTCCTGGACGAACATGATCTCTGGAACGGTGCGAGTCCGCATACGCTGGGACAGAAGTTTCCTCACGAAGCCCCGCGAATGATGGAGGGCTCTCATGGTTTCAAGCTGCACCTTGGCCTCGCCCATGGGCGACACATAGATCTTGGCCACCGACTGATCGACCGGCATCTCGACCCGGATCACGGTCACGAAGCCGAGGCGGGGATCGCGGATCTCCCGGGAGATGATCATGGCGACCTCGTCCCGCACCCCGTCCGCCACCCGCGACTTACGATGGTTCACAGCCATTGTCTTTGCTCCCCCGCACACACCACACCCGGAGTCTCTTCAACCTCGCGAAGAATCTGGTCGAGGGTGCGCTCCATGGGAACGCGCTCGGTGTTCACGCCCACCACAGCCAGAGAGGCCCGCTGCCACTCGTCGTGATGAGCCACCTCGGCGATCGACACGTTGTGATTCTGCCGCACCCTGGCGAGGATTGAACGCAAGGGCTGCCGCTTGTCCTTGAGACTGTGCGAGTCGGGAAGATGCAGTTGGATCTCGAGAAGACCAATCACCATGGACTCATCTTAGGCGGTGCCACCGCGCAGCCTGATCGTTTCGATCGGGGGTGGGGGGGGCTAAGCAGGAGGTCCGTTCTGCCATTGGATCTCGTTGAACCAAGCGCAAGCCGGATTCCGGAGCGGCCCCGCTTCGCGGACCCACCCCATGCCCCAAGGGCAGGCTTCGCGCGAGCAAAGCCGCTCGCTAACGCTCGCTCGCTTGTGACTTGGGTACGAGCAAGACCCCGCCCCGCAGGTGACATCGCCCGGAACCAAGCGAAGGCCGGATTCACTCCGGCCGAAGCGACGGGGGTGTGGGGGGCAAAGCATGGAAACTCCGTTTGACGATCTGCGGCCCCCCACCTCAATTAGAGAGTCTCGCGGTACTTCTCCATGATGAAGAACTCGATGATGTCGCCGGGCTTCACGTCGTTGAAGTCCACGATGCCGATACCGCACTCGGTACCCGCGCGCACTTCCGACGCGTCGTCCTTGTGCCGCTTGAGCGAAGCGACCTTGCCAGTGTGGATGACGATATTGTCGCGGAGGAGGCGAACGCTCGCTTGTCGCGTGACCTTGCCTTCGGTGACGATCGAACCCGCGATGGTTCCGATCTTCGAGATCTTGAAGGTCTCCTGCACCTTGGCCTGGCCGAGCACAACTTCCTTGAAGGCGGGAGCCAGGCGGCCCTCGAGGGCCTTGGTGAGATCGTCAACCACGTCGTAGATGATCGTGTACAGCCGGACCTCGATGTTGTCCCGTTCCGCGAATTCGGCGGCCTTGCGTTCGGGCCGGACGTTGAAGCCGACCACGATGCCTTCGGAGGCGGCCGCGAGAAGCACGTCGCCCTCGTTGATGGCGCCGACTCCGGACCGGATGATGCGCAGACGGATCTTCTCCTGCGGAATCTTCTTCAACTGCTCGGTGAGGGCCTCGACGGAACCCTGCACGTCGGCCTTGAGGACCAGCGGCAGTTCGATCGGACCTTCCGTGCCGCCCGGCTTGGCGATAGCTTCGAGACGAACTCTCGACTGAAGCGCCAGTTGTTTGTCCTTGAGTTTCTGCTGCCGGAAGGAGACGATGGTGTGAGCCTTCACGGAGTCCTCGACCACGAACAGCGAGTCCCCGGGTTCCGGCACATCGTCGAGACCCTGAATTTCCACGGGCGTTGAGGGCCCTGCTTCGCGCAGGCGTTCGCCCCGGTCGTTCATCAGGGCCCGAATGCGCCCCGAGACCGCTCCGGCCACCACCACATCGCCGATGCGGAGGGTGCCGTCCTGGACGAGGATGTTCGCCACCGGTCCTCGGCCCTTGTCGAGCCGGGATTCGATGACCGTGCCGCGGGCGGCCTTGTCGGGGGTCGCCTTGAATTCACCCATGTCCGCTTGGAGGAGGATCATCTCGAGAAGCTGGTCGAGATTCTGCTTCTTCTTGGCGGAGACGTTCACGAACACCGTCTGACCACCCCACTCTTCGCAGAGCAGGCCACGATCGGCCAGTTGCTGACGGATGCGGTCGGGCTGAGCTTCGGCCTTGTCGATCTTGTTGACCGCCACCACCACGGGAACACCGGCGGCCTTGGCGTGATCGAGGGCTTCGAGGGTCTGCGGCATGACTCCGTCATCGGCTGCGACCACCAGCACCACGATGTCGGTCACCCGGGCGCCCCGCGAACGCATGAGAGTAAACGCTTCGTGACCGGGAGTGTCGAGGAAGACCACCGCGCGGTCGCGCATGTCGATCTTGTAGGCGCCGATGTGCTGGGTGATTCCGCCGTGTTCGCGTTCCGCGACCCTGGTCTCTCGAATGGCGTCGAGCAGAGAGGTCTTGCCGTGGTCTACGTGACCCATGACCGTGACCACTGGGGCGCGCGGGACCGCGTCGCCCGTGCTCAGAACCTGACTCTGTTCCTGAACCACTTCCTCTTCGTAGGAGCGGACGCTGGCGTCATAGCCGAACTCGCGGCAGACATCCTGAGCGATCTCGATGTCGAGGGTCTGGTTAACCGTCAACATAAGACCCTTGCCGATCAGGTACTTCAGGATGTCGCGGTTCTTGGCGTCGGGCATGCGCTCCGACAGCTCCTTGACCGTGACGCCCTCGGTGATGGTGATCGGACGCAGCGGCCCGGTCCACTTGGGACGCTCCTGCGCGACAATCGGGGTGATCTCGCGAGCGCCCTTCTCTCTGGTCTGGCGTCGCGCGCCAATTCCGGGGCGATACCCGCCCGGACGCCCTCCCGGTGCTGACGGCTGGGAGGTGGTCGCGGGAGGCCCGCCCGGGCGCCCGGCGGGGCCGGTGGTGGTCGGAGCCTGCGCTCCTCGGACCCCCGGGGTTCCGCCCCTAAGTCCGGGGCGTTGCGGCGGGGCTCCTGGACGCGTGGCTACCCGGTGCTGTCCGGTGGTTCTCGATGGCGATGCGATCGGACGGATAGCCCGGATCACCGGGGCAATTGGTTTGATCACCACCGGCGCCTGAGCATCGGCAGTTTCTCCGGGCGCTTCGCCTTCGGGCGCCTCGAGGGTCCCGGCCTTCGCGGCGGCCGCGGGCCGGCCGATGGGCCGAAGCGGCGCGATGCGCGGCGTCATACGAACGGGCGCGGCCGACGGACCGACCGCCGGAACCCCGCCTTCCATCGCATCGTCTCCTTCGCTCTGCAGCAGATCGTCCGACAGATGACCGGAGGCCGTACGGGCTTCCTGCATCTTCGCGCTGGCGGCGTCACCGTCCGCTCTCGTGTCGACGTCGTCGATCGCCGATGCAGATATCGATTCCGGTTGGGACGCCGCGAGGCGCCGTGCTCGACCAATCGGGGCGACGGCGATCGACGGCTTCGGCGATGCCGGCTCTTCCCTGACGGCCTTCTCAACCGGCGTCGGTTCAGGAGCGGGCTCGACCGGCTTGACCGCCACCCGTGGAGCAAGGCGGACGGCGGTTGCTGTGGGGGCGGCGGGAGCCGCGGCCGCCTTCGAGCGAACCCCCGACTTGCGGGCGGTGCGCTCCTTGTCGGCCTCCTTGGCGGCACGTTCGCGCTCTGCGCGCTCGGTCGCGATCTTGGCTTCCCGCTCCTTCTCGAGGGCGTCGCGTTCGCCTTCGTCCTCCTCGGATCCGTAGACCCGGTTCTTCTTGGACCCCTGGGTCTCGAGGCGCACGTGGCGTTTGAATTTGGCGGCCAGATCTTCGTCGACGGAACTCGACGGGGCCTTTGCCTCGATTCCCATCGCCTTCAGCTTCTCGATGATCTCCGGGGAGGAGAGACCGAGTTCGCGGGCGAGTTCGTAGACGCGGGGTTTGGGCATGAAGCTATTTATCGACCTGTTTCTGGACGTTGGAAGGGAGCGAAGATCCGGTGGATCGACGACTGAACGAGGCCCAAAGGCACTAGGCGGGGTCTCCTGCAGGAGGAGGGGGGGCCTCGGGACCGGGCTCGGGGCCGGCCTCGTGCGGAGTTTCACGCACCACTACCTTGGGCAGAGCTGCCGTGGCCGCCAGCCGCAGGGATCCCGCGGTGGCTTCGTCGATGTCGATGGACGCAAACTCCTCGTTGGTCATCTGGAGAAGATGCTCGAGTCCCTGGACCCGGGCGTCCATGAGCCGTTGAACGATGTCCTTGTCGACGCCTTCCATGGTTTTGAATTCACTCAACTGGGTGGCAACCTCGACGCGCTTTTCCTCCTCGCTCTTGATCTCGATCCGCCAGCCCACGAGTTTCGCGGCCAGACGCACATT
This sequence comes from Vicinamibacteria bacterium, assembly GCA_031362685.1. GTDB lineage: Bacteria > Acidobacteriota > Vicinamibacteria > Fen-336 > JAGNNV01 > JAGNNV01. The sequence goes on along the minus strand of JANLSZ010000232.1, from coordinate 33,660 downwards.
CTGCCCGCGCTTGCCGATGGCCAGCGAAAGCTGCTTGTCCTCGACCACTACTTCCATGATCTTCTGCTCGGTGTCAACCACCTGAACGCGCGAGACCTGAGCCGGCTGCAGAGCGGCCTTCACCAGGGCCACGGGGTCGTCGTCCCACTCGATGATGTCGATTTTCTCGCCGCGCAGCTCGCGGATGACCGCCTGAACTCGAGTTCCCTTCATGCCCACGCAGGCGCCTATTGGGTCGATGTCCTTGTGGGTCGACTCGACCGCCACCTTGGCCCTCTCCCCCGGTTCCCGAACGCAGGCACGGATCTTGACCGTCCCGTCGAAGATCTCGGGCACTTCCATCTCGAGCAGTTTGCGGAGAAGAGCTCCATCGGTGCGGGACACCGTGACCTGCGGCCCTCCGCGGGTCGAACGTTGAACCGAGAGAATGGCCACCCGGATGCGATCTCCGGTCTGGTAGTTCTCCGCGCGACTCTGTTCCTTCCGAGGCAGAACCGCCTCGGTCCGGCCCAGATCGATGATGTAGTCGGTGCCCTCCTGACGCTTGATGACGCCATTGAGAACCTCGCCCCTCCGTCGCTCGAACTCGGCGATGACGTTGTCCCGCTCCGCGTCGCGCACTTTCTGGAAGATGACCTGCTTCGCGGCCTGGGCGGCGATGCGACCGAGGCCCTCGGTCTGCTTGGGGAATTCGATTTCCATCCCAAGCTCGGCCTCGGGAATGAGCTCGCGGGCCGCGTCGAGGCTCAGTTCGATTTCCTCGTCCGTAACGGTTTGGACCACTTCCTTCACCGCGAAGACGTCGATGTCGCCCGTCTCGTGATTGAAGCGGCTGCGCAGGTCTTCGTCGTTGTTGAAGAAGCGTTTCGCGGCCTGGAGGATCGCGTCCTCGATGGCCCGGATGACGACCTCGGGGTCGAGGTTCTTCTCGCGGGAGACCTGTTCGATGCGTACTTTCAGCTCGTTAGCCATGATTTACCTGAACGAAATCTCTCTTTGGGCGTGGCGCAAGGCCGAAAATGGGACGGCCATTTCGGTGCCTTCCCGGCCGCGGTTATCGCGAGGGACGATCCGCACCTCCTTGTCGCTCACCGCGAGCAACCGACCCGTCACTTCCCGGACCGGAACCCTGGCCAGGGAGGTCGGGTCGAGGGCCGCGGGATTGGTCGGATCAACGAAGGCGATCTGGACATTCTTCTGAAGCACCCGTTTGAAGTCAGCAGGAGTCTTGAGCGGACGAGTCATGCCCGGAGACGACACCTCGAGGGTGTAGGAGCGCCCGATGGGATCTTCAACATCGAGAATGGCGGAGATCTCTCGGGAGGCGTTCTCCAGATCCTCCAGGCTGACCCGTCCCGGCTTGTCGAGGAAGATCCGGACCAGCGGGCCCTTGCCCCCCCGTTTCATCTCGATATCGACGAGATCGAGCCCGGACGATTGGGCCACACGTTCAGCCACGGCGCGGACAAAGACCTCAGCTTCCAACCCCTTCCTGGGGTCGGTGTCCTTGGGGGCGGCCGTGACGCTTGCGTGCAAATCCTCACCGACTTTCGAAAAACTGGCGATGGAAAAAAAAGAGTGGGCATCTGCCCACTCAAGCAAGGGAGAGTATACGGGCCAAGGGTCGCCCCCGGCAAGGCCTATCTACTTTGCCGTGACCGTCTTTCGGGCAACCAGGGTGTCCGGGGCGCGGAGGAGGTTCAACACGACTTGATCAGGTGCTTATCCCGCAGCCGGGCAATCACCGGACGAACCACGCTGAAGGTGCCGACGAAGATCACGGGCGCGGAAAGGCTCCAGGCCAGCATGGCGTGAAGACACGTGAGGCCAAACTCCTCAACGAATCTCGTCGGGTCCGTTCGGGCCAGATCCAGAATCGCCGACGGCGCCAGGGAGACATTGGGGGCGCCCGTGATCCATTCCCCCAGGCGCACGAAAGCGAAGATCAAAGGGATCTGAAGCGGATACACCGCGTAGTTCACGGCATGAGTCAGAGGCTGGGGAGCCTTGAAGGCGAGCGCGGCCACGAAGCAGAACGGTATCGAAGCGCCCATGATCGGAAACAGACCGAAGGTGACGCCGATGGAGACGGCGAAAGAGAGTTGCCGGGTCGAACTTCCCTGAAGGATGAGGGTCTCAAATGGAAGACCGATGTATCGATGAAAATAGCCGCGATCCCCGTTCTCCGTCATATCCCCTGGCGCCTCAGCAACAATTCCTTCATCGACCCGCCTTTGGGCAACCGGACCGTTCGTCGCTCCCGTGCAGAAGCCGGTCGTCCAGCCAGCGCCCGTCGGCGGCCGACATGACCTGGAGCGATTGCGATTCTGAGGCGTCGCCGTCGCCCGATGCGTTCATTGGTCGGCGGAGCATATCGAACTTCGCCGTTAGACCTCCTCCGAAAACCGCTCCTCGAAATCACCGGGACGAAGTATCCTCTGTAAAGACATGAGCCGCGATTGGGACGACCTCCGACAGGATTTTCCAGGGACCAAGGACCGCGTCTATCTCAACGCCGCGTCCACCTCCCTGACCCCGCGCTGGATACGCGAGGAAGTAGCCCGCTACCAGCTTGAGCTCGAAGGAAGCGGCGACGACCACTGGGACCTGTGGGTCGCTCAGATGGAGGTGGTGCGTGAGCGCGTGGCCCGCTTCATCGGCGCGCAGGCGGATGAGATTGCCTTCGTCACCAACACCTCAAGGGGGATGAACATCCTGGCGGATCTCGTCGCCTCGGACGGTCCCGTGCTTTCCGACGAACTGGAGTTCCCCACCGTCACCCTCCCCTTCATCCACCGGGGCACGCAGATGCAATTCATCCCCGCCATCGAAGGCGAGTTGCGTCTCGAAATGTTCGATGAGGTTCACGCGCCTCGCGCCTCCTCTATCGTGGTCAGTCACGTCCAGTTCTCCAATGGATTCCGCATTGACCTCGAAGCTCTCGGGGCTTTGAAGGGTCGACGGCCTCTCTTGGTCTGCGCATCGCAGTCGCTGGGAGCTTTCGAAGTGGACGTCACCGCAATGAAGATCGATGGGCTCGCCTGCGCCGGCCACAAGTGGATGGCCGCGGGATACGGCGCCGGATTCGTATACGTCGGCAAAGAGCTGCTGAAGCGGGCTCCAAAAGACCTGGGCTGGCGAAGCGTGAACGACCCGTTCTCCTTTAATAACCGGGCCGGAGTCCCGGTCCCGGCGGCCCGACGCTATGAACTGGGCTGCCCGGCGTTCCCCGGCATCTTCGCGTTGGGCGCGGCCATTTCGTATCTGGACGGAATCGGCCGCGATCGAATCCAGGCCCGAGTCCTCCAACTCAACACCACTCTGACCTCGGCCCTGCGGCACGAAGGATTTGAGAGTCTCTCGCCGTCCGGGTCCGGTCGCTCGGGTGAGACTTTGGTGGCTCTCGACGATCCCCGGGGCGTGACCGAATTCCTTCGCGGACGAGCCATCATGGTTACTCAGAAACCGGAGGGGATCCGAGTCTCCACCCACTTCTACAACAACGACGAAGACATCGAAAAACTATTGGCCGCGCTCAAGTTGTACCGCGAATCAACCGCTCCGCCCAGGGAGTGATCCTGCGGCTCCCTGGGAAAACCAAGGACGGGGGCCGACTCCGCATCCTTCTTGCCGTGGCCCTGATCCTGGCCAGCGGTCCGAGTCTCCTGGCCCAGCCCGGGCCCGACGCTGCCACGAGCCTGGACTCCGCCAGGAATGCCCGTGTCCTTCAAGTAGCCCGGCAAATCATGACCGCGGCGCGGTTCTGCACCCTCGTCACCCTGGGCGAAGCGCACCAGCCTCAGGCGCGGATTGTGGACCCGATCCAACCGGACGAGGCCTTGACCGTCTACGTCGCAACCAACCCCCGCAGTCGCAAAGTCGAGGAAATCCGCAAGGACTCGCGGGTGACTCTGCTCTATTTCGACACCACGCGGACGGCGTATGTCACCCTGATCGGCCGAGCGACCGAGGTCACGGGAGCCCTAAAGTCCAGCCACTACAAGCCGGACTGGGCGGCCTTTTTCGCGATCGACAAACCGGAGACCTACACCCTGTACAAGATCGTGCCTTCGCGAGCCGAAGTGGTGAGCGCCAAGGACGGGTTTGGTGCCGACCCTACCACCTGGCGACCCGAAATCGTCAGTATCAAATAGCCGGCCCGCCCCCGCCCTCCACGGAGCACGATAGATTCGGAGGACCATGAACAAGCTACCCGCTTTTGCGCTCGCGTTTGCTCTGCCCCTCGGCGTCACCGCCGAAACAGCGCCCCGGCCAACCGCACGACCCGACCCTCTGCTGCGCTTCGATGCCCAGGTGGCCCAGGCGGTCAAGGACTGGCGCGCGCCCGGCTTTGCCATTGCCGTGGTAAAGGACGACGCGGTCATCTTTTCAAAGGGATACGGCGTCCGCGAAGTCGGGCGGGCGGAGCCGGTCGATACCCACACTCTGTTCGCCATCGGTTCAACCACGAAGGCCATGACCGCGGCCGCGATCGGGATGCTGGTCGACGAAAAGAAGCTGTCCTGGGACGACCCTGTGACCAGGCACCTGCCCTGGTTTGCACTCAAGGACCCGCAAGCCACCCGCGAAATCACGATCCGCGATCTACTGACCCATCGCGCCGGACTGCCCAACGCCGACTTCCTCTGGTACGGGCAGGCGAACTCGCCACGGACCATTCTTGAGCGACTGCGTCTGGTGGAGCCGGCCTACTCCGTGAGGTCCAGCTTCATCTACCAGAACATCATGTACGCCGTCGCCGGAGCGGTGATCGAAACGGCGAGCGGCATGCCGTGGGCACGGTTCATCGAGACGCGGATCTTCAAGCCCCTGGGCATGACCGATTCGATCGCCACCGCGGCGACCCTCGACGGGCGGGCCAACCACGCAATGCCCCATTTCATCATGGATGATGCCGTCGCACGGATCGAGAACGCGACGGTTGACGGGATCGCCCCCGCGGGATCCATCTGGTCGAGCGTCGACGACATGTCGAAATGGATGCGGCTGCTGTTGGCGGGCGGGGTGGTAACCGGCGCGCAGGGCGGAGCGCGCCTGCTCAGTGAGGGCACCCTCGGCGAGCTCTTTCGGCCCCAGACCATGGTGACCAGGCAGGCGTTCTATCCAACCGCGGAGATCACCAGGCCGGACTGGACCACCTATGGCCTGGGCTGGTTCCAGCAGGATTACGCGGGATTCAAGGTCGACTACCACACCGGAAGCATCGATGGGATGGTGGCGATCTGCGGTCTTGTTCGTTCGCAGGGAATCGGCGTCTACGTGCTCTCGAATCTGGACCACGCGGAGCTGCGTCACGCCCTGATGTTCACTGCCTTCGACCGGCTGCTCGGCCGGCCGGCCCGCGACTGGAGCGCCGAATTCAAGACGCTTTACGCCCGCCTTCAAAGAGAAGGCGAGGACGCCAAGAAGAAGGAGGACAGTCTGCGCGCGCTCGGCACCAAGCCGTCGTTGCCTCTCAACGCCTACGTTGGGCGCTACTCCGATCCTCTCTTTGGCGACGTCGAGGTTTCCATGGATCCGGTTGACCCGACGTTGCGCGTGCGATACGGCAGCGCCTTCAGCGGTAAGCTGGATCACTGGAGCTTCGACACCTTCCGCGCACGATGGGACGCAAAGTGGCGCGGAACAGCCCCGGCCTCTTTCGTCCTCGACCCGAACGGGAGAGTCAGCGAACTCCGCATGATGGGCGCGACCTTCAGGCGCCCGGAGGAGGTCCGTTAGATTACGACGCGGTTTGGTACACTCTAAGTGCTCCCATGCCCGACACTTCCGCCAATAAAGTCGCCACCCAGCGTTCGCTCACCAAGGCTGACATTGTGGCCGGGGTGGCACGGCGCCTCGACTTCACCCAGGTTCAGGCGGCGATTGTGGTGGATTCTTTTCTGAAAGGAGTGGTGGTGGCCCTCAAGAACGGGGAGGAAGTGGAAATCCGGGGGCTCGGCTCATTCCGGTTCCGCTCCCGAGCCCCCCGCAAGGGTCGCAATCCGAAAACCGGTGAACGCGTGGAGGTACCCGCGAAGCGCGTGCCCTACTTCAGGATGGGCAAAGAGTTGAAGGCGACCTTGGGCGGTAGCAGCGAGCCCACCTGAGCCCTTAAGGCACCCCCTTCAAGAGCGGCTCGATCGAGCCCGATCAAGGCAGGGGAACGATGGCGGGCGATGGCCGTCTTTGCCCCCGGATCCGAAGACCGAACAAAGCCCGATCGGTCACCAGCGCCCGCGGAACAAGGGCATCGTTGCGGTGTTCATAGGCGAGAAAGAGCGCCGACTGCGAAGTCTCCTGCCAATGCCTGAAACCCAGTTCGGCACGGAAATCGGTCAATTGGTTCCGGGGGAAATCCGCCGTCGCGGCCGCGCCCACGTGGCGAACATCGGCGAGCAGAAACAGGGCGCGATTCCCCTTGCGCAGAAGATCGATGTCTCCCGAAGCCCGTGCCTCCCACTTGTACTCCACCGCCGAGGCCAAAGTCGCGACGCCGAACGAGGAAGAGAAAGCTCCACGGCGGCTCCAGCTCGCGGGCCAGGGCGAGTCGTATCGAACCCCAAGGAAGTTCCAGTCGACCACCTGCAGTTTGTTGCGGTCCTGCACGTGCCTGGACACGTGATGAAAAAACGGAGACATCCGGCCGCGGCCCACGTCCCGGTGCAGCCCGACCTCGAGCGAGTAGTTCACCTGGACCGCCTCGAAGGAGCGAACGCGATGTCCAAGAATCGTCTCGACGTCGGGGTTGAAGTACCCGGACCACTTGCCCTTCTCCACCAGATCGAAGGTCGCACCGATCCAGCCGACCCACGCAAACTCCTCATTGGCCGGGGAGTAGCGGGAGGCTTCAATCTGCGGTCCCATGTACGGAAGAAATTTGAACCCCTCGCCGAAGGCGCCGGCCGGGAACGCGGCCAGCAGGCCCATGACCGACACGGCGAGGAACTTGGGAAGATTCACGATCGAGGTGGAATGAGACGGTGGTGCCGGAGGTGGGGGTCGAACCCACACGTTGCGAACAACGCGGGATTTTGAGTCCCGTGCGTCTGCCAGTTCCGCCACTCCGGCCAGGAAGGCAAGGCTGAGGAGTCTAGCAGCCCGTGCCGCAAGTCAGACCACGCGCAACCACAGCCTGACCACCAAGCTATTCTCCGCTTCGATGTCCGTTTCATCTCTGCGAGAAATTACCGTCGGGGTTCGGGATCTGAAGGCCCGGATCGGGCTATTCGAAAGCGCATGCGGTCTCTCGGTCAGTGCCGCGGGTTCGCTCACCTCGATTACTGCCAGCCGTCTCTTCGATGCCCACCTGGCGCCGAGAGCGGCAGTGATGGGCCGTCCAGACGTGGCGGGTTCACCGAGAGTCCGGCTGGTCGAGGTGGCCGGCGGCCAGGCAGCCAGGGCACGAGGGATCGGAACTCCCGGCCCTCTGGGCCTCGGTTTCACCACCCTCGGGATAGGAGGCGTCCACGCGCGGCTGGATAGATCGGGGGTTCAGTTCGTCTCCCCGCCTCTCTTGCTGACCCCCATGAGCGCGGCCCAACCCGAAGGCGCTCCACCGGGACCGCAGAGATTCGAGACCTTCGGTCGCACCAGCGACGGCGACTTCATCGTTCTGATCGAACGAGTCAACGCGAGCACCCCCTATGGGACATTCAAAACCGACTGCAGCGAGCCGCTTCACGCGTCTTTCATCGTGACGAATCTGGACGCCTGCAATCACTTCATGCGCGACGTTCTCGAACATGAAGTCCTTCTCGCCGATACCTGCTCCGGGCCGCCCTTCGACACTCTCCTTGGAATGACCAGCGATGTCTCCTTCCGCTTTTCCATGCCGCACCGTCCGGGCTGGCCCACCGGGCGCACCATCTTCATGGAATTCGAGAGCAAGCCCGAGCCCATGGCCCAGATCCCGTCTCTGGCCCAGGGTATCTGCCGGCTTCGCTACGACAGCACCGACCTTCACGCCACCCTGGCCCGCGTCCCCGGCGGCGGCGGATCCCTGGTCCGGGGTCCCGCCACCGTCGATGATCCGGTTCTGGGCCGAGGCCTCGTGGCCATGGTGCGCGCGCCCTTCGGGGTTGTGGTCGAACTCTGGCAGACCGAGTAACGTTCTTTCGCGATCTTCCGGCTCCGCGTCGTAAACTCCCCCGCGCGTGAACATCATCGGGGTCTCGGCCTACTACCACGACTCCGCCGCGTGCCTGGTGCAGGATGGCGAGATCAAAGCGGCGGCCCAGGAAGAGCGCTTCAGCCGGAAGAAACACGACCATCGTTTCCCCAAGGGCGCCTTCGACTACTGCGTGCAGGCGGGCGGTCTGTCGGGACCGGAAGATGTCGACTACGTCGTCTTCTACGACAAACCGCTCCTGAAATTCGAACGACTCCTCGAAACCTACCTCGCCTACGCCCCCCACGGAGTCGCGTCCTTCCTGAAGTCGATGCCGCTCTGGCTCAAGGAAAAACTCCACACCCGCACGGAGATCCGCAATGCCTGTGGCTACCGCGGGAAAATTCTCTTCGGCGAACATCACGAATCGCATGCGGCGTCCGCTTACTATCCCTCGACCTTTGACGAGGCCGCCATCATCTGCTTCGACGGCGTGGGCGAATGGGCGACCACCAGTTACTGGGTGGGCAAGGGCCACGCCCTCGAACGCAGGGGAGAGATTCTCTTCCCTCACTCCATCGGCCTCCTCTACTCCGCCTTCACCTACTGCACCGGTTTCAAGGTGAATTCCGGCGAATACAAGGTGATGGGCCTCGCTCCTTACGGCGTGCCCCGGTACGTCGATGCGATCCACGAGCACATTCTCGATCTGCGCGAGGACGGTTCGTTCCATCTCAACATGGACTACTTCGATTACTGCGCCGGCCTGACCATGACCAACTCGCGCTTCGACTCGATCTTCGGCGGCCCGCCGCGGAAGCCCGAGGCGAGGCTGACCCAACGGGAAATGGATCTGGCCGCCAGCGTGCAGAAGGTGACGGAAGACGCGATGTTGAGGATCGCCCGGCACGTCCACCGGGAAACGGGCCTCGACAATCTCTGCCTGGCCGGAGGGGTAGCGCTCAACTGCGTGGGCAACGGCCGACTCCTCCGCGAAGGACCCTTCAAGAAGATCTTCATCCAGCCGGCGGCGGGAGACGCGGGCGGCGCTATCGGCTCGGCCCTCGCGGTGTGGCATCGGTATCTCGACAACCCACGGGCCACCTTCACCGGTCCGCCCGCCCTCGACCGCCAGCGTGGCTCGTACCTTGGCCCGGCGTATCTGGACCCTGACGTGCGGAAGGTCATCGAAGCCCGGCATGCGAAAGCGGCGCGACTCGATGACGCGGAACTTCTCCCCCGGATCGCCGCCCTCATCGCGGAGGGGAAGATCATCGGCTGGATGAGCGGGCGGATGGAGTTCGGCCCGCGCGCACTGGGGGGAAGGTCCATCCTGGGCGATGCCCGCGATCCCGAGATGCAGAAGCGGATGAACCTGAAGATCAAGTTCCGGGAGTCCTTCCGTCCCTTCGCTCCCTCCGTGCTCGCCGACCACGTGTCCGAGTGGTTCGACATCGACCGAGAGAGCCCGTACATGCTCCTGGTGGCCGAGGTCGCGAAGAAACATCAGATTCCCATGACCGCCGAGCAGGAGGGACTCTTCGGCATCGAGAAGCTCAACATCCCGCGCTCGAAGATTCCCGCGGCCACCCACGTCGACTATTCGGCCCGGATCCAGACCGTCCATCGGGAAACCAATCCACGCTACTACGATCTCATCAATGAGTTCTACAAACTCACCGGGTGCCCGGTCATCGTCAACACCTCCTTCAACGTCCGGGGCGAGCCCATCGTCTGCACCCCGGAAGACGCCTACCGTTGCTTCATGCGTTCCGACATCGATGTGCTCATTGTCGACCAGTGGATTTTCCTGAAGGAAGACCAGCCGGTGGTCGAGGACGACAAGAAATGGATGCAGGAGTTCGAACTTGACTGACGCCCTGGAGACCCCTCCTCCCGCAACCGCGAAAGATCTTCGCAACTTCGGTTTCACCTTCGCCGCGGTGGCCGCCCTCTTTGCCCTGTTGCTGACATGGCGCGGGCGAACGGTGAGCGCTCAGGGCTTCGCGCTGGCCGCCGTTGTCTTCTTCCTGATCGGAGCCCTGATTCCCGCCCTGCTGCGGCCCTTCTACGGGCCATGGATGAAGTTCGCGGAAATCCTGGGATACATCAACACCCGAATCTTGCTTGGATTGTTCTTCTTCGTGGGCATCACGCCCACTGGGCTGTTGATGCGCCTCACCGGAAAAGACCCGATGAGCCGGACCTTCAAGCGGAAGGGCGCACCATCGTACTGGACCAAGGCCCCACCGCACGCCGACGGCGTTCGACACTTCGACCGCCAGTTCTGAGCGCCTCCTTCCCAGGAGGGGCCAGGCGATCGCAGCTCGGTAAAACCTCAGGCGTTCCCGGAAACCTCCCCCGTCAGTTTCTTCAACCATTTCCTCCACCAGGGGTGCGACGGACCCGCGGCCAGGGCGACCTCTCGATCAAGCTTTTTCGAACTCACAAACTCGGCCTGGACCAGCTCCGCAATGATGCGGGCGATCTCTTCCGAAACCACGGGACCCCGTTCGGCTCGGTACTTGGCCGCCACCTCGTCCACGTTGTGGGTTCCGTCGAGTTGGTTCCAGACAAACAGACCCAGACTGGAGAGCTGGTGATAGGCGCCCAGTCGAGAGGGGTCGGCCAGGACCCAGATGGTGTCCCCCGCCGCGGTGGGCCGCGGTTGCAGGACGATGCCCGGCCGGCCGATCGGTCGGTCTCTCAGTCTCATGAGTTCCACCACGTGGGCAGCCACTTGCTTGTCCTGATCGAGCGCATCGATGAGGTCGTCCCGGCGCAGGGCCAGAAGGTGCGCTCGCTCCACCACCTTCAAGGAGGCATCTCGCGGTGTGCTGGTGAGAAGGGCGGACTCACCCACCAGATCGCCGGCCTCCAGACGGGCGGCGATCCTGGGACCGGAGGGTTCGTGTCGGATCACTTCCACCACGCCGCTGCGGACGAGATAGCAGCAGTCCCCGGAATCACCCTGCTTGAAGATGGTCGCTCCGGCCTCGAACTCGAGGCGCTGCAACCGTTCCTCGAGGGAGTGAAGCCGCTCGGGAGTCAAGCGTTCGAACGGCCTCGTGGACTTGACGAAAGATCGAATGAGGGCGTGATCGGCGGCGGCGATCAGGACCTCGCGCGCCTCCGGAAACGGCTCGAGAACCTCGGCCAGATGGCGGCTGGACAGGGTCGAGGTCAGCAGAGGCTGGGTGGCGGTGACGCGCGCCGTCCGCCGGCGCGCGGGAAGAAAGAGGCCGATCTCCCCGAACATCTCGCCGTCCGAAAGACGGCTCAGCGGAGTACGACCCTGGGGGGTCGCGATCGATACTTCGACCTCTCCTTCCTCGATGAGGAACAGGCAATCCGCCGGCTCGCCCTCGTCCAGCACCACCGCGTCTTTCGGGAAGGGCTGCTCCTTCAGATGCGCGGCCAGGGCCTGGCGCGCCGCAACGGGCAGAGCGGCGAACGCCGGGATGCTACGCAGCAATCGCTGGAGGGGATCGACAAAACTCTGCGCTCGAAGCGGATCGTCCATGGCTCACTCCTTTCTCGCTGGTCGACCTCGATTGTAGCCGAGCGCAGAGGCGCTCTTCCCGGGCGTGGACATCAACCGCGCGAGCCACCTAGGCTTCCCGTCCTGATGTTCTCCACCTGGCGCCTGCTTCGCGAACTGCCTCGCCCGGTTCAGGTCCTCATCGCGGGCACGTTCGTCAACAAAGCCGGGACCTACATCGTCCCGTACCTGACCATCGTGCTCATGCGAGATTTCCATCTCGCCCCCCTGCAGGCCGGACTCGCGGTCGCCGCCTACGGTTGCGGATCTCTGGTGTCGGTCTTCGTGGGCGGCCAGACCGCGGACCGCCTGGGCCGACGGTCGACCATGCTTTTGTCGCTTTTCGGTTCGGGTGTGCTCGCACTATGCCTCGGTTTCGCTCCCAACCTTCAAGCCTTCGTGTTTCTGCTTCTGGGCTTCGGCTTTCTGGCCGATTTGTTTCAGCCCGCAGCCTCGGCCATTGTCACCGACCTTGTTCCGCCCGAGCAACGGAAGCTGGGCTTTGCCGGACTGCGTCTCGCCATCAATCTGGGCTTTTCCAGCGGCCTCGTGGTCGGAGGTTTTCTGGTGGATTGGGGCTGGCGCTTTCTCTTCTGGGGGGATGGTCTCAGCACCCTCGCCTATGGACTGGTCATCCTCTTCTTCATCGCCGAAACCCGCCCGGTGCAGGCGGAGGGCGAGGCGGCGAAATCGCCATTTGGCGATCGACCCTTCCTGAAGCTGGTCGCGGCGAGCAGCGCTTTCCCGTTCCTCATGTTCGCTTTGATGACGGTTCTTCCCATCACCCTGACCGAGGGGGCCGGGTATCCAAGCCGCGCCTATGGTTACATCGTCGGACTGAACGGACTTCTGGTGGCGGTGTTCGAACTACCGATCGCCGCCCGGTTACCCTCCGCGTCACGTCTGACCACGGCGGCCGTTGGCCTCGTCGTCGCGGCGTCCGGGGTGGCCCTCAACGGACTGGCCCCCCATCTCGGGATCTACGTGGCCGCCATTTTTCTCGTGACCGCGGGCGAGATCGTGATGATGCCGCAGCTCTCTGCCACGGTGGCCGACTGGGCGCCGCGCCTCTCCCGCGGCCGGTACATCAGTCTCTTTCAGTCCAGTTGGACGCTCGCCAAGGCGACCTCCCCGGTTCTGTTCCTCCCTCTGCGGGCCCATCTCGGCGACTCGATGTTCTGGCCTCTCCTCGGCCTCAGCGTATTCCCCGCCGTCGCACTCCTGCTCGTTCTTGGCGCCGAGGATCGAGCGCGCCGCCACGGCCCGACCGACGAGCTCTCGGAAGCCAGTGTCGCCTATCGAGTAGAGGCGTAGGCCCCCTGCACCGCGCGGGACCGGCTACCGTTTCGGCAGCGGGAGTCGAAGCCGTGCGCAAACCCCGGTCTGGTCCGCGCGGTTCTCAAGAGTGAGAGAACCGCCGTGGCCTTCGGCGATCTGGCGGGTGAGGACCAGGCCGATGCCGGACCCGCCGGGCTTGGTGCTGAAGAACGGCACAAAGAGATTCGCGGTGGTCGGCAAGCCAGGGCCTTCGTCCTCCACCAGAATCTCGAGAGCGCCTCCGGACTTTCCCCAGGTGAGGCGCACTCCGCCCCCCAGTTCCTGCGCCGCTTCGACGCCGTTGCGAATCAAATTGATAAGGGCCTGTTCAAGCTGCCCCGCATCCGCGGCGACGGTCACGGCGGGGCCCGCATCTACCACCAGACCATGCCGGGCCTCGAGAACGGTCACCCGTCGAACCAGTTCCGGGATATCCACGGGCGCGAGCGAGGGGGCCGGAAGTCGTGCCAGCCGGGCGTAGCCCTCGGTGAAGCGCGCGAGGGATTCCGACCGCGAAGCGATCACGGCCAGGCCGCGGCGCAGGTCATCGTCGAAGTCCGACGGACGGGGGGTGCGAGAGAGGAGCGTCCCCAGGCTTCCGGCAATCGATTGGATGGGAGCAAGGGAGTTGTTGAGTTCATGGCCGATAACTCGGATCAGCCTCTGCCACGCCTGACGCTCTTCATCGCGCAGGGCGCGACTCACGTTGGTCAGAACCAGGAGGTGATGGGGTCTTCCGCCCTGGCGAAACAGGGATCGCCGCACTTCGAATCGGCCGGGTCTTCCGGCAAAGCCCGCGTCCATCACCCGCGGAGCCTCACCGCGGAGCGCCTCGCCGAGGCCGAGGTCGGTGGCGGTTCGACCGATCGCGCGTTCGGCGGCAAAACCGAGGAGGCCTTCGCCGGCGCGGTTGACCAGACGGAGTTGTTCGCCTTCGTCGAAGGCGAACACCGCCACGTCGATTTCCTCCATCACGTTTCGCAGAAGGGCGGTGGCTTCGAGAGCGCCCAGACGCTGATGCTTCAGCGTTTCCGCGAGCATGTTCACTTCGAAGAGGACTTGCGAAAGCGCATCGTCGCCGCCCCGACCCCTGGCCCGAAACGAGAAATCCTCTTCGCGCAACGCGGCGAGAAGGTTCGATACCGTCTGCATAGGTCGAACCACCGTCATCTGCGCGGCCCGAGCAAAACCGAGCCATAGAACCAGGATCAGGAACGAGATTGTCCAGCGCAGCTCTGGATCATGGGGCCTTCCCCACAGCCATCCGAGCACGAGCAGGATCCCGGGGAGGCCGGCCAATAGAGCGAGGACGAAGACGCGGCGGTCCAGGGAGAGAGAGTTCCTGGCGATCACAACCCGTGTCGTTCTATGCGGCGATAGAGCGCGCTGCGCGAGAGGCCGAGGGCATCGGCGGCACGCGTGACGTTGCCTTCGAATCGGCTCAGCGTCTTTTTGATCAGGAAGGCTTCGACCTCTTCGAGACTCATGTCCTCGAGCCTGCCCCCGCGAGGTTCGCCGGTAGCGCGCAGGGACAGATCGCTGGCGCCGATGCGCTCGGTCGTGGTCAGCAGCACAGCTCGCTCCACGGCGTGATCGAGTTCGCGCACATTACCTGGCCACCCGTGATCCAGCAGAGCCTGGGTGGCTCCCGCGTCGAAGCCGGAAACCCTCTTGCGATAGCGGGTCGCGTGAGTCCCTAGAAAGTACGCGGCCAGGGCGGGAATGTCCTCCCGCCGATCGCGGAGAGGCGGAATCCCGATCTCGATGGTGTTGAGCCGAAACTGAAGGTCCTGGCGAAAGCGCCCGGCCGCCACTTCGGCGTCGAGATCCGCATTCGTGGCCGAGATGATCCGAACATTGGCCTTCCGGGTCCGCGATGAACCCACCGGCTCGAACTCTCCCGTTTCCACCACGCGAAGCAGCTTGGACTGAAGGCCGGAAGTGACATTGGCGATCTCATCCAGAAAGAGCGTGCCGCCATCCGCCAGTTCGAATCGGCCAACCCGGTCGGCGCGGGCATCGGTGAACGCGCCCCGGACATGGCCGAACAACTCGCTCTCGAAGACGCCCTCGGAAAGGCCACCCACGTTGACGGTGACCAGGGCCTTCTGCTTCCGATTGGAGACGGCGTGCAGAGCCTGGGCAACCGTACCCTTGCCCGATCCGTTCTCCCCCAACAAGAGAATGTTGGCGTCAGAAGGCCCGACCCTCTGAACCATGTCCATGACCCTCTTCATGCTCGGCGACTCGGCGATCACGTCGAGCTTGACCTCGCCGCGCAACGCCCGATTCTCACTCTCCAGGCGGCGGCCGTGGCGAAGAGCCTTGGAGAGTTCGGCCTGAGTGCGCAGGATGGCGATGAGACGAGCGTTCTCCCACGGCTTGCTCACGAAGTCCCGCGCGCCGTTGCGCATGGCCTCAACCGCCAGGGTGACGCTCGCCCATGCGGTCATCACCACCACGGGCAAGGTTTCGTCGAGTTCGCGGATCCGGGCGAGAAGGTCCATGCCCTCGCGGCCGGACGTGGTGTCCCGCGTGTAGTTCAGATCGATCAGAGCGACATCGAATTCGCGACCCTCAAGGGCGGCCCAGGCCGCCGCCGGAGATCCGGCGGTTTCCAGAGTGAAGCCCTCGGACTTGAGCAGAAGCCGCAGAGCTTCCAGAACGTCCTGCTGATCGTCGGCGACGAGGATACGGGGAGAGGAAGTCACTGAATCGCCGAGTATATGAGGCCGGTGGAGGCCCC
The DNA here is from genome assembly GCA_031362685.1 of Vicinamibacteria bacterium. Taxonomy (GTDB): domain Bacteria; phylum Acidobacteriota; class Vicinamibacteria; order Fen-336; family JAGNNV01; genus JAGNNV01. Next base: position 17,946 of record JANLSZ010000232.1, on the reverse strand, counting down.
GATCATGCTCCTCCAAGGAGCGACGCATCCTGACCCTTCATGCCCGAGAGGTCGGTCCACACTGCATCGAAATCGGCTCCCGCTCGCCTTCGTTCCAGGCGCAGGTACGGCACTCCGGGCCTTCGAGGCTTGATCCTGGTGGTGATGTCCAGGCCCCGGCCGCCGGTTTGCCCCGCCACCGTTCCGTGGATGTAGTTCCGATCGAGGCTCACCAGATTGACCGATCCCCGGGTCAGGTTCTGGAGGACGGTCCGACGTGCGACGAAGGCCGTGGTCACCTCGAAGTCCCGGGCGCCCAGCATCTCGAAGTTGCTGACCTGAACCTCACCAGCGAGGCCCAAAGTGCACACGTTGCCGTAGGTATGAGCGTGAGCCTCGACGCGCGTCCCCGGGTCCATGCGCCAGTGAAGCACCACGAAGGGCTCGGTGGTCCCACCGCCCGGAGCCGCGTTCGCGCCGATGAACGTTCCCGGTATGAGACTCTGGCCGCTGTCGTTCCATGAAGGCTTCGGAGCGTCGCCCAACCGGATCGCATGCTCGGCCAGAGTCTTCAGATAGACGTCCTGGCCAGCGGCGGATACGTCGGCCACCAGCCTCTTCGCTTCGGGAAGAACACCGGCCAGAAACTCATCGAATGAGATCGCGTCCGCGGGCGCGAGACGGGCATAGGCGGCGCCGGGAAGGAGGCCCGCCGCGGCCAAAGCCCCGGCCGTGGCGGCCAGGAAGCATCGTCGCTCGATGAACAGTCCGGGCTCGACCCGAACCTCGCGCCCCAGGGGCAGCTCATCGGTGCTTTCATCAATCATCGCCATTCCTCGCCCCGTCCGCGGTCTAGACGGTTAGTTCGTGGTTGCGAGCCAGCCGTCTTTCAAGCGGATGACCCGATTGCCGTAAGTGGCGTTGGTTTCGGAGTGAGTGACCTGGATGATGGTGGTCCCCGCTTCATTGAGGGACTTGAACAGTTCCATGATCTCGCGGCCCTGGTCGGAGTGCAGGTTGCCGGTAGGCTCGTCCGCGAGAATCACCTTCGGCTTGGCGACAATCGCGCGGGCCACTCCGACCAGCTGCTGCTGGCCACCCGAGAGCTGCGATGGGTAGAGATCCTTCTTGCCCACGATGTGAAACTTGTCGATCACGTCGCCCACGATCGCCTGTCGCTCGGCCTTTTTCAGGTCACGGTAGGACAGCGGCAGCTCGAGGTTCTCGTACACGGTCAGATCGTCGAGGAGATGGAAGCTCTGGAAGACGAAGCCGATGTTTCGTTTCTGAAGTTCCTGGCGATCACGCGGCTTCAGCTTGTTCACGAGCTCGGCGCGAAATTCGTATTCTCCGGTGAAGTCGCCGTCGTGCATCCCGAGAATGTGCAGCAACGTCGACTTCCCCGCTCCTGAGGGTCCCATGATGGAGACGAACTCGCCCTCCGCAATCGAGAGAGTGATGTTGCGAAGCACGTACGCGCGACCCGCGGCCAGCGGATACGACTTTTCAAGATTGCGCAGTTCGATCATCACTTCTCTCTTTCTTTTTCTTCATTCCTGCCTCAAAGCCACGGCGGGTTCGGTTCGGGCGGCGTCGCGGCCGGGCAGATAGCTCGACAGCAGCGCGGCAGAGCCTACAACCACCGCCACTCCCGCAAATGTAGCTGGATCGCTGGCTTCGACTTCGAAGAGCAGGGACTGGAGCGCTCGGCCCATGAGGATGGACCCAAGGACACCGAAGAGCAGGCCCGCCAGGGTGAGTTTCAGACCGCGGCGCATCACCAGATCGAGCAGCAACCTCGGGTTCGCCCCCAGGGCAAGCCGAATCCCAAGCTCACGACGCTGGTCGCTCACCGCGCGAGCCAGAATCGCATGGATGCCCTGGAATGCGACCACGAAGGCGATCAGGGCGAAGAGGGAGGTGGCGAGCGCGTTGAGTCGTTGCGGCCCCATCATGGCGGTCCGGCGCGAATCGAGGGTCTCGAGTTGTCCGATGGGAATGGAGGGATCGGCGAGGCGCAGCCCTTCCTTCACCACATCGCCGAAGGCGGACTGGGTCATTCGCGTGCGGGCCACGATCGCGCCCCAGCGCTGCCAGCCCGCGATGTGCTGCGCATAAGGCGCGTAGAGCGTCCGGAAGTCCCGGCCTTGAAGGGTCGCCCCCTTGATGTCCTTCGCCACGCCTACGATGGTCATCCACACCGGCGGACCATTGCTCCAGCCCTTCCAGGCCACCTGGGCGCCGATTGGACCTCGACTCGGCCAGAACTCGCGGGCGAATTGCTCGTTGACAATGGCCACAGGTTCCGTTCCCTCCCGGTCCGAAGGAGAGAAGGCGCGGCCCGAGACGATTGGGGTTCCAATTGTCTCGAAATAGTCGCCCATGGTGAGGCGCGCGCGGGCGCCTGGATTCGCGACCGGAGAGACTTCGGACGCAGTGGCGAAGATCATCGAACCCCCAGCCCCCCCCCGCGGGTCGAGAGGTGGCGTGAGCACGTAGGACGCGCTCTCGATTCCGTTCGCCGCGGACACGTGGTCGAGAACCTGGCGGAACACCGCGGTCTGCTCGGTGATCTTGTCCTGGTACCGCGACTCGGGCAGCGTTATCTGAGCCATCTGGATCCGGTCGGGGTTGAAGCCGAGGCTGACCGACTGAAGGCGATCGAAGCTGCGAAGCAATAATCCGGCCCCCACCAGAAGCAAGACTGCGAGAGCCACTTCAAATCCAACCACACCGTCCATGAGCCGTCGAGACGAACCCTGTGCTCCGCTCCGTCCCGCCGTCCGGAGGTAGGGCGCAAGATCTCCACGCACCACCTGCCAGGCGGGAAGCGCCGCCATCAGCACGCCGACGACCGCGGAAACGAGCACTGAGAATCCAAGGACCTGGGCGTCCAGATTGATCGCCCAGGCGCGCGGCACGGATTTTCCGACCGCGGCCATCAGCCCCTCCCGGGCCAGCACGGCTAGAAGCGCCCCCAACAGGCCACCCATTGAGGACAGCATCAGACCTTCGAGAATCGCGTGACGTCCAATCAGGCCTTGCCCGCCGCCGAGCGACATCCGCACCGCATACTCTTCTCGACGGCCGGCCGACCGCGCGAGCAGAGAAGTAGCGAGATTCAGGCTCGAGGCCAGGACCACGATGCCGACCCCGACGAAGAGCACCATGAGCGCCCGCCGAGCCACTCCCACCATGAATTCCAGCATCGCCATGGGCTCCACGATCTTCCCCCGATTCGTATCGGGGTAGGCTTTCTCCAGCCGCTTCGAAATCGCGACCATCTCGGCCACCGACTCCTCCACGGTCACACCGGCGCGGAGCCGGCCCACCGCGTCGAAGTTGTTGGCGCCCCGGGTATTCAAAGCCCAGGACACGAACGCAGGCGGCACCCACATGTCCACCCCGTCGTGAAGGAAGTCCAGATCCTCGCGCGCAATCCCGACGATCGTCGTGGGGATATCGGAAAGCCGCACGGAACGACCGATCACGGAGAGGTCACTCCCGAACTGCCGCTTCCAAAGCCCCTCGCTGATGACCGCCACCGACGCGGCCCCCGCCCGGTTGTCCTCCGTGGCGTAGAACCGTCCGTGCAGGGGCGAGGCTTGAAAGACCCGGAAGAAGTCCGGTTCGGCCACCGACCCCTGGAGTCGCACCGGGTCGCCCGACCCCACCAGATCCAGATCCCAGGTACGCAGGAACAGAGCGATCTCCTGAAGCGTGCGGGAGTCCTTTCGCCAATCGACGCCGTCGGGGATGCCCACATCGCCTTCGCGGGTGATGAAGACCAGTCGGTCCGCATCGGGAAACGGCAGGGGACGAAGCAGCACGCCGCTGACTACCGCGAACACCGCGGTGGAAGCGCCGATACCAAGAGCGAGAGTCAGCACCGCGCCCAGGGTGAAGCCGGGCGTCTTCAGGAGGCGGCGCCAGGTGACGCGCACGTCGTTCATGAGTCCATTCATGTCAGTTCTCCTTCTGCGGCAAGACCACTCGCGATTATCGTCAACTGATCGGGAACGCGTAGAGCGCCCCGTGCATTCCCGCCGGTGACCGGGGAATCGCCCGCGGGCCGGCGACTCGGCGAAGCCGTAATACGACGCAGGTCGTGAATGATCGAGCTCATAGAGACTTCCAATTCCTTGAATTCCCTTGACCGCCGGAACTCACCGAGGCTTCATATCAATGCCCGTGCCATCGCCCGCTGCGCAGTTATCTCTATGTCGCATTTGCACTTCAGTGTCGGGAGAACGTCGCCTTGGGCGCCAACGAATCCCACAAGTGAACACCTGCTTCCCGAGCTTGGTTGGGCGGTAAAGCTCTACGAGCCTTCGGTGAGGCGCAGTGCGTCCGCCACGGAGAAGGCAACCTGCCACATTTCGAGCCGGCCGCACCGATCGCTCGCGAAGTAAAGAGTCCGACCGTCGGGCGAGAACCGCAGAGACAACTCGCTCGCAGCGGTGTTGATTGGAGCGGCCAGGTGTCGGGGAGGACTCCAGCCCGAACCGTCGTTGCGACTCGCGTACAGAGACCGTCCGACTGTCAGCTGAGGCTGGGCCACCGATCCGACCGGCAACAGGGCGGCGATAGGGGTGGACCGCAAGGAGACCACCGAAGACGGCTACCGCTACTTCTTCGGCGTCAGGTATGTGCCGGGGGCGAAGGCGGTCTCGTTCAGGTTTTCGAACTTGAAGGGTAGTGCTGCGGTTGACATGGCCGCCCTGATTGAAGCGCCCCTGGGTGACGATGGCCGGCCCCTAAAGGGATGGATCGCTCTGCGCAAAAGCGGAGCCGCCCAGGCACAGCAGGGCCGTGGCCACGGGCGCTGCCCACACGCACGGACGCTTCATCGCTTTCCCGAAACCCCGCTCGACACCATGAACACGCGTCCGGAGTGGAACCCGTGGACGCCGCTCCAACCGGAGGTGATCAGAAAGTCCGCCATGCCATCGCCGTCGACGTCGCCCATGGTCACGGCATCGAACCCGAACGTATCGCCCGGAGTCCGGCAGGTGAACGTCTTGATGAGGCGGCCGTCCTTGCCGGAGTAGAGGTAGGCCCGCCCGCCCCCGATCGCCGCGCCGCCGTACTGCCAGGCCCCTACGATGAGGTCCGCGAAGCCATCCCCGTCCACGTCGCCCGCGACCGATGGACTGGTGCCGAAGCCTTCGCCGGCGGTCTCTCCGGTCAACGTGAGCAAATGCCGCCCGTCCCGACCGGAGTGCACGTAGACGCGGCCCGTCGAGGGTCCCTTCGCGTTGTTGTTCCAGTCGGAAGCGTAGACATCGGGAAAACCGTCGCCGTCGAGGTCTCCCGGCACGGAGAGAAACATCCCGCCGAGCGCACCTCCGGTGTCGTCCGCCTCGATCACGAACCCCGGCTTCTGCCCGAGGTCACGGTAGACGTACGTCTTTCCCGCCTGCTTCGGGCCAGCACCAGGCGCGCCCACGAGCAGAAGAAGATGAGTCTTGTCCGAAGACCCCGCGACCGCGCTTCCGAATGCGTCGCCCTCGTGGGCGCCGGTCAGGGTCAGGAGGGCGCTCCCGGTCTTTCCCGAATACACATAGGCCCGGCCGGCGCCTTTCCCTCCGGCATTGTTCGCGGGAGCGCCGACGATGACGTCCGCGAATCCATCGCGATCAACGTCGCCGGCCCCCGCGGCGTGCTGGCCGAACTGATCGCCCTTGTCCTCCGCCTGCAGGGTCAGGAGCACACGTCCATCGCGTCCCGAATAGACCTTCGCGTACCCGCTCCCCGGCGCGCTGGCGATGACGTCCGGGATCCCGTCGTGATTCGTGTCGCCCGCGCTCTCGACCCCGGTTCCAAGCTGATCGGCGGGATGACCGTCGGCAGACCAGAGCTGCTTCCCCGTCTTGGTTGAATAGACATAGATCCGCCCGGCGTTGGCGCCGCCCACGTCCTTGGTGGGGGCCGAGGTCACCACGTCGGCGACGCCGTCGCCATCCACGTCACCGATATTGCGCGCGATCCAGCCGAACTGGTCGTTCGACCCTTCCCCGTCCCACTCGTGCAGGATCCTTGTTGGTTCCACGAACGGGTCCGCGAAGTCTTTCGCCGTGGGCAGCAGGGCGGCGAAGCGCGGATCCGACTTCAGTGCCTCAAGCGGAGGCGCGGCCTCGATCTGGGTCATGTCGATTTTGCGCGTGGCCTTGGCCTTCCCCAGCCACTCGAACGCAAGATCGGCGTCCTGCTTGGTGGCGTAGGCGAGGCCGATGCTGAGGTAGGGCGTGGGCACGGATGGATCGACTTCAAGGGCGTGGTGCCAGGACTCGATGGCGCGATCAGGATTGTTTCGCTGCTGCTGCACCCGACCGAGCATCCGCCAGGCCCGACCGTTGGCCGGTTCTCCCGCCACCACCTTCTCCAGTATGGCCAGCGCACCCTCGGGGTCCTTGGCCTGCATCCGGGCCGTAGCCGCCGAAAGGGACGGCTCGGGCGAAGGCGTCTGAGCGAAAGCGCGCTGCGATGTTGAGGTCAGGGCCGCAAGCAGAATGATGATCGAGCGGTTGCAGGATAGAGCGAGCATGCCTGCGGTTTTAGCGTTCTTCGCCTCGCGCCCGATATCACAATCCTGCAACCGCCGAAGGATCCTGGCACCGGCCCTTCAGGCGCCCACGCCGACGAACGCCTGCCGACAGGCGGAAGGAGTCGTATCAAAACTCCGGCCGAAGGTCTGGGTGAAATGCGAGTGGCTGGAGAAGCCGAGGTCGAGGGCGAGAGCGGTGATGTCGGTCTTCGGCGACTCCAGGCGCTCGAGCGAAGCCCGCAGGCGCACGCTCAGAAGATAGCGGTGAATGGTGGAGCCGGTGGCTTTTCGAAACGATCGGCACAGCCGGAACGTGGAGACGCCGAAGTGCTGCGCGAGCCGGGACAACGGCCACTCCTCCTCAAACCTCGACGCGATGAGAGACCGGATCCCCTCCCCGATCTCCGCGGTCTGCGCATCTGCGCCCCGAGACCCCTTGACGCGTCGTGCCGCAGCCGCGGAAACAACATCGTCCAGCAGCGCATAGATCCCCTCGTCGATAACGCCCTGCGCCATTCCCCGCCGGGCGCCTCGGAACAGCCGCCTCTGATCGAGGTAGGTCCGGTCCGGCACCGGCGCGAAGGGAAATGAGAAAGGGCCTTTGGCCGCGGGCTCGAGGCCATTCACCACCACGGCTTCGGACGCCACCGCACGGGGCACCGCGAACCAGTCGCTGCGGTCACCGTCCTCACTGACCATGCCGCGATCGTAGACCTGGCCCTGGTTGTAGACGGTGGCCACGGTGGGATCGGCCACAAAGCTCGGTCCGCCCGCATGACGGATCTTCACGCTCGAGCGGGGGAACACGAAGATGTCGTTCTGAATAGGCCCGGAGTCGGTGAATCGCGGGTGCGTCGTCGGGCATCGAAACGCTCCGATGAGAACGCCCTGGCCCTGGTGGATGATGGCGTCGAGCGGACTTTCCGTTAAGGGGATCATGAGTGGTTGCCTCCGATCTCTCATTCCGCGCGAAGGGCGGTCACCGGGTCAGTGCTCGCGGCCCGCCACGCGGGAATCAAACACGCGACGAGAGACGAAATGCCCAGGACCAGAAGAACGACGCCCAGCGTCAGCGGATCCCAGGGCGGGACTCCGAGCAGCAAGCCCTTCATCAACTGCGCCGCGCCCATGGCGAGGACGAGACCCACCCCCACTCCGACCGCGGTGAGCCGAAGTCCCTCGCTCACGATCATCCGCACAATGTCCGTCCGGATTCCGCCGATGGCGAGACGGATACCCATCTCCCGGGTACGCTGGGCCACGCCGAAGGCCAGGGTTCCGAAGAGACCGACCGCGGCGAGCACCAGGCCCAGCACTCCGAGGAGGCTCAGCATCCGTCCGCCGATGGTCTGCCGCAAGGCCGCCGCCCGAATGTGTTCCTCGAGAGTGCGGGTCGCGAACAATGGGAGGTTGGGATCGAGCCGCGACACGAGCTTTCGTGCGGGTTCAGACAGCGATACCGGATCGCCGCCTGTGCGCAATAACAGGGTCATGTCCGAGCGATAGCGCTGAGACAGGGCCAGGAAGAACCAGGGCGCCTTCCGCTCGCCGAGATCGCGATACGCCGTGTCCTTCGCCACGCCCACCACGGTGAACCAGTCAGGCCCGATGCGGAGTCGACCTCCAACCGCGTCCTTGCCCGGCCAGAAGCGTTCGGCCATGGTGTGGTTGATCACGGTCACCAGGGGTGCTTTCGCGAGATCGGTCTTCTCGAACTCCCGCCCCTTGAGCAAAGGCATGCGCATGAGGTCGAAATAGCCTGGTGAGACGATGTTCAGGTAACCCCAGGGCGCAGCGTCCTTGGGGGCGGAGAAGCCTTCGACCTCGAAACTCGTGGAGCTCGATCCGCCAAACCCCAACGGGGCTCGCCGCACCAGAGCCGCCTTGGTGACGCCGGGCAGACGAGACGCTTCATCGGCCAGATTCTCGAAGAACTCCTGTCCACGCTCCGCGCTGTAGCCGCTGGTAAACAAATCGAGCGAGGAGACCAGCACGCCTTTCGGGTTGAAGCCGACGTCGTAGTTGGATGCGCGGTCGAGACTGCGAACAAACAACCCGGCGATCACAAGCATGACCGTCGACGCGGCGAGTTGCCCCATGACGAGGCGGCGGAACCAGCGCGAACGGCCCGAGGCCCCGGCCACCGACCCCGCCTCCTCCCGCATGATCGCCGAGGTGTCGGGCCGGGAGGTTTGCAGAGCCGGCACCAGACCAAACGCGATCCCGGTCAGGACACTCAGTGCGATGGCTCCGACCAGCCCCGGAACGTCCAGCGCCGCGCCCACCCGCACGGGAGAGTCATTCGGAGGGACCATCCGCTGCAGCAGTGACGCTCCGAAGTAGGCAACCACGGCCCCGGCCAAACCGCCGAAAAGCGCCAGCAGCATCGATTCAGCCAGAAGCTGCCTGACAATCCGACCTCGAGAGGCGCCCAGCGCCGTGCGCACCGCGATCTCCCGGCGCCGGCCCATGGCCCGGGCGAGAAGCAGAGAAGCGACATTCATCGCGGCAATCAGGAGGACGAGCAGGGTCACGCCACCTAGAACCGCGAACACCGGACCCAGGAGTTCCGCCGCGGTCCTCGGAGCACGCCACAGCGGCGCTACGGTGATCCCCTTCCCCGCGTTGGCATCGTCGGGATACTCACGAACCAGAGCCTGGCCGATCGCCGCGAGCTCTGCCTGGGCCTTGTCGAGAGTCACTCCCGGAGCCAGGCGGCCGAGGACACTGAGCCACGAGTTGCCGCGTTCTTCCAGTCGCCCAGCACCCCCCGGGTTCACCCATTCCTGCATCATCATCGGCACCCACACCTCGTAGGCAACCCCGGAACCGCTACCGAAGAAGCCTTCAGCGGCCACCCCAACCAAAGTGAAGCTCCGTCCGTTCAAGAGCACCGAGCGGCCGATGACGCCGGGGTCGCCGCCAAACTGTCGCTGCCATAACTCGTACCCGATGACCACCACCGGACTCTTGAGAGGAGTTTCGTCCTCGGACGCGAGGAAGCCACGGCCCTGGGCGAGCCTGACGCCAAGGATCTCGAAATAGCTACCCGACACGATCTCTCCGAAAACGCGCACCGGCTTTTCGCCTCCGCCGACACCAATGGCGGTCGCCCGGGTCGCGATCACACCATCAAGCGTCTTTGCCCGGGCCTTAATGTCGCGGAAGTCGGGATAAGAGGTGCTGATGACCCCCTGGTTCTTGTCGGTGATGTTCACGGACACGAGTCGCGGCGACTCTGCCGCCGCCGGAAACGGATTGAACAAGAGCGCTTTCGCCCAGGTGTAGAGAGTGGTGTTAGCACCGATCCCGAGGCCGAAGGACAGGATGGCCAGGCCAGTGAAAAGCGGGGTACTCGCGAGTTGCCGCGCGGCGTAGCGCAGGTCGCGCAGAAGCGTCATCATGATGTCATCCTCGTTCTTTGGCACACCGCACAGAGCCGCCTACTCATCACGCAGAGCCTGGGCGGGGTCGATGTCACAGGCACGGGCCGCCGGACCGGCGGCGGCGACGGCCGCGACCAACAACAGGAGGGCTCCCGCGGCGATGAAGGCCAGCGGATCCAGCGGTTTGACGCCGTAGAGAAGTCCCTCGACGAGCCTCGCGCAAGCCGCCGCGGTCGCCAGTCCGACCAGAACCCCCATCACGCTCATGGTCACCACCTCACCCGCGACCAGAGTGATGACCTCGCGGCTCGAGGCCCCGAGCGCGCGACGGATTCCAATCTCGCGGCGTCGCTCTTCAACCATGGCGGCGAGCGCTCCATAAACGCCAATGGCGCATAGCAGCAGGGCCAGGCCGCCGAAAGCGAAGAGCAGGGCGCGCGCGAACCGTGGATTGGCGGTCGCGACCCCCACGACATCGTTCAGCGACCGCACCCGGGCCAGAGGGACTTCCGGATCGAGGCGGCGAGCCAGGGCCTGCAAGGACCCGGCCAGGCTCATCGGATCGCCTCCCGTCCTCACCAGCAGAACCAGGTTCCGCGCCGGATTTCGGTACGACAAATGAAACTGACCGTAGGGCCGATAGAACTTCGCCTTGACGGGGGCCAGAAGGCCGTTGTGTTTCACATCGCCCACCACACCCACCACGGTCGCCCAGGGGCGCGGATCTCCGCCCATGCGGAATCTCCGCCCGATGGGATCGAGGCCAGGCCAGTACTTCCGGGCCATCGCCTCGTTGACGATCGCGACCTGGGGAGCCGTTTCCACATCGCTGGCCAGAAACTCGCGGCCGGCCTTGAGCCTCTCGCCCAGCGCCAGGACCGTTCCATCCGATGACGCCTGCCAATCGGCCTGGCCGCGCTCCTGTCCATTGGGGCCCTCGACTGTGACTCCATAGTCGCCAATCGACTCGCCCAGCGGCAGGTTCCGGAGGAGGCCCGCAGACGTCACCCCGGGCAAACCGCGGACTTGATCGAGCAGGCGTCGGTAATAGGCATTGACGCTGCCCGCATCCGGGTAAGTGGAGGCGGGCAGGCGAAGTCGCGCGGTGAGGACCCCCTCGGGTTCGAAACCGATGTCGATCCTGCCCAGTTCTCGTACCGTGACCGCGATGAGCAGCCCTCCTACGCAAAGCAAGGAGGCAAAGGCAAGCTGGGCCGCCACCAGGCCTCGACGGACACGGCGCTGTCTCGGCGACCCGCCCGTTCTCAAGCCGGCGCGGGAGAGGCCATCGAGCAGGCGGCCGCGTATGAGACTGAGACCAGGCAGAACCGCGAAGGCCACCGCAGTGAAGGTGGCCAGCAGCATCGTGACCACCAGAGCGCGAACATCAACGTGGGCCAACTCACCCCGAGCCAAAGCCAGCGGAAAAGCGTTGCGCACCACAGCCAAAGCGCCTGCGGCCAGGGCCGCGCCCAAAACACCAGCGGTAAGGGCCAACACCAGGCCCTCGGCAAACAGCTGCATTCCGACCCGGAAGGCGCTCGCCCCCAGGGCGATTCGAACGGACATCTCCGCTTGCCGCGCATCCGCCCGACCCAGGAGCAGATGCGCCACGTTGGCGCAGGCGATCAGGAGGAGAAAGAGTGAACTAAGGGCGAGAAGTCCCAGAGTGAGTCGGTGCGGCCCTTCGATCTCATCGGCCACCCCGATCGCGAAGGTCTTGAACTTCGATGCCGCGGTGTGCTGCCCGGCCACCGTCTGCAAGTCCACCACGGTTTTGATCTCGGTGTTCAGCGCGGCCAGGGTCGCGCCGGACTTGATCCGCACCGCACCGTTGTCGCCGTGAGAGTTGTCGATGGTCACCAGTTCTTCGGCATCCGCGGCGCGAGGAACATAGATCGCGGTTGGGTCGGCGGCATCGTCGGTGAAATCGGTGGGCAGCCGGAAACCGGGGGGCATCACACCGATGACCTCGAACGGGCGCCCGTCGATTCGAACCGGCTTCCCGAGGATCGAGGCGTCTCCCTGGAACTGGCCTTCAAAGATCTCGTGGGAGAGCACAACCAAAGCCGGCCCGCCCTCAACGTCTTCTTCTTTCGAGAACGTCCGGCCCATCACGGGTTTCACGCCAAGAACGGAGAACGTGGAGGCTGACACCTGGCCCACCCCGACCCGTGCCGAGTCTTCACCGTTTGACAGATTCCGGTAGTCCACTCCCCAATAGGCGACGTCCTCGATGGAGGGAGCGCCTCGCTTGAGGGCCAGCATCTCCCCGGGATTCACCCACGTTTTCTCGAAGCCGCGCCAGGCGTTGAAAACTGAAGCGGTTCGCTCGGGCTCAGGGTAAGGCAGCGGTGTCAGCAACACCGCATGCACGAGGCTCCAGATCGCGGTAGCGGAGCCGAGTCCCAGGGAGAGGGTCACGACAGCCGCGAGGGCGAGGCCCGGCCGATGCGCCCAGGCCCTAACCGCGAGTCGTAGTTCAGAGAGGAAGCGGCCCATCAGATTTGTCCGTTCTTCTAGCCGTGACGAAGCGCGTCGACAGGGTTGACCAGCGCGGCACGACGCGCGGGAGCCCAATAAGCCAGAACGGCAGCAAAGCCCAACGTGCCTAGGGTGGCGGCCACCGTTCTATTCGTAACGCAGCGTCTTCGTTGGATCCACCCGCGCGGCCCGCGCGGCCGGAAGGTACGCGGCCAGCACCGCGGAACCGGCGAGAACGAACAGTGAGGCTGAGATCGCCGCCCCGTCGAACGCCGGTACTCCAAAAAGCTGAGACCTCACCAGGGTCGCCACTCCGATGGCAATGGGCACGCCCAGAGCGAGACCCGCGGCCAGCAATCGACCCGCCTGGCCCAGGATGAGAGACACGATGTCGGCGCGTTGCGCGCCCAGGGCAACTCTCACCCCGATCTCCCGGAACCGTTGGGTCACGCCGTGGTTGAGCACGCCGTAGAGCCCAAGGGCGGCCAGGAGCAGAGCGATGGCGCCAAACACGGTGGCGAGGTAGGCCATGGTTCGCTCCGCCACGATCGAGTCGTCGCGCTGACGGGCCATGGTCGTGAAGTCGGTGGGCGGGACGGAAGGGTCAACCCGGTTGACGATGGAACGAAGGGAGTCGGCGAGCGCCGGCCCGGAACTCCGGCCGCGCACGTAGTACGTCATCGAACCAAGCACATCGTTCTGCGCGTAGGGGAAGAAGACCTGTCGTCTTCCCTCTTCCTCGTTGACCGTGGTCTGGCGGAAGTCCTTCACCACCCCCACGATCTCGAAATCGGAGCCGTCCTCGCTTCGCCGCCCGAACCGGCGACCCAGGGCGCTCTCGTTCTTGAAGTAGTGGACGGCGAAGGCCTCGTTGACGATGGCCACCCGGGGCGCGCCCGCGCCATCGGCTTCGCTGAATACGCGACCCGCCACGATGGGCGCTTCGATCGCGGAGAAAAACGAAGGGCTCACCATGAGCCACAGCGGGTGCATGTCCTCTTCTTCGGCGGGGGTGTAGCCCGGGATCTTGATCGTGCTCGACGAAGTGCTGTCGGCGAGCAGTGTGTTGTCGGACATTCCGACCGAGGCCACCTCGGGTCGGGACATGATCTGCGCGGCCACCCGGTCGAACAAGGACCGCTTCTGATTCTCGTCGTAACCCGCCAGCGCGGGGTTCAGGCTGAACGTGGTGATGTTCTCGGTGGTGTAACCCACCGGGCGACTCACCAGATTGAACAGAGAACGGGCGAGAAGGCCCGCCCCTACGAGCAGGGCCAGCGACATGGCCAGCTGTCCGACCACGAGGACGTTGCGGGTTCTTCGGCCTCCGGCCGCGGTCGCGCCGCTTCCTTCGCGTAACGAGGGAGTGAGGGCCACCCGGGTCGACTGCAGCGCAGGAACCAGGGTGGAGATGACCACGCCCAGGAACGCGAGCAGCGCCGCGAACCCAAGCACGCGCCCGTCCAGCGAGAAAGTGAGAAGCTCGCGCGCTTTCTGGTCGGGGATGGTGTCAACCAGGAGCCGGCCGCTCACCACCGCCACCAAGAGCCCCGCGAGCAACCCGAGGGCGGCCAGAACTGTCCCCTCCACCACCAGCTCGCGCATCAGACGCGCCCGGGTGGCGCCCAGGGACAATCGCACCGCGATCTCCTTGCGCCTCCGGGTGGCGCGGGTCAGGAGGAGATTCGCGATGTTCAGGCACCCGATGAAGAGAACCACAGACGCCGTGGCCAGAAGGATGCGGAAGGGAGCCTCGGTGTGCTCGCGAAAAGAAGAGGCGCCTCCGCCCCCGGGAGGAAGGACCAGGTCCTTCTTGACGAACCGCTGTCGGAACGTCTCCGAGTTCTTCGTCATGAGCTTCACCTCTTCGGCCAGAATCTGCCGATAGAGCACATTGGCCCTCACCTGCGCCTGCTCGGCGGAGATGCCGGGCTTGAGCCGGGCCAGCGCGGTGAGCCACATGGTGCGGCGGGACTGGAGGTCGTCCCACGTGGGCGTGACCGCACGCTTCATGTTCAGCGGGATAAAGACGAGCGCCTCCTGCCCCACCTCCAGGCCGCGAAACCCCGCGGGGGCCACTCCCACCACCTGCATGCCCGACGCGTTGATCCGGACCGTCTTTCCCACGATTCCCGGATCGGCCCCGAAGCGCCGCTGCCAGAAACCGTGCGCGAGCACCACCACAGGGTGTCCGCCGGGCGTGACATCGTCGGCCTGAGAGAAGACTCGACCGAGGGCAGCCTGGAGCCCGAGGACCTCGAAATAGGTGCCGGAGATCATCTCAGCCTGGACCTTCTCCGTGTTCCCATCCACTCCGAAGAACACGTTGGCAGGGAAATAGGCGAGGACACCGTCAAAGACATCCGCCTTGTCCCGGAAATCGGTGAACATCGGGTAGGAGATTGGATTCGGGAAGTTCTTGTTCGACTCGAAGCTGCCCGAGTTGGGTCCAGGGGTGTGAATGAGAACCAGGCTCCCCGGATCCTTGACCGGCATCGACCGCAGCAACACCTGGTCGAAGAGCGAGAACACCGCGGTGTTCGCCCCGATGCCCAGGGCGAAAGTGGCAACGATCAACAACGTCAGGCCCGGGCTTCCCGCCACGCGCCGGAACGCAAGGCGCACGTCGCCGAGCAGGCCATGCATTACGCGATCTGAGCGCTCTCGAGGGCGGCGGCCCCTTCTTCGACGATGCGGCCGTCGAAGATGTGAATGGAACGATCGGCGTAGCGCGCGAAGCGCGGATCGTGGGTCACCATGACAATGGTGGCGCCGCCCTGGTGGAGTTCCTTCATGAGGCTCATGACCGCATCGCCATTCTTCGAATCGAGGTTCCCCGTCGGCTCGTCGGCGAGCAGCACCGCGGGCGAACCCACGAGGGCGCGGGCCACCGCCACTCTCTGCTGCTGACCGCCGGAGAGTTGAGAGGGCAGGTGCTTGGCTCGATGGCCCATTCCCACCCGCTCCAGAGAATCCATCGAGCGCTTCTTCCGCTCCGCGGAGCCGGTGCCTCGATAGGTGAGGGGAAGTTCGACGTTCTCGAACACGGTGAGATCCCCGATGAGGTTGAAGCTCTGGAAGATGAAACCGATCTCGCGGTTGCGCACGCGGGCTCGATCCGCCGCCGTGAGCTTGGCCACCGGCTGGCCGTTCAGGATGTAATGCCCCTCGGTGGGCGAGTCGAGCAGGCCGAGGAGGGAGAGAAGAGTCGACTTGCCGCAGCCGGATGGACCGGCGATGGCCACGAACTCGCCCTTGTCTATCTTCAGGTGAATGCCCGAGAGGGCGTGGGTCTCGACTTCATCGGTCATAAGACCTTGGTCACGCCGGACAGATCGATCAGGGCAGGGGTATCGGTCATGGTTTTCTCGCTCCTTTGGAGTGCTTTCCTACTTCAACGTCTTGCACGCGCCTTATGTTCCACGCTTGCTCTCTATTTCAGCCGGATGCGGTCGAAGGCGTCCCAGGCCGAGGCGTCCGAAAGGACGACCTCGTCGCCGAGGTTCAGGCCTTCGAGAATCTGAACACTGTTGACCGAAGCGCGCCCGAGGCGCACGCGCACCCGGTGAGCCTCGCCCGTGGCCGCATCGACCCGGAAGAGACTGATCGTGCTCTCCCCCGCCCCTTGAGCGGGCCGGCCGACATAAAGAGTGTCGTCGAGACGCGCCAGTTCGATGGTTCCGTCGACGGTCAGGTCCGGCCGCGAGCCCTTGGGCAATTCGCCCTGAAGCGCGACGTCGACCGCGACGGTTCCGTTCTGGGCTGCGGGATCGATGCGGACGACCTTTCCTTTCACGATGCCGTTGCGCGTGTCGATGTTGCAAGGCAACCCAAGAGCCAGATCCTTGGCCTGAGTCTCGGCCACGCGGATCACCGCCTTCAGGCGAGTCGGCTCGACCACGCGAGCGAGGTTGGTTCCCGGGGTCACTCTCTGGCCCACTTCGACGGGCACGGACTGCAGCACGCCGGTGATGCCGGCGCGCACCTTCAATGCATCGCGCTGAGAGCGGCGCAATCGAGCCATGCCGACGCGCTGCTCCACGGTTGCCCGGGGCACCGCGATCTGAGCTTCGATCGACGCGTTGGAGAGCTTCATGCGCTCCTGTTCAATCTTGGCGCGGCCCTCCAGCTCCTCCGCCGCCGCCTTGGAGAGCTTCGCGTTCAATCCGGCCACCAGGCCCTGCGCGGCCAGTTCCACATCGGCATCGGCGCGCAGACGCGCCTGCCGCCACTCGGAATCGACGCGAGCGGTGGTCGCCTGCTGATCCAGACGCGACGCCTCGATCCGCGATCGGGCCTCGACCAGACGCGCCTCGGCTTCGCGCAACTGGGACTCGGCATCGAGAACCTGCATCTCGAGATCGGGGTTCGACAGTTCGAGGATCACCGTGTCGGGCTTCACGATGGTGCCGGGCAGAGCGACGATGCGTTCGACTCGCGCCTCCGTGAGGGCCGGGATCCAGCGAACTTCCTCGGGCACCAGGGTGCCGAGGCCGCGAACCTGAAGCAGCATCTCGCCGCGCTTCACTTTGTCGAGAAAGAGCGTGCCCCGATCGACGCTGGGCGCCGCGGGCTTGAGTTGGGAAAGGCCCCACGTGGCGCTTAACAGCAACGCAGCGGCGCCGATACTCATCTGCAGGTTCCGCTTCTTGCGCTTGACGGCAAGATCGGGGCGAGCAATGTCCATGCGACTCGGTACATCAATGCCTGTGCCAGTTTGGGCCATGCAATCTATCTCTTTATTAAACAGGCAGTTATGCGGCCAGACAAGCCTTCCACCTAGCTCCGAGAGTCCCAATACCGAACACCCGGTTCCCGTGGCCGAACCGTAGGGCGCTCAGGATTTGGCGGCGGCCACTCCCCGAGACCTCGACGCGCCCCTCGATGGCTTCGAAGTCTTCCCCACCACTCTCGCCGATGGAACCTCGGCGCGATAGGGGGCGAAGGAAGGAAAAGGTGGCGAGATGATCGCGCCGGGCACGCTCAGAGCTTCCGAGGATCTCGCGGCCAGACCGGCTGCGATCAGCTGCTGCTGGTACTCCCAGCCGAGATCGATCTCGGCCTGAGCCGAGCAGTCGACCCGGGCTGACTCGATCGGCGTGGACGTGAAATGCCGCGCGCCGCTTTGTTCGGACGCCGGCGAGGGGGCGGCCGCAGCGAGAGTGAGGAACGAGAGTGACAGTGTCGTAAGTACGGTTTTGGTCATTGCAGGACTCCTTGAGGTGGTCATGTCGGATGAGACGGCAAGACGGAACGGTTGGTTCGCGAGAAAGCGAGAAAGGAACGCGCTCAATTGAACGCCGGTGTAGGACTGACCGGAAGCGAACGGTGTCGTCCCACGGGCGGACATAGGAGCGGCCGAAGCCGCTGCCCGTTCAACCCCTTGGCTGCGCTTGGGGGTTCGATCCTTCTCTTGCCTCACACCTGAAGAGACGAGGCTCGGCCCGAAACGGTTCCCTTCACCCCGACGAGAGGGCCGGCCATGAAGCGACCGGCGGGTCGGTCCTCGCACTCGGCGCGACCGCCCACCTGCGCCGGCGAGGCTGGATG